>CAZKLA010000250.1:0-1002 GCA_964553455.1 uncultured Aquiluna sp. | reverse complement strand
TTTACACTTGCACCAATAGCTGATTTCTTTTGCGTATCTTTGCGCAAAAATTTACAGCATGCTTTCGGTATCCAACCTCTCTTTACAATTCGGTAAACGCGTACTTTTCGACGAAGTCAACGTTAAATTTGTCAATGGCAACTGCTATGGTGTCATTGGTGCCAATGGTGCCGGCAAGTCTACCTTCCTCAAGATTTTAACGGGTGAACAAGACCCCACAACTGGCCGCGTAGACCTCGAACCTGGCAAGCGCATGGCTGTACTCAAGCAAAACCACTTTGAATTCGATCAAATTCAGGTCTTGCAGACCGTCATTATGGGGCACAAACGCCTCTATGAAATCATGGTCGAAAAAGACGCCCTATACGCCAAAGAAGACTTTAGCGACGAAGATGGCATGAAAACCGCCGAACTCGAGGGTGAATTTGCCGACCTAGAAGGCTGGAACGCAGAAACCGACGCCGCTACCTTACTCAGCAACCTCGGTATAGACGAATCCAAACACTACATGCTCATGGAAGAGCTTTCCAATGATCTCAAAGTACGTGTGTTATTAGCGCAAGCGCTTTTTGGCAACCCTGACGTTCTCATTTTGGATGAGCCGACCAACGACCTCGACCTCAAAACCATTTCTTGGCTAGAAGACTTCCTTCTTGACTTTCGTAACACCGTCATTGTGGTTTCCCACGACCGCCACTTCTTAGATACCGTTTGTACACATATCTGCGACATCGACTTCAGCAAGCTCAACATGTTTACGGGTAACTATACCTTTTGGTATCAGTCTTCCCAACTTGCTTCGCGCCAGCGCGCCGACAAAAACAAAAAAGCAGAAGAAAAGAAGAAAGAGCTCATGGAGTTCATTTCGCGCTTCTCTGCCAATGCCGCTAAGTCTAAACAAGCCACCAGCCGACGCAAAATGCTCGACAACCTCGACCTCGAAGAAATCAAGCCTTCTTCGCGTCGCTACCCTGGTATTACCTTTCACCAAGAAAGAGATGC
>CAZKLA010000249.1:0-1010 GCA_964553455.1 uncultured Aquiluna sp. | reverse complement strand
CTCAAGGCTTTGTCTGTGTATGAAATTGTTTTGCAAAGGGGTTCTGGACCGCTCTTTAATTTACCTTCAAATGACCCAGGGACGGTATATGGATGATGCGAACTCAATGTGAAAACAGAACTAAAGAAAGGTTGGTGTTGATGGGCGAGTTCTTTTCCAAAATAAGAGAGCATGTGGTGATCCCATACCCCCCAATTGCCGTCAAAATGAGCCTGATTTGGATAAGACTCTAGTCCTTTATAGGTATCGACACCAATTGCCTTGGTAAAACTCTTGAAACTCATGGAGCCTTCTTTGGCACCATGATAGAACGAGGTCTGGTAACCTTTGTCCTTGAGTATTTGTGGCAAACTATTGAGCTGATTGCTGCAATAAGGCGATAAAATATAAGATTCTGGGAGCCAAGATGGCATTCCGGCTAAAATGGCGGGTACGGCATCCATGGAGGTGCGGCCGTTGGCGATGGCGTAATCAAAGAACAAGCCTTTCTGAACAAGTGAGTCTAAAAAAGGCGTAAAGGACTTCGGGCTATTTGGCCCGGCATAATTTGTTCCGAAACTCTCTATAATGATGACAACTACATTCGTATTTTTAGGTAAAACAGAAGACGGCTTCCCCTCTTTTGACGGAAGCAGTTTGGCTAGCGCATTTTCGTTGTGAAAATGGAGCAGTTTTGCACTGCCTTCATCGGTTGTTTTCAAGACCGTAAAGGCGGTGTTGAGAACAATAGGGGCTTGTTCTAGGCTACTGAAGGCAGTGGCATCTACAATGCCGATAGGACGCAATTGGACGCCGCCTCTTCCGAGGATAATAGCAAGCATGAGGATGCTGATAAATTGAACCCAGGCCCATTTGCTCGTTTGGACAGTTTCTTCCTTTCCTATGCGAAGGAGCGTACGCCATAAAAGAATAGCTAGACCAAAGAAAAGTAAGGGCAACCACCAGAATTCTTTCAAGAACTCGCCAGCGAGCGAGCTGGTTTCGGTTCCGGTCAAGAGATGCAAAAAATA
>CAZKLA010000248.1:0-1024 GCA_964553455.1 uncultured Aquiluna sp. | reverse complement strand
ATTATTTTAAGAATGTAGCCCCGTCTACTTCGGACTTAGAGGCTTTTAAGTGTAATTGTAGAAATGTAATTCAATGAAAAAACTAAGTGTTCTACTAGCCCTTACTTTAGGGTTTAATCTAAGTGCATCACATCTTCTAGGAGGTGGTGTTGGAGTAGCTCAAACTAATCAAGACTCCACCACAGTTGGAGTATGGTTAATTTCTGATCCACAGGGCATTCCTACCCCCACTACCATTTACGTAGAGAGATGGGAGATGAATTCTGTTGGGTGGTACGTACAAAACGGAACAGTTGTATTAGCTAAAACTAATACAACAAGTTTTCAAGGACATGACCTAAATACTTATACTTCTGATTATTTAGATTTAGATTCAAATAAGTACCGTTTTATTTACAGGAATTGCTGCTGGGGAATGCTCAATAACTCGACAAGCTCTTTTAATTCAGAATTTATTATATCAGCTGATTATTGGCATATTCCCTACAACTCAACTCCATTTGCAAGAGTACCCCTTATTATAAATCAGCAAGCTGGTAGCCGCAACACAATGAAGCCGATTTGGGGCAATAGTGGCTTCTTAGTAAAATTAGATAATGACATTACTTCTATCAGTCAGACTGACCTACATTCAGGGTATGCTAACGGCGTATTTGTACCGCAGATTCATACACAGCTACCTATGCATGTAAACAATGACAGTATTAGCTGGGTTCCTTCCCTAGTAGGAAGTTATGCAACCGGATTAGAAATTAAAGATATGAGAAACGGACAGGTAATTGGCATCCAGCGTATTCAATGGACCTTTAAAGTACTTCCTTCCACAGTAGGTATTGAAGAAGATAGTATACAACCTGACACACAGTACCTGGTCTATGACTGGTGTGGCCGGATTGTAGGAGACAAATTAGAAGGACTAAAAGGACTCTACGTAGTAAGGTACAGCAACGGTGAAGTAGAAAAAGTACTATGCAATTAATTAACACCCACCCAATCAAGAAGTCGGACCTAGGCTTCCACGGAA
>CAZKLA010000247.1:0-1037 GCA_964553455.1 uncultured Aquiluna sp. | reverse complement strand
AGCATCTTAGAGTTAGAGGTAAGTTTGTTCTCTACTAAGAATTTTTTTAAATCAAAGTTTTCCATAATTATGCTCTTAAAATGTCTCCGATGATGTTGTGAAGCTTGCTGTAGCGGTCTACAACTTGCTTGGCTTCATTTAAGGAAACGGGGTTTAAAAATGCTCCGTGTGTAGAAGGATTCGATACGAAATCCCAGCACACTAATTCAAAATCGTCTTTAACCATTAGGGTGTTTTCACCAATTGGCTGAACTGAACCTGTACCTCTGGAAGAGATACCGATTGTGTGGCCGCCTTTGATGATTTCTTTTACGATGTTGCCTGAAGGGGTGTTAAGTAATTCAACTTTACCCATTAGGTCATCTCCATCCCACCATAGATCCTTAACTACGTGAGAGGCATTCTTTAGTGATACAATCGGAGATTCTGGGTGATCTAATTCACCGTATGCATTACCAACCTTAACGAAAGATTCCATGTACTTCTTAACCTCTCTATCGAGGATAGCTCTTTCGTAGATTCTTCCGTTCTGGTTCTTCTTTCCGGCTCTCTGCATAACACCTGTTACCTCGAACACTCCGGGTCTTTGCTTAGACTCGGTGATCGTAGGACGGAAAGGCGTATATTCTACTAATAGGGTTGACATAGTCCGGGTTATTATATATTATTCAAAAGTTTTATCTGACGTAGTCACAATAATTCCGTCAATGATAGCGTCGCCGTTTTTATCTCTATTCTCTCCTGCTTTAGCGTCTATGTCTCTTCCGAGCTGTAAGTAAGGGCTTTTTGGATCGATAGCAAGTCCTAGAGTTGCTAGTAGTTCTTTAGCTTGATCTAATTTGACGTATTGGGGGTAAGGTTCCGATGTATGTACATACGCACCTAAAAGTCTATCTCCTCTGAAGTCGAAATCTATTTTTTTGATTCCTTCTAAAGATACTTCTTCAGTTAGTACTTTTTTAATTAGAGCTTTAACTGCTTCTTTAAGCTGCTTCTGTTCTTCAAAGGTATGTGGGATATCAGGCTGACCTGCAATA
>CAZKLA010000246.1:0-1042 GCA_964553455.1 uncultured Aquiluna sp. | reverse complement strand
CCCTGATCCAAAACATCGACCCCAAAGTAAGAATCATCCAAACCACCTGGGACGACACCCTCCGCGAAAACGGCCGTGTACTCGCTGTCGAGACCGACAAAGCGCTGGCCGCTATCGACCCCGAGGCAGATTGGGCCATCTACATCCAAGGCGATGAAGTCATGCACGAAGCCGATCATCCGGAAATTTTAAAAGCAATGATCCGTTTTCAGCACGATCAAGACGTAGATGGCTTGTTGTTTGATTACCTCCATTTTTACGGCTCTTACGATTACATTGGCGTGTCTAACAATTGGTATAAAAAAGAAATTAGAGTTGTGAAGCCCGGAAGAGGCATTTTTTCTTTTCGCGATGCGCAAGGTTTTCGCAAAACCCCAGATCAGAAACTCAAAGTGGCACCTGCCAATGCGCGCGTGTTTCACTACGGTTGGGTCAAGGACCCACAAGCCATGCAGCGCAAGCAAGAGAGCTTTCATAAACTTTGGCACGACGACGCCTGGCTCGAGAAAAACATAAAGGTGGCTGCTGCCTTTGACTACGAAGACCACATCCATGAGCTCGCGCGTTTTGAAGGTACACACCCGCAGTGGATTGCACCGAGAATTGCAGCGCGAAACTGGACTTTTCAGATGGATATCACTAAGCGCAAAAGGACACTAAAAAATAGAGTGAAGAATTGGCTCAAACTAATTGGCATCGATACCAGTTATGCCAATTACACGCTCATTAGGTAGCGCTTACCAAAAAAAGACTTTTTCAGCAAAAGGCTTTATTCAGCCAGTTTAAACTTACAATACTTAATGATGTGTCCGCGTTTGCGGAAGAATTCTTCGTAGTAGGTTTTGATATGGAAGATCTCTCTTGTTTGCGGATCTAAATCGGCAGGCATGTTGGCATAGAGGTCGGGGTAGCACTCCAGCATTTGATGGCCGTGTTCTTCAATTTGCTCAAGGGTGTAATCGAAGAGGACATCGGAGTCGGTTTTCATGTGAATAATGCCACCGGGCTTTAAAATCTTTTTGTAGCGCGCCGTAAAAATGGG
>CAZKLA010000245.1:0-1050 GCA_964553455.1 uncultured Aquiluna sp. | reverse complement strand
TGCGAACCTGTTCGTTCGTCTCCTTTAACAGATCCATCACCTGATCCATCCTGTTCAAACCATGGTTAGCGGTTTGCTCGACCATGTCCAATATGTACAGAATAAAACCCTCCCAATCACTTTTCTCTGTTACGGCACGAAGGTGACGGTAATAGTCTTTTTTGTTCTGGATGATGTACTCACTAAGGTAAATCGCTGGCAACTCCAAGAGCCCAGTTTGCTTTAGAAATAGAAAAAGCAGGATTCGCCCTGTACGTCCATTGCCATCCGCAAATGGGTGGATAGCCTCAAACTGGTAGTGCATTAGGGCCATCTTGATCAAAGGATCGAGGCTTGATTCTTCGTTTACAAACTTTTCCCAAGCAGCCAACTTCTCTCGAATGACCTCCTCACCACTGGGAGGAGTATAAATGACTTCCCCAAAAGGATTGGACAATGTCGTACCTTCTCCGTGCCGAATCCCAGCTGTATTTCCCTTAATCGCCTGCACCAATTCAATGCATAAGTTGGTCGTCAAGAAAGGCCGAGATTTCATCCGTTCCACTCCCAACCAAAGGGCCTCTTTGTAGCGAAGTACTTCCTTAGTTTCAGGGTTTTCAAACGCAGTATCCGAGACCAACGCTTGATACAGGTCATCGTGGGTGGTTAGGATGTTTTCAATGGCCGAACTCGCCTTTGCTTCCTGCAAATGAATCGTATCAATAAACAAGGTGGGGTTCGGCAATTTCCGAATGGCTCCGTTCAATTTAGCCAGTCCCCTACTGGCTGAAATGACTTTCAGTAAGATTGCCTTGGTCTCCAAATCCACCTTTGGTGGAAGGGAAGGAAGGGTATTGTAAGGAATCGAACGATTAAAATGGATCATAACAGGAGTAAAAAGTACACGCGTATATATAACGAGGGTAAAATTACACTTTTTTTACTCTCGTAAAATATTACGAGGGTATTTTTTATCATTTTTTACCCTCGTATTGAGAACGAGGGTAAAATTTACTCTCGTTATTTATAGAAAATTGACATCCACCTTGGAGGAAAAGCTGGAGAAGAAAA
>CAZKLA010000244.1:0-1058 GCA_964553455.1 uncultured Aquiluna sp. | reverse complement strand
GTAGAGATCATCAGTGACGTTTTCACTGTGCATGTTCATGCTACTACGATGAATGATGTTCCAACCGTGAATCTCTACACCAATCTTGGGATGGTCGATCTTGCCAGTGGTCATCCAGTTTGAGAAATACTTGCGAGCTTCGGCTTCTTCTTTCTGCAACCAAGGATGTCCTTTGCAGTATGCCATAAGGTCTTCGTAATAATCGTTGTAACTGATGCCAAGATACTTGTTGATGAATCTAGCAATCAGTGTGGCAAAACCGTTGATATGGAATGTGGTCTGGAACCACGCAAAGGTCTGTGCATCCAACATCACTGGAGTAGGCATGTCTTTGGTGCCAGTGATTACGTCGATACTTTCTTCAATGTGCTCCACACTGTAGCTGCCAGCAAAGTAGTCTGTCACAGGCTGGCTGGTAATTTTGAACAGTTTCTTTTGCAGCAAATTCATTTCAGCGTTTTCTAACAACTGTGCCTGGAACACAGTGATGCCAGTGTGCTGATTCAAATCATACAATGCATAGAAGTTCTTTTTCCATGTTTCCATGGTTTCTCCAGGCAAGCCCAGGATCAATTCTGTGTAAGCAGGAATGTTGCGCTGATCGCACAAGCTGAACACTTCTTCCAGTTTGTTCATTTCCATGTTCTTGCGTCGAATATTTTCCAACACATCCAAGTCAAGACTTTGTACACTCAGTGTTAGGCCTTGGTTGAAGCCTTTGCTGTCCAGCAGCTTCTTCACAATGTCAATGACTTCTTTCTTTTGATTCTTGGCCCATGCCACTGAGAATGTACGCGGTGATCCGTACTTTTCTTGGCACTCAATAATCTTGTCAGCAATCAAACCATCGCGCTCGGGGAACATACCAAAGTTAGCATCAGTGATAGAAATCCAGTCAAAGTTACGACGGGCCATCCACTCCAGTTCAGCATACACACGTTCTAGACCAAACTTTTTGACTTTGTTGTAGGTCAAACTACCCCAGTCACAGAATGTGCAAGCATATGGACAGCCACGGTTGGTTTCCAATGTACCTTGCCAAGTGATCTCAGGATGCT
>CAZKLA010000243.1:0-1058 GCA_964553455.1 uncultured Aquiluna sp. | reverse complement strand
CAAGGCTGAGGCTGACGCGAAGTTTGTTGAAAAGACTTCAGCAAGCGGAGCAGCCCTAATGCCTGTGGGTACTACTGCTCAACGTCCTGCATCGCCTCAAGCGGGGATGTATCGCTTGAACACAACCACGACTGAGCCTGAGTGGTATGACACGGTGAGTGCTGCGTGGGTTCCGTTTAGGAATGATCCTATTCGCACTTACTCAGTCGAATACCTTGTCATCGCTGGTGGTGGCGGTGGCGGTGGCACTGGTGGTGGTGGCGGTGCTGGGGGGTATCGCTCTTCAGTTGCTGGAGAGAGTTCTGGAGGTGGCGCATCCGCTGAAGCCTCTATAGCACTGACACCGGGCACAGCGTACACCGTTACGGTCGGAGCTGGCGGGTCAGGTGCGGGTTATCCCAGTAATGGGACAAACGGCGCTAATTCTGTATTTGGTTCTATTACCTCCATTGGTGGTGGTGGTGGTCATCACGGAGACACAGGTTCTTCTGGTGGCTCAGGCGGTGGAGCTGGCTACAACTTTGCAACAGGCGCTGCTGGAACAACTGGTCAAGGTTATTCGGGTGGTGGTGGTGTAAATGCTCCCAACTACCCCGGCGGTGGCGGTGGCGGTGCTGGTGCTACTGGCGGTACTGCACCCAACAGCGGCACTGGTGGTAACGGGGGTTCCGGGGTTTCTTCTTCAATCACAGGCTCGTCTACGACTCGTGCGGGTGGTGGCGGTGGAGGTGCGCGTGGAGGCACTGGTGGTACTGGCGGGTCTGGTGGCGGTGGCGGTGGTTCTGCTGGCGGCAGTGGAACGCCGGGTTCGGCAAATACAGGCGGTGGTGGCGGCAGTATGGGTGGCACTGGTGGCGGCACAGGCGGCAACGGCGGCTCTGGCATCGTCATCATTCGCTACCTTGGCGCACAGCGCGGTACAGGCGGTACGGTGACTTCGGCTGGTGGTTACACCATCCACACCTTTACAACCTCTGGAACATTTACTGCATAAGGATTTAATATGGCACATTTTGCAAAAGTCCAAGACGGTAAAGTCACACAGGTCATTGTTGCTG
>CAZKLA010000242.1:0-1059 GCA_964553455.1 uncultured Aquiluna sp. | reverse complement strand
CAGTGTAAAAATCAATATCATCTTTACATGTAGCAATTTTTGCATCAACACGTCGATTATGTTTGATTGCAGTTTCATTTTTATTGAATGAATCTTGACGTTCTAAACATGTTTCTAATTCAGATTCGCGGGTTTGTAATTCTGATTCTAATAATTGAAGTTCAAGTTCTTTACGTTCAATATTTGTTGATGTTACTCGAATAGTTTGCGAATAATGAGTTAATTCATCGTATTGTACTTGATAAATAGATACAGCTTCAATGTCTGCTTCTAATTCATCGAAGCGACGACTTAATTCGTTTAATATTGCTCTATCCGTGTCAATTGTATCCTGGGCTTCGATTGCTTGCTGCACAAAAACGTTGCTTGTACAGTATTGGCAGTTCGGGTCATATTCATGAGCGTCAAGATGTTGTATCTGGGTTTCTTTACCATCGATAATCCTTAATTGTTCAGCTATTTGTGAACTAAGAGTTTTATGTTGTTCTAATAGTTTTTTATGAGTTTCAATATTCTCTTGTATTTCTTGTGAATTGTAACGAGATTGAATAATAGACTTTTGTTCTGCATTTTGTTGTTTTAATTCTGCAATTCGTTGTTCTGCAGTTTCAATATCACTTTGTAGAGTTTCTATTTTTTCAGTGAGACGTGTTTCTTGTGCAGTTAATACATCAATATCTGGACCGTCATATGTAGTAGGTAATTTAGATTCAATAAGTGTAACGATATGATTTTGCGCATCGTTTCTAGCTTCTTGAGCTTTATCTTCTTGCTCTTCTAATGCTTGAATTGTATCTTGATTTTCATTGATAATAGCATCTGCTGAAATGATAAGTTCTGCAAAATCCGTTTTTTTGTATTCTTTTAATTTACCTGCAGTTTCTTTAATTTCATCTGAAGCTAATTGATAAAGCTGTTCAAATACTGTAATATCTAAAAACTGAGATAAAAGATCTTTACGTTCACGTTGAGTTTTTTCAATGAAGTTATTGTTATCTGCTTGAAGTGAAAATGCAGTAAGAATGAAATCATCATAAGTACCTAAATAACGACGGATTG
>CAZKLA010000241.1:0-1068 GCA_964553455.1 uncultured Aquiluna sp. | reverse complement strand
TGGAGCGCGAAAAGGGAATTACCATCCTCGCCAAGAACACCGCAATCACCTACTCGGGTCCTGCGGCCCAGGGCAAAGAGATTGTCATCAACGTTATTGACACCCCAGGTCACGCTGACTTCGGTGGCGAGGTTGAGCGTGGTCTATCCATGGTTGACGGCGTTGTGCTGTTGGTTGACGCCTCTGAGGGTCCGCTACCTCAGACCCGATTCGTTCTTCGCAAGGCACTTGAGGCACAGCTTCCGGTCATCCTGCTGGTCAACAAGACCGACCGTCCAGATGCTCGTATCGACGAGGTTGTAGAAGAGAGCCACGACCTACTGCTGGGTCTAGCCTCTGATCTGCACGACACCGTCCCAGATCTAGACGTTGACGCAATTCTGGACCTGCCGGTTATCTACGCATCGGGTCGCGCTGGTCGCGCATCGCTAACCAAGCCTGCCGATGGCTCACTGCCAGACTCCGAGAACCTAGAGCCACTATTCGAGGCAATCCTCAAGTACATTCCAGCGCCAAGTTACGACGAGAGCGTGCCACTGCAGGCTCACGTCACCAACCTGGATGCGTCACCATTCCTTGGTCGTCTGGCACTGCTTCGCATCTACAACGGTGAGATCAAAAAGGGTCAGCAGGTTGCCTGGGTTCGTCAGGACGGCACTACTCAGACCGTAAAGATCACCGAGCTATTGGGAACCAAGGCTCTGGACCGCCACCCAATCGAGAAGGCTGGCCCTGGCGACATCGTTGCCGTTGCCGGTATCGAAGACATCACCATTGGTGAGTCGCTTTGTGACCCAAACGACATTCGTCCGCTGCCGCTAATCAAGGTTGACGACCCAGCCATTTCGATGACCATCGGTATCAACACCTCGCCAATGGCTGGTCGCGTCAAGGGCGCTAAGGTCACCGCGCGTTTGGTGAAGGACCGCCTAGACCGCGAGCTAATCGGTAACGTCTCGATCAAGGTTTTGCCTACCGAGCGCCCAGACGCGTGGGAGGTTCAGGGACGCGGCGAGCTAGCGCTTGCCATCCTGGTTGAGCAGATGCGTCGCGAAGGTTACGAGCTAA
>CAZKLA010000240.1:0-1079 GCA_964553455.1 uncultured Aquiluna sp. | reverse complement strand
GGAGGAGCGGTGTGTCCAGGTTATTGGCAGGAATGTTATTGGCTCCCTCCAAGCGTAAGAAATTTTGAGCCAAGGTCCAGGAAATCTGGCTTCCCGAAGAGGTATTGCGGTAGGCTTTTACGCCGAGTGCGGTAGACGTAAAAAGGTCCTTTTTCCCGTCTCGATCAAAATCAACCAGGACCAAAAATCCGCTTACATCTGAAGGGAAAAAGTAACTGAGTTCGGGCCGGATAAGGAACTGCTCCCCTTTTTTCTCAAAAACCTGCAGCTGCCGCGAATTGATGTCCCAAACCACCCATTCCTCTTTTCCATCCCCAGTAAGGTCTAGCGTCTGGATCTGGGCGGAGTTGATCCCTAGCGAAAAGCCACTCGACAGCACTTGGCCATTAAGACGAATGGTTTTGCCTTGATCCAATTCCACCACTTGCTGTGCAAACAGGGGTGTGGCAATCCACAACAAAATTAGGACAAGGATTTTTCGCATGGTAAGAGGCGTATTCGCTTAAAATAAAACGGATCGCTCACTGCAAAGATGCTTCGATTGCGTTATTTTGTGACAAATTTTTGAAAAAAATGAACCTAGATACGCTCTACTCCCTTTTTCTCAACAGCACTGGTGTAAGTACAGATACTCGGAAAATTGATTCGGGGAATCTCTTTTTTGCCTTGAAAGGGCCAAACTTTGATGCGAATGCCTTTGCACCAACTGCCTTGGAGATGGGCGCTTCGGCTGTGGTGGTGGATGACCCTGCTGTAGTTCCTGCTGGGGATGCCCACTATTTTTTGTGCCAGGATGTCTTGAGCACCTTGCAGCAGCTGTCCACTTACCACCGACGAAAATTTGACATTCCGGTCATTGGATTGACGGGTTCCAACGGAAAGACCACTTCCAAGGAACTTTTGCACAGCGTCCTAAAGCAGAAATTCAATACGCTAGCCACGATTGGCAACCTCAACAATCACATCGGTGTACCGCTGACGCTCCTCCGTCTGCGCCCTGAGCACCAAATCGCCATCATCGAGATGGGTGCCAACAAGCAGGGAGATATTGAGGAGCTGTGCGGTATCGCAGAACCTAC
>CAZKLA010000239.1:0-1082 GCA_964553455.1 uncultured Aquiluna sp. | reverse complement strand
GCTGGAGATGCTGAACTCGTTGTATCTGTTCTAGTAATATTAGCGTGATTTACTGTAACCGAGCTTGAACCCGTTTGGTTTGCAGTACCTAATTGACCGCCACCTGCTAGATCAGTTCCAGCTGTAACTGTCATAGCACCATCACCAATTACTACTGAACCTGTAGCTACGGATGCACCAGTTACGTGACCAAACGTATCAAACGTTAATGAAATATCTTGAATGAAAGTATTGCCAGCGTTATCACTAGATAAGTTTGCCACCGAAGATGTATCAGCATGCGATATAGTTGCAGTAGAACCTTCACCTTGTGTATGAGATATTGAAATGCCAGAACCGGCACTAACATCAAGCATGTAGTTGCCAGTTGTATCAGTCCCTAATGCTACTGAATTTGGCTGAACTGTTGTAGTAATCGTAACATCTGAAGAACCATTGAAAGATACGCTTCCGTTAACGTCTCCAGATAACGTGATAGTTCTTGCAGTCTGAAGTGTAGAAGCAGTTGAAGCATTTCCACTTAATGCGCCAAAAACAGTTGTTACATTTAAGTTCTTGTTTAAATTCCAGCGATCATCTGATGAACTATATGTGATAGTTGCATTTGCTCCAGCAACAGTTAAACCTGCACCATTCGCTGCTGCTGCATTTGCGGCACCATCTGCAACAGTTATGTTAATATCGTCTACAGAGAGTGTAGTAGAATTTAACGTAGTTGTAGTACCATTAACTATTAGATTGCCACCAATCGTGATATCGCCGGTTGTTGATAATGCCGCAAATGTAGGACTATCAGATGTACCTACACCGATGTCTGCTGTGAACGTTGTTCCAGCCGAAGTATCAATTGATAATACACCTGATGTTGCGTTATAACCTACTGCAGATACACCTGCAACTGCTGTAGTGGTCGCTGAAGTAATTCTACCTTTTGAATCAATTGTAAGTACTGGCACCGCGCTTGCAGTACCATAAGATCCAGCTGTGACTCCTGAATTAGCAAGCGTAAGAGCTGCTGATGCATTTGCAGAACCATCCACTGACATGGATCCAGTTGCATCACCTGTAAAACTTAGTGTTCT
>CAZKLA010000238.1:0-1087 GCA_964553455.1 uncultured Aquiluna sp. | reverse complement strand
CCGGGCATGTTGATGGCAGCAGCCCGCCTAGATCTCGCCTCGGTATTCCTCTACGCAGGTTCGATTGCTCCTGGTTGGGTCAAGCTAACCGACGGAACCGAAAAGCCTGTGACGATCATCGACGCCTTTGAGGCTGTTGGCGCCTGCAAGGTTGGAAAGATGAGCGAGGAAGACCTCACTCGTATTGAAAAGGCTGTTTGCCCTGGCGAAGGCGCTTGTGGCGGAATGTATACCGCTAACACCATGGCCTCAATCGGAGAAGCAATTGGCATGAGCCTTCCAGGCTCAGCGGCCCCACCTTCGGCTGACCGTCGTCGTGACACCTGGGCCGAGCGCAGCGGTGAAGCGGTTGTGAACCTGATCGCCAAGGGAATCACAGCGAGACAGATCATGACCAAAAAGGCATTCGAAAATGCCATCGCGGTCCTAATGGCATTTGGTGGATCAACCAACGCAGTGTTGCACCTTTTGGCTATTGCTCGTGAAGCAGAAGTTGATCTAACTCTTGATGACTTCAACAGAATTTCCGACAAGGTGCCCCACCTAGGCGACCTGAAGCCTTTCGGTCAGTTCGTCATGAACGACGTCGACCGAGTTGGCGGTGTTCCAGTTTTGATGAAGGCGCTGCTTGACGCAGGTCTACTGCACGGTGACGTTATGACAGTCACCGGCAAGACCATGGCCGAAAACCTTGAGGGCATCAACCCTCCAGACCCAGACGGCAAAATCATCCGTGCCATGAACAACCCAATCCACACCACCGGTGGCATCCAGATCCTGCGTGGATCGATGGCTCCAGATGGTGCGGTGGTCAAGACTGCCGGTTTCGATTTGAGCTTCTTCGAGGGTCCAGCTCGTGTCTTTGACAGGGAAGGTCCAGCAATGGAGGCACTGGTAGCGGGCAAGATCCAAAAGGGCGACGTAGTGGTTATCCGCTACGAAGGCCCCAAGGGAGGACCCGGATTCCGCGAGATGCTCGCACTCACTGGGGCAATTAAAGGTGCAGGACTGGGCAAAGATGTCCTACTATTAACCGACGGACGATTCTCAGGCGGCACAACCGGCCTTTGCATCGGACACATTGCTC
>CAZKLA010000237.1:0-1096 GCA_964553455.1 uncultured Aquiluna sp. | reverse complement strand
ACGGTTATGAACGCCCTTGCCCTTCAGGACTTTATTGAGCAGGCTGGCGGAGACGTCAGAGTTCAGACCGCAATCACCATGGCGCAGGTCGCCGAGCCTTATCTTCCACTGCGCGCAATTCGCCACCTGGAAAAAGGTCGCGTCGTGATTTTTGGAGCTGGTGCTGGACTGCCTTACTTCTCTACCGACACAGTTGCAGCTCAGCGTGCGCTTGAGATTGGTGCCGAAGAGGTTTTGGTAGCCAAGAACGGCGTTGACGGTGTTTACACCGCCGACCCGCGAAAGGACCCAACCGCCACCATGCTGACCGAGATCAGCTACCAGGACGCTTTGGTGCGCGGGCTAAAGGTCGTCGATGCCACCGCCTTTTCTTTGTGCATGGACAACAAGATGCCAATGCGAGTTTTCAGCATGGAGAAGATTTCCGAAGCGCTATTGGGTGAGCCAGTTGGCACCTCGGTGCGAGCATAGATTTTTAGGAAGAGAAGGAAAACATGATTAGCGAGATCTTGGCTGAAGCCAAAGAGAAAATGGACAAGGCTGTTGAGGCCACCAAGGACGACTTTGCCTCGGTTCGAACCGGACGCGCCAACCCTGCAATGTTCCAGAAGATCATGGTCGACTACTACGGCACCATGACTCCGCTTGGTCAGCTCGGCGGCATTCAGAACCCAGAGGCTCGCTCAATCATCATCAACCCTTATGACAAGAGCGCCTTGCCAGCAATCGAGAAGGCTTTGATGGCGATGCCTAACCTTGGTGCGCAGCCAAACAATGACGGATCAATCATTCGCATCAACCTGCCAGAGCTCACCGAGGAGCGCCGCAAGGAATACGTAAAGCTAACCCGCGATAAGGCCGAGCACGGCCGCGTGTCAGTTCGCAACATTCGTCGCAGTGCCAAGGAAGACCTCGAAGCTTTGAAGAAGGATGGCGGAGCTGGTGAGGATGAGGTCGAGCGCGCCGAAAAGGAGCTCGAGAACATCACCAAGGCTCACACCGACAAGATTGACGAAGCGCTAAAGAACAAAGAAGCCGAGCTACTCGAGGTCTAGTTGGAAACCGCAAAGACCAAAACTCTCGGGCCAAGACTGGC
>CAZKLA010000236.1:0-1111 GCA_964553455.1 uncultured Aquiluna sp. | reverse complement strand
AAGCAAGACTACGCAAAGACAAAGCTGCAGTAGTGAAGAACATTCCAGGACGTGACGAGATGTACCTTACATCTAGTGCGAACAAAGTTATTGACGAAGATCTAGATGACGTCAATCCAGATATGACAGCTTCCCAGATCTCCAAGCAACTTACAAAGATGTTCACTACACGTAAAACGTCTAGGGTTGTCCTCAACAGCTTCATTGGAGTTGTGGCCTGATAGGGCTGTTGAGGCTATTTACAATAATTCGTCCATTTGATATAATTATATTATGAAAACTGATCAAACATTCCTCGACACCCTCTTCCAAGAATTTCCTGATGTGAAATCGTCTGGCCACGTCAATCGTGCACAGATTGTCCATGTGATGGAGAAACTTGATACCTCTAAATGGCCGACTTGGCTTATGCAACACAAGGCAGGACGTGGAATCTATGTTCTTCCTGGAAGCAACGTTGTACACAAAGAAGAACCGCAACCAGTGATTGTCAATATGGAAGACACAACTAGCCTCATTCCAAAAGTAGATTCGAACTACGTCCCATTCGGAAACCACAAAGACATTGATACTATCATCAAGTCTCGTCAATTCTACCCTGCTTACATTAGTGGTCCCACTGGAAACGGGAAATCCACGACTGTCGAACAAGCATGTGCTAAGAACAAGCGTCCTCTCATTCGTGTTAACTTGAACATGATGACTGACGAGGATCAACTTATTGGATCTAAAACTCTAGTCGATGGCAACGTAGAAGTTGTAGAAGGTCCAGTCATTATTGCCATGCGCAATGGTATTCCACTTCTACTCGACGAAATTGACGCAGGTTCTGCAAACACCTTGCTTTGCTTGCAACCTATCCTTGAAGGAAAGCCATATTACTTCAAGCTCAAAAATGAATTGATCTATCCAGCTCCCGGTTTTACTGTGTTTGCTACTGCGAACACTAAAGGTAAAGGTAGTGACGATGGTCGATATATTGGTACTAACGTTCTGAACGAAGCTTTCCTAGAACGTTTCGCAATCACTTTCAACCAAGACTATCCAAGTGCTGCAGTTGAACGTAAGATTGTAATGAATCTAATGAAGTCCTTGTCTTGTGAAGACGAAG
>CAZKLA010000235.1:0-1120 GCA_964553455.1 uncultured Aquiluna sp. | reverse complement strand
ACTACAACAGCGTTGGATCGAATCAACGTTGCACGACTGGTTGCATTCTTGCGTGGACGTTTGGAACAGATTGGTAAGTTGTTCTTGTTTGAACCTAACGACGAAATCACTCGTCAGGAAATGACCAACACAGTCAATAGCTTGATGATTGATTTGACTGCCAAGAGAGCCATTTATGACTACTTGGTAGTTTGCGATACCAGCAACAATACACCAGCTCGAATCGACAGAAACGAACTATGGGTTGACATTGCCATCGAACCAGTGAAAGCAGTTGAATTCATCTACATTCCTCTGCGTATCAAGAACACTGGAGAGATCTCTGGAGCAGCCGCTTAAGAAGGGGGTCCGCAAGGACTCTCTTTCTAGGTAAATAAACATATAGGAGAAATTTATGGCAAGTGCATCACTAAACAAAATGACAGTGCCCGTAGGAGCAGACGCCGCAGGTGGCGGAGCTCAAGGCCTGTTGATGCCAAAATTAAGATATCGCTTTCGCGTGTTCTTCGAAAACTTTGGTGTATCTAAACCCACAACTGAATTGACCAAACAGGTAATGAGCTTCAGTCGTCCTAACTTGACGTTTGAAGAAATTACTCTGCCAATCTACAACTCAACATTGAAACTGGCTGGCAAGCACTCTTGGGCAGATTGCACAACAGAAATCCGTGACGATGCGTCGGGTCAAGTCAGCAGACTGGTTGGCGAGCAGATGCAAAAGCAAATGGACTTCTTGGAAATGGCTTCAGCATCCAGTGGCGTTGACTACAAGTTTACAACTCGTATCGAAATCCTCGATGGCGGCAACGGTGCTGTTGCTCCAGTAGTTCTAGAAACTTGGGAACTCTACGGTTGCTACCTCAAAGGCGCTGATTACGGTGCATTGAACTACAGCGAAAGTGCCCCTGTTACAGTGAGTTTGACTATTGCTTATGACAACGCCAACCAAGTTGCTGGCGATGTTGCACAAGGCGGTGTTGGTATCGGCACAGTTCTTGGTCAGACCATTGCTGGCGCAGTGACTGGTGCAGGCCAAGGCCAATAAGGCGGGCTAGCACATGGCAGATTTTGGCCAGAACTTTTTAAAAGGGTTCTTAGGCACAGGGCAAGGCTTGCGTGA
>CAZKLA010000234.1:0-1136 GCA_964553455.1 uncultured Aquiluna sp. | reverse complement strand
GTGGTGAGTTTGGGGCTCACGGATCAGGCCAGTGGACAAAACTGGTTGTTTGAAGCGACTCCGGACTTTACGGCTCAACTCCAGCAGCTCCAAAAGTCTTCAGGGACCTCCAACCTTTCGGGTATTTTTCTAACGCATGCCCACATGGGGCATTATGCGGGTTTGCTGCAGCTCGGTCGCGAGGCCATGGGCGCCAAAGGCATGCCGGTCTATGTGATGCCTCGAATGAAGGGATTCTTGGAAAAAAATGCCCCTTGGAGCCAGTTGTTGGCATTGGGAAATATTAAGCTGATCTTGATGGAACAGGATCAACCCATTCAATTGACCTCCGACTTGCGGGTCACTCCTTTGCAAGTTCCCCATCGGGATGAGTTTTCGGAAACGGTAGGTTTTCGTATCGAAACCAGCGAAAAGAGTCTGCTATTTGTTCCTGATATAGATAAGTGGCCACTTTGGGAAAAGGATATTCGGGCAGAAGTAGCCCGTGTGGATGTAGCTTTACTGGATGCTACCTTCTATCAGGAAGGGGAGCTTCCCAATCGAAACATGAGTGAGATCCCGCATCCTTTTGTTGCTGAGACCATCACGCTATTTTCCCCGCTCCCAGCTGCAGAGAAACGGAAAGTCAAGTTTATTCACTTCAACCACACCAATCCGTTGCTATTGGAAGGTCCTGAACGAGATGCAGTCAAAAAGCTAGGCTTTGAGGTCGCTACAGAAGGGGAGCGAATCGTATTGAAAAAGTAAGTGGTTTGGATTCCACTAGAATCTTAAAGTAGATGATTGGGATTGCCTTGGATTTGGCTCATCCAATATAAAACACAGGTTTTTGTCTAAACTTTTGCAGTGCATAGACCAAAAAAACCTACTTTTGGTTTAATCTATGAACCAAACTAAACTCCATACCAAACAAGATCTCTTAGCTGCAATCACCTCAAATAGAGAGGTGATTAAAGGCTTCGGTGTTTGTAATTTAGGTTTGTTTGGCTCTTTTTCAAAAGGTACGTTCAACGAAACCAGTGATGTGGATTTGCTTGTTGATTTTTTCCCAGAGCAAAAGACCTTTGATAATTTTATGGAGCTCTCCTTTTTTTTGGAGGATCTTTTGGGAAGAAAAGTGGAATTAGTTACCCCCC
>CAZKLA010000233.1:0-1142 GCA_964553455.1 uncultured Aquiluna sp. | reverse complement strand
GAGAAGTACAAGGCGCTTGAGCCGCGACTGGCCAACATCGAAGCCTCCCGTTTTACCGAAGCAGAACGCAACGCGCCTACGGCCAACCAGCTGTATGTGCAGTCGCCCCAAGAAACTATCCCCGGCTTGGATGCTGTGGAAGAGCAGGAAGCAAAAACAGAGGCAGTCGCACCCGAAAAGCTCATGGAGCAGCGCCAGTATTTGGGCCGTTTGCTCGAAGACAACCAAGAGCGTATGAGCGCAGCTGCAGCCAGCGCAGACGTGAACGCCATCAAAACCTTGCAGCAGCAGCGCAGCCTGATCAAAGCAGACGTAGCAGCGCTGGATGAGCGCTTGAAAGCAACGGGCTTTGTGGACACGGCCGGCCAGACTCAGCAACTCCAGCAAGAAATCGCCAAGGCACAACAGCAGCTGCAGAAGATGGCAGGCCCCGGCTTTGACCCCGACAAAGCAGCCAAGCTGATCGAGCGTATTGAGCGTGCGCAGACACAACTGGCTGAGGTCGGCGGTGACCAACAGGGGCTTGACCTCGGAGCCCCACGCAAGCTGGCCGCCCCTGCGGACTCCGCCAACAAGTACTACAAAGAGAACACCAAACGCATACTGGGTGAGCGGCAAGACTTGTTGCAACAACAACAGACACTGCCTGACGACACGCCAGATTTGTTTGCTGAGCAGCAGCGCGAAACCGCAGAAGAACGCTTGGTCGAGCAGTACTTCTACGACCAAAAACTTGGCTTCGTACCGTCTATGCTGGAAAAAGCAACGGCAGGAACCGAACCAGATGTGGCGGCCCCAGAGGGCGTGACGTTCTCAGAACGCACGCAGAATATCTTTGAGCGTATTGATACTATAGACAAGGCGTTGGCCGATGCCAAAGATGTTGAGACGCGGCAGAAGCTACTGGAAGAACGCACGCAGCTGAGCGGATTGGCCGGTGCCGACAAGAACGCTAGCACTGTTTATGACTTGCGTGACCAAGCAGAAGACGCCCTTTTTGACGTCGAGAAGCTGGTTGATATGCTCCGTAATCCTGAGCAACGACTGCAAGGTACGTTGTACGCCGAAGACGCAGCACCAGCAAAACAGGTACAGGAAGCCAAAGAGCGCTACATCCGCGCTGTGCTGCAAGAAGCCGCAGC
>CAZKLA010000232.1:0-1159 GCA_964553455.1 uncultured Aquiluna sp. | reverse complement strand
AAAGCGAATAGGATGAGAACGGAAGTCATCTTTAATCCATTCTATTGTTGGTCTAAATAAATTTATTAGCATCGACCATCATCATCAATATCTGCTATTTCGACAGCAGTTGGAGGATCTGTATTTTCAAATGCGTAAACTGAAGGTGTGTCGTCTTCAATGATATCGAGTGTACCATTAAAAACATATCCACAACCTTTTAAGAAATCTTGCATACGCATTAGAACATCGCTCAAAGTTAGCTTATCGAATTCATGTGTTACGATATCGCCTTCTTCGTGTTCACAGATAAATTTAAACTTCATTTTAATCCCACAATCCTTGATATGTATAAATAATAGAAGGAGATTCAATTGACGATTCCATATACTTACTTTCTTTTTAATAAAATCACAGGCCAAAAATACTATGGCGTACGGTATGCTAATAATTGTACACCAAAAGAGCTTTGGAGTACATACTTTTCGTCTTCAAAATACGTTAAGAAATTAGTAGAAACTTATGGGAAAGATTCATTTCACTATGAAGTTAGAAAAACATTCAAAACTGCTCATGAAGCTAGATCATGGGAAGAGCGTGTATTACGCAAGTTAGATATTCTAAACAACGATATATGGCTCAATAGAAATGTGTGCGGAAAATTCTTAAAAGAAGGACCACAATCAAAAGAACATAAAGAGAAAAGACTAGCAAAAATACGAGGTGCTAATCATCCATTTTACGGAAAACCAGAACTAAATCCATTCTATGGAAAACGTCATTCAGAAGAAACTCTTGAGAAATTAAGAAAGCCAAAATCAGACACTTCTAATATGAAATTTAGATCTAATAATTCAACAATAGTAAGTTGTCCTCATTGTGGAAAAGAAGGACAACTTACTAATATGAAACGTTGGCATTTTGATAACTGCAAAACTCAATCCCATAGCGCGGAATAATATTTTCCAAACAAACGGAATCCGTTTTGAATTCTTTCTTCTACTTTGCGAATTCCATCATAGTCACATACGTATGTGTCATTAGGACCTTTCACAAGTTCAAAAAACTTCGCTTCTTTCTTTGGAACTTCGTTTCCATTAGCATCAACTGGTTTAGAAACAAAGTCAATGTTACCAGAACGGAATTCGTCTTGCCAAGAGTCATCAAGCTTATGTTCAAA
>CAZKLA010000231.1:0-1180 GCA_964553455.1 uncultured Aquiluna sp. | reverse complement strand
TCGAGGGCCTGCGCTTCGAAACCCAGCAGCTGCCGCTGCCGGAGATGGTGCAGGTGATGATCGAGAAGAGCGGTCTGATTCTGCACTACCAGTCGGAGAAGGAAGGCGCAGACCGTATCGAGAACCTTGAGCAGCTGGTCGCAGCGGCTACTGTGTTCGTGTCGGAGGAAGGCTACGGTCTGGATTCGCCGGCGCTGCTCGGCCCGCAGGCGCAAGCTGCATCGAACGTACTGCTGACAACCGGTGATGGCACCGACATCCTCGATGCTGATGCGCCGCTGGTCACCGTGATGTCGCCCTTGTCCGCCTTCCTGTCGCATGCATCTTTGGAAGCCGGCGACAACCAGGCGCAGGCCGGGCAGGACGCGATACAGCTAATGACCGTGCACTCGGCCAAGGGACTTGAGTTTGATGCAGTATTTATCACCGGCCTCGAGGAAGGGCTGTTCCCGCATGAGAACAGCGAAGAGGCCGATGGCGGTGTCGAGGAAGAGCGGCGACTGATGTATGTGGCCATTACGCGTGCGAGGAAGCGCCTTTATATGAGCTTCGCGCAGACCCGCATGCTGCACGGACAGACCCGCTACAACATGAAATCACGCTTCTTCGAGGAGTTGCCCGAAGCCAGCTTGAAGTGGCTGTCACCGAAGGTGCAGTCGCACTGGTTTGGGCTGTCGCAGCAGAAGGCGGCATGGGTCGACTCGCCGGAAGTCGGGAATAACCAGATCGCGCAGACCATGAGCCGCGATATCAGCTGGCGCGTTGGTGAGAATGTACGTCATGCGAAATTCGGCGACGGTGTAATCATTGATATCGAAGGCAGCGGCACGCAGGCACGCGCGCATATCAATTTCGGGCGCAATGGGATGAAGCTGCTGGATTTGGGGATTGCGAAGCTCGAGCGGGTGGCTTGACACTCGTGCTTGCGTAAATCAGCCGAAGATTTTTCCGAACAGTGATTGCCTTGTGTGGCTATCGCAGCCGTCGAAGACTTCAACGGTCTCGCCGGTGAGCTGCAAGGTCATTTCCTTTCCCGGGTTCGCTGAAGAAACAGGAGACTTGACGTTGGTCATGGGATTGAAGTTCGACCGCTCATGAGACCGGCTCTGAATGATTTGCTTTGCCAGTGCGCGGAAGGGCAAACTCAGTGTGTACGCGAGGTTTTTTATCTTGCTTTGCG
>CAZKLA010000230.1:0-1186 GCA_964553455.1 uncultured Aquiluna sp. | reverse complement strand
GTGGAGGTTGGCGGGGTGTACGGGCTTCCTCTATCTACCTTTGCACTCGTAGTATTCAATGCAAGTTCATCATAACTACCGTCAATAATGGTTGTTTGAAAATACCAAGCTCCAGAAGCTGATCTTGGTTTGATGATTACAATTTGCGGTGTTACGCCCAAGCCGTGGCCTACACGACTGTCGGCATTGTTGTCACCTGTCCAAGTCACAATCGAGAACCCCGCAGTAGGGTTCGCACTCACTGTGCTGGTGATGGAGCCTGCTGTGTTGGTTACGCCTGCTCCGTTGGCTTTCCAGTTCCATGCGACGTAGGTTCTGCCTGACCCGTTAAGGGATGGGTTTGTTCCAGCGTCAACAACGAAGCCGCCTGTTGACGGGCCTGTGTTGGTATACCCCAAAGAACCAAAAGCATTTTCTTGGACGGTACTATCTGAAAGCAGGTATTGTCCATTTCCACGCAATCTATCAAACAAAAGATTACTGGTAGCGTCACTTCTGCCTTTTATCCACACCAAGTCAGAGTTAAAACCAGCAGATATAAACCTGTTGTTAGTGTCATTGCCTGTATAAAGCACAGCATTAAACTGCGTCTTACCATCCACAATCGCAGGCTCTGGCAGGTTGCCAGTGTGCAGGGCTTTGAAGCCCGATGGCGGTGTGTAGGCGAAGGGGCGTTGACCGAAGTTCATCGTGGCTGTTTGACCACTTTCGCCCATGCCGATGCCAAAAAAGTAAGGGCCACTGGTCAGACCTGTGAAGGCAGTTCCTTGGCTTACATTGTTCTTGTAAAAAGTCAGCGTTCCAGCATCTGCATCAAACGCAACACCAATCACATCGCCGTTTGTGTATGACGCGCCGTAGGCAGTGCCTGTGTTGTTGTTCCATTTTTGCCCGTTGGCAAAGTAGGTGTAAGCAGTGGCGTTGTTGCCTAAATAGGTGTTTAAATTGATGTTGCCAGTAGCGATGCCAACGTGAGAGTTGGTGCTGCCTGCTGTCCAAACATATTCTGCATACCACTTGCCGCTAGTCACGCCAATGGTGGATAAGACACTGCCATACGCTCCTGATGAGTTGGGCGCTGTGTAGTTTAGGTTGGCCCCAGAGATAGTGACGTTTGTGCCTTTAGCCAAAGGATTCAACACAGCAAAGTTCCCACGCACATCAGCCACAGGCGTAGGCGTGTCAA
>CAZKLA010000229.1:0-1191 GCA_964553455.1 uncultured Aquiluna sp. | reverse complement strand
GAACCATTCACGTTGTGGGTTCCGCTAACCTGAGTCCAAGTGACGGTATCACCCGCTGAAATGTACAGGGCTGCAGGGCTGAAAAAGTTTGAACCGACCTGAACTTGGTGGTTGGTTGCGGTGGCGCTAAGTCCGAGTACCGCGAGGATTAGTGCGTAAAAGTGCTTCATGATGATCAACTTAAGTGGTTCTGCAAAGGTAGTTGTGGGATTCTTGGTGGGTGTTACGCGAGCGTTATTCGAAGTCTAACGTATTCTTAAACCTACTGACGCGGCCGTTACCGGCATCGACAACGTAGAGGATTTGGCGCCAGTAGCCGACCGCTACGGGGCCGTTGAACTGCATCGGGCCGGTTCCGCGGCCGCCAAATGAGACTTTGGCGTAGCGGGTTTCGCCGCTCGCGGGGGGCGGAGGAATGCCCTCTAGCCCGTTGGCCGTGAACTGGTAGACGGAATCTTTGGATTCGTCGACAACAAAGATGTAGCGGCTTTGGTCGCCGGCCATTGCGATGCCAACAGGGCGTTCAAAGAGGCCAGGCTGGCCGATCCAGCGGTCGGTGCGGTCCGGGTTGGGCACGCTGACAACGGGTTTGTAGTCGGCTCCGAACGGAGTTTCTACGAGGCTGATTTGCTGCACCTTGAGCTCTTGGTTGGCGTCGAGGGCGGTAAACCAAAAGTCATCTCCGGCACGAGCGGTAAACTGGGGCGGCTGGGCAAAGCTCACAATGCCTTGGGGCTGTTTGAAGTAGTTGGTGAAAAGTCCGGCCGAAGTGGTCACGCTGACGGGCGAAACGTAGCCGTCTTGGGCGTCAAACAGCACCACAGCTTGGTCGGGGCCTTGGTTGGCATTGTTGCTGATCCCGCCGCGTCGGGTCACGTAGTAGCGGTTGTTGAGCATGGGGTCGGCGCTAGCCAGCACGGCGATTTGGCCGAATTCCGCATTGGCGTCACCCGTTGAAAACGTGGATTTGAAGTAGAACGGATGAACCGTTTTATGCGTGATTCGCGCGTAGCTGAGACCGTAGCCGTTTGGAGCTGTTTGGTTGATGCGGTAAATGGCCGGAAGCGTGTACGCCACTCCGTTGATGGTGGTGTCGTGGGTTCCGATGGCCAGCAAGTCGAGGCGGCGGTCCTGTCGCACGGTTTTGACGCCCGGAACGCTAAATCGACCCTGTTCCGCACCCGATTCGTC
>CAZKLA010000228.1:0-1199 GCA_964553455.1 uncultured Aquiluna sp. | reverse complement strand
GTTTTCTACCATGTGGTGGAGGGGCCTGCCTACAAGGCTCCTTATTATACAGGGCCGGAATACCAGGTGATTGATCAGTTGGGTTTTGCGCAGCCTCTTGAAAAGTGGCAGTCTCTTGCTGGGGATTATGCGATGTATGAGCCAGATTACGAAGGCGTGGTAAAGCCGGCTGGGGAGTGGAATGAATCCAAGATTGTTTTTTCTGAAGCAGGTGCGAGTTATTGGCTGAATGGAAAGCAGACCGTGGCCTTTGTTCCTTATTCAGAGGACTGGAAAGCGAAGCGGAATTCAGGCAAATGGAATGATTTTCCCGATTACAAAATTGCCCGCAAAGGGCTGATTGCATTGCAGGATCATGGTGATCCTGTATGGTTTAAAAACATAAAAATCCGACCCTTATGAAAAAGATATTTTTAGTAGCGCTTTTGGCAGTTACCGTGCAAGTTGCGTTTGCACAGAAGAAAGAGAAGTTGTTTAACGGCAAAGACCTGAGCGGCTGGAAGGTGTATGGCACCGAAAAGTGGTATGTAGACAACAACGGCTTGTTGGTATCAGAGAGTGGTCCTGATAAGGGTTATGGTTACTTGGGTACTACTGCTGATTACGGTGATTTTGAGGTGGAGTTGGAGTTCAAGCAGGAGGCAAATGGCAACAGTGGGGTGTTTATCCGATCTACAGTGGATGGAACTAAGGTTTCTGGCTGGCAGGTGGAGGTAGCTCCTCCTGGCAACGATACAGGGGGAATTTATGAATCTTATGGAAGGGGCTGGTTGATCAAGCCAGATCCAGAAAAGGACAAGGCCTTGAAATTTGGAGAGTGGAACAAAATGAAGATAGTTGTTCAGGGCGATCGAGTGATTTCTTATGTGAATGGGGTAGAGATGGTCAACTATGCCGATGAGAAGATTGGTGCAGGAAAAGGCGGTGTTTTGCTTCAAATCCACGATGGTGGAGGAATAAAAGTCTACTGGAGAAATATAGTTTTGAAAAAATTATAGTTTACCAAATTTTAAATAAGTTGATGCCCTGTAAATTCGGATTTACAGGGCATTTTTTCTGTAAATTTTTCTTGTTCAGGCTCAAGCACTTGTGCAATTCCCGGGTAGAATCTTGATTTATTCTTGTCAATTGGATTCTTTTTACGATCTTTGCACTCCCAAAAGGGGGTAAAGTTCTCTGTTCGGTAGTTGTATCCGAGG
>CAZKLA010000227.1:0-1201 GCA_964553455.1 uncultured Aquiluna sp. | reverse complement strand
GGAAATGATGTCAAAATAACTTATAATATAGTATGAAAAAGATCTTATACTTCAGCGCAGGTTGGTGTGGTCCATGCAAATTGCTAAAACCAAAAATTCAAGCATTATCCGCAAAATTACCAATTCAAATCATCGATATTGATGCTAATCCAGATTTAGCTGCAAAATATAGTATTCGCAATATCCCAGCAGTACTTGTGTTAAATGGAGACCAAGTTACATCTAGATTGATAGGTAATACCATTACAGAACAAACAATTACAGAATCATATAATAAATAAAGGAAAAAGTTATGAATTGGAAACCATTAGGCGATCAAGTTCTACTCAAAGTAGAGAAAACGGCAGACAAAACAAAAAGTGGTATTATTTTGGTTGATCGTGACCAGAATTTTAGTCAAGCAACGGTTATTGAGGTAGGCGATGGGTTATTCACTCAAACAGGCGATCGCATTCCCATGACAGTAAAAGCAGGTGATGTTGTATTTATTTACAAGTCTAACCTAGGAGAAAACAAAAGCATTATGCTCGATGACGAAGAATACATGATTGTTCGCGAGTCTGAAATTGCTGTTGTAAACTCAGCACAATGATAGAAGCATTAGGTTGGATTAGCACTTTATTAGTATTAGTAGGATACATACTCAATGCTAAATGTTTACGCATCCCATCAATGATTGCATGGATCGTTGGCGACATTGGTTGGATTGCTTATGATTGTTTTATTGACAATTACAGCCATTTAGCATTGAGTGCTATCATTATTTCAATTAATTTATACGGCATATGGAATTACTTATCACCCAAGCACAAATTGAGCAACGAGTAGAAGAAATCGCTCAATTAATAACAAAACAACACAAAGAGAGTGGCAATGATTTACCGCCGGTAATGATTTGCCTACTAAACGGCTCAATCCACTTCTTTTCGGATTTAACGCGAGCAATGACTATTCCATGTGAAATTGATTTTATGCGATTAAAGTCATATGAAGGCCAAGACAACTCCGGAGGTGTAAAATGCACAAAAGATTTAGAGTTAGACCTTAAAGGTAAACGAGTATACATTATTGATGATATTTGCGATACCGGTGCTACCTTATTAGAAGCAATGATTCGAGTAAATTCACGAATGGCAGCAGATGTAAGAAATATCACATTACTTAGAAGAGGCGGCGGCGTTGATTTAACTGATTTTTGTGG
>CAZKLA010000226.1:0-1208 GCA_964553455.1 uncultured Aquiluna sp. | reverse complement strand
CCCGTATTCGACTGAGCAGTGCAGTAACCGTACTCAGTGCGGCAGACCCTGTTCGGGTATTCCAACAGTTTGCTACCCTAGACCTAATTTCCCAGGGCCGAGCCGAATTGGTCGTAGGTAGGGGTTCTTTTACAGAGGCATTCCCACTTTTTGGTTTGAATTACCAAGATTACGATGCCTTGTTTGCAGAAAAGTTAGAGCTGCTCTTGCAGTTGAATGAGCAAGAGGTAGTGACCTGGAGAGGAAGATTTCGCCCTGCCCTGCAGGAGCAAGCGATCTATCCGCGGCCAATGCAAGGTAAGTTGCCCGTCTGGTTGGGTGTGGGAGGTACCCCTGCCTCCTTTGTGCGGGCGGGTTCCTTGGGACTTCCCTTGATGGTGGCGGTGATTGGTGGGGAGACGCACCGTTTCCGTCCCCTGATTGATTTGTACCGAGAGGCAGGGGATAAGGCCGGCTTTGCACAAGAAGACTTAAAGGTGGGATTGCATTCCCTGGGCTATGTAGCACAGACGCATGAGGAAGCGGTGGAAAACTACTATCCAGGCTATGCCGAAACCTTCACCCGCATCGGCAGAGAGCGAGGTTGGCCTCCCGTAACCCGTGGACACTTTGAAGCACAAAATGCTCCCCGTGGAGCCTATCTTGTGGGAGACTCAGATGAGGTGGCGGAGAAAATTCTGCGCCACAGCGAATCTTGGGGAGGGATTGATCGCTTTACCTTTCAGCTTGACAATGCAGGACTGAGCCACCAGCAATTGAGCGAGACGATCGCTTTGATTGGGGAAGAAGTGATCCCAAAAGTAAAAAATGGGTTATCCCATGTTTAACAGTTCGGAATACCCCAAACCCCTGGATGAAGGGCGCTTTAACTCCTGGTTGGAACGTGGGCGTGCAAGCAAAATACCCTATGAATACCTTTTGGTGCTCTGGGATGACCTGGAGCAGGAATACCTGCCCGTGTATGTAGAAAACCGTGCCGCCATACAGGGCTATGAAAAGTATGGTACTTCCCCCGCGCAGCAGCTGCTCGTGGCTGCCTATGATTTGTTTTCTGAATCGAGGGTGGGATAAGTAGGGGTAGGCTTTTCTAGCTAGAACTTGTGTAATGGTAACTAAAGTAAGTTCCCCAACAGATTACTTTTAGTGCATTACTCAACATCATCAGCAAGCAAATATTTTGTAAAATGCTTCATTGGAGCTAGATTAAG
>CAZKLA010000225.1:0-1209 GCA_964553455.1 uncultured Aquiluna sp. | reverse complement strand
CTTGGGAAGAAGTAACTGCCGTATGGCGTAAGGTTTACATGGGCAGACAAGCCCTAATTGACCGCTTTGGTGAGGAAGTTGGTAGCCGTATCCCGCTAGACACCAAGCCTGACACGGATAAATGGGCTACTAAACAGATGGTTGCCGAGCATTATCAGGCTTGTATATACGAAATTTGGGACAAAGAGCAAGGCAAGGTCTTTTGGATTAGCAAGTCGATGGGTGAGATTCTTGATGAGAAGGACGACCCGTTACAGTTAGAGGGCTTCTTCCCATGCCCCAAACCCCTGTATGCCACGCTTACAACCGATAACCTAGAGCCAATTCCTGATTTTGTTCTGTACCAAGACCAAGCCAAGCAGCTTGATACCCTTGCAGACAGAATTGATGGCCTTGTAAATGCCTTGAAAGTGCGTGGTGTTTACGATGCTTCCGAACCAAGCCTAGCCCGCTTATTCTCTGAGGGCGAGAACAACACATTGATTCCCGTCAAGAATTGGCAAGCCTTTGCCGAAAAGCAAGGCATGAAAGGGGCTATTGACCTTGTAGATATAACCCCAATCGCCCAAGCCTTACAGATGGCTTATCAGGCGATGGAGCAGATTAAGGGTCAAATCTACGAAATCATTGGTATTGCCGACATTCAGCGTGGTCAAACCGACCCTAATGAAACGCTTGGCGCACAGATTATTAAGTCCAACAATGCTGCTGGTAGGCTGAAATACCTACAACACGCAGTCGTAAATTTTGCAACAGAACTGTTGTGCATCAAAGCACAGATTATCTGCAAGCATTTCACGGAAGATACGATTGTCAAGATTAGTGGTGCAATGCAATTAAGCCCACAAGACCAAGCGTTAGTGCCACAAGCCCTGATGTTGCTCAAGGATGAACCCGCTAAGAACTTCCGTATTGAGGTGACTAGCGATTCAATGATTTACCAAGACGAACAGCAAGAAAAGGCTGACCGCATGGAGTTTTTACAGGCTATGTCAGGCTTCTTGCAACAGGCTATCCCTGCCGCACAAGCCACACCTGAGATTACCCCTGTGCTAATGGAGATGCTAAAGTTTGGTGTGACTGCGTTTAAAGCTGGAAAAGGTATGGAAGGCTTACTTGATGAAACTGCCGATAATTTTAGAAACCAAGCTAAGGCGATGGAAGGCCAACCAAAAGAACCACCAATCGAGGTGCAAAAGATTCAGATTC
>CAZKLA010000224.1:0-1219 GCA_964553455.1 uncultured Aquiluna sp. | reverse complement strand
GTCGACTCAACTTGATTATGACCAACAGCACTGATTGGAACGGCAGTGTTGATGCACAAGGTTTTATTCTCAATCAGGACAATGTCCAGGAGTGGACAGGATTACGCACATACAGCAAGGGCGAAATCGTCAAGTACAAAAACAGATTCTGGAGTGCTGCTACCATTGTACAGCCCAGTGTTGAATTCAATTACAACGACTGGTTGCAAAGCGACTACGAACAAATTGAACAAGGGTTGTTGCCTAACTTGGCCAACAAAGCCGACCAACTGGAAAACAGCTACAATATCAATACGGCCAACGTTGAAAGCGAAAACGATCTGTTTAGTTATGGACTGATTGGTTTCCGACCACGCGAATACATGGCTGCACTGAACCTTGACGATGTCAGTCAGGTCAACATTTATCGACAGTTCTTGGGCAGCAAAGGCACGATATTAAGCGCAGAGTTGTTTAGTCAAGCTAACCTTGGCAAAGAAAGTGCTCAATACGATATCTACGAAAACTGGGCAGTGCAACGTGCTGTGTATGGCGCCAATGCCAACCGCAGTTATGTAGAATTGCGATTGAATCGTGCATTATTAAGTGCAAGTCCTAGCTTGATCCAAGTAACAAATCCTCAAGAACCCAGTGTTGCAGATCAACAGATATTCTTGAGCAATGTTTGGAAACAAAGTTTCAAACTGACTTCTCCTGACTACTTGCCAACTACAACTGAGCTGCCCACTGACATTGGTCTGCCTGGCGCTGGGTATGTTAACTTAAATGATGTTGATATTACTATTTTTGATATCAACAACTCAGACAACATTTTGGCCAATATTGAACGTGTGGCCAATGGCGCTACAATTTGGGCAGCCAAAGTAAACAACTATGATTGGGATGTTTACCAGTGCGATGCTGTACCTGGGGTAATCAGTCACGTTTGCGATAACTTGGATTTTACCAGCAGAGTAATTTTCACGCAGCAACACGGTTTAAGTGTCGGCGACAAACTGATCATCAAGTACTTTGATACCGAAGTTGACGGCGTTTACGAAGTGCTGTCTGTTCCGACCTTGACAGAGATTACTATTGCTTTCCAATTTGCAGGAAATCGAACAGTGGTCAATGGCAACGGCATAGGTTTTACTCTAAAGAGCCTGCGAGTTGCACAAGCCAGTGATGTTGTTGATTTGCCTTATGCCAATACCATTGGCAACAATATCAAGGTATGGGT
>CAZKLA010000223.1:0-1255 GCA_964553455.1 uncultured Aquiluna sp. | reverse complement strand
GATCATGAAGTTCTGTCCGGTGTTTAGCGCACTCGGAACGCCCACGTTGGTGTGGTAAACATTTTCGCCGTCAACAAACAGTCGAAGGGTTGTGCCCGACTTACGCCAGGTGACATGCTCCCAGCGCCCGTAATTTACTGGGACGCCGGTTGAATTCCACTGCCAAGAGCCGCTGGTGTTTTGTAGCGCCCAGGAGTACTCCCCGTTTAGGGCACCAAACAACCAGGAGTTTTCTTTGCCGAGGTAGACACAGGATGCTGAGCTGCCACAAGCGCCCTCTTGGAAAAGCCAGGTCTGCACGGTGAAGTTCGAGCTGCCAAAGGTGTAATCGTTCAGATTTGAAGTAAACGGTGCGTTGGCAAAGGCCGTAACGCGCATTGCGTAGTCAGCGGGAACGGTCTCTGCGACTGCAACCTGAGGCGCTTGCACAAATGACACCGATGCCACACCCATGGTCAAAGCTGCGCCACCAACCAGGAAGCGCCTAGTTAGGCTACGCAACCGCTCTTTGCGGGATTTAGGCAGGCCGAAGCGAGGCAACTTGAATCTCAAGTGAACCTCCCTTCAATCCGGGTACGGCAAAGCCGCGCCTTAACTAATTAAGACTATGTCCGAGGTTGTTGGGGTTTTTGTTTATGTTCGGTTAGCCGTAGCTCTATGAACTGGTTTTTGGAGTCAGTCCAAAAAGATTCCTGAGGGGGAATGACCTACGGCTTTCCGCTGTCTCTGCGGTTCGCTAAAAAGCGGCGGATCACAAACCAAATCACAAGCAGCAGTAGCAACAGCCACAGTGCCCCGTCAAGGAGCGATCCGCTGTTCGCAGGGCCTTCCGTGCCTTCACCGCCGGCCTGGGAGTCCCCATCGTCACCCGGGCTTGCGGTGCCTGATTCGGTTGGGCTTGGTGTTGGCGTTGCGGACTCGGTAGGAGTTAACTCACCGCCGGATTCACCATCGGAAGTGCCACCGGAGCCAGAGTCAGAGCCCGAGCCAGATGAACCGCCGTTGCCGCCAGGGTTGGTCGGCTTCGGAGTCGGCTTGGTGGTAGGCGATGCGGTTGGCTTCGGGGTAGGTGAAACTGTCGGCGATACGGTCGGGGAAACCGTCGGCGATACCGTTACAGGATCTGGCTGAACAGCCACGTAGACCGGTGGCGGTGCTGGGGTGGTGTGGCTTGCTACCGCAGCCTCACCAAGACCTAGAGCGTTTCTAGCCTGAACGCTTACGTTGTAGGTGACCGACGGGCTCAGCGTGCCAA
>CAZKLA010000222.1:0-1267 GCA_964553455.1 uncultured Aquiluna sp. | reverse complement strand
AAGGGACCTGCCACCGGGTTCATGTTTCCGGCAACAGCATCAATCTTGTCCGACCAGCCAGCGTGCCAAACCCAAGAGTCGATGGCGGCATCAACCTCTAGATTGGCCTGCCTATCGCTCTTGCCGGTAAGGGCTCTAATCTCAGCGACAAACTGCTCGCGACGACCCTCTAGCATCTCAGCGATGCGGTAAAGAACTTGGCCGCGGTTGTAGGCAGTTGCTGAGGCCCAGCCGCTTTGTGCTGCGCGAGCTGCGACAACTGCATCGCGAGCATCCTTGCGAGAAGCCATCGCAACGTTTGCCAAGAACTCGCCCTTGGAGTCACTAACGGCGTAAACCCGACCAGACTCAGAGCGTGGGAACTTGCCACCGATAAAGAGCTTGTAGGTCTTCCTAACGTCTAAACGCATCAGTAACCTCCCTTCAGGTAAGCGGCCAATCCTTGCTTGCCGCCCTCCCTGCCGTAGCCAGATTCTTTGAAGCCACCAAATGGGCTGGTTGGGTCAAACTGGTTGAAAGTGTTGGCCCAAACCACACCGGCGTTGAGCTGATCGGCGAGCTTGAGAATCCTCGAACCCTTCTCGGTCCAGATGCCGGCGCTCAGACCAAACTCGGTGTTGTTGGCCTTGGTGACCGCCTCTTGCGGGGTGCGGAAGGTCATAACCGAGAGCACCGGTCCAAAGATCTCCTCGCGAGCAACTGTGTTGGCAGGGCTAACACCGAGCATCAAAGTTGGGGCAAAGAAGAAACCACTCTTCGGAATCACGCAAGCCGGAGACCAGCGCTCTGCGCCTTCCTTTTCACCCTGCTTCACAAGGGCTTCAATCTTTGCCAGCTGAGCCTTGGAGTTGATGGCGCCGATATCGGTGTTCTTGTCCATCGGGTCGCCAAGTCGCAAGCTTTCCATGCGGCGCTGCAACTTCTTTAGGAGCTCGTCCTGGATCGATTCCTGGACCAAGAGCCTTGAGCCTGCGCAGCAGACGTGACCCTGGTTGAAGAAGATGCCGTTGATGATTCCCTCAACCGCTTGGTCAAGTGGCGCATCGTCAAACACGATGTTGGCGGCCTTGCCACCAAGCTCCAAAGTGACCTTCTTGTTGGTGCCGGCAACTTGGCGCGCAATAATGCGGCCGACCTCGGTTGAACCGGTGAAGGCAACCTTGTTGACGTCTTTGTGGCCAACAAGAGCAGCACCGGTGTCGCCAAAACCAGTCACGATATTTACCACGCCATCTGGAAGTTCTGCCTGCTGGCAGATCTCGGCGAA
>CAZKLA010000221.1:0-1270 GCA_964553455.1 uncultured Aquiluna sp. | reverse complement strand
TTCTCCCTACCCGATCCACATGCAAGTCACAGGGACAAATGAGTTGGGCAGGACTGATTTGCTTCCAAATCCCAAAATCCACCCCCTGCTGATCCTGGCGAACCATCCAGCGCAAGTACATGTTGATCCGCTTGCATGCCGAACGTGTAGCGGGAGAGGAAATATGCTTCTTGGTTCGGGATGGAGCATCCTCCAAGCTAAAAAAATGGCGTTGAAACTGAATCAGCATGGACTCCATGCTGTCCTCTGCACCGGTCTGACCGATTAGAAAGGCCCCTTCCAAACTATCCTGACGCCGATAAATCCAGGATAAAAAGTGAATGAAATAAAGTGCATCGACTTCATTGAAGGTGCGGTGCTTGAAGCCTAAAAACACCTTCAAGTCACCTTCAGAATGATTGATTAGAAAATCGTGGGGAGCATCATCCATGCGCACGAGCAGCTCACTGCATTTATTGAGGATGGTTTTTCGCTGTCCCCAAGCCAGGATTGCTGCAAAAAAACCCGCAATTTCAATGTCCTGCTTTTTATCGAAGCGATGTGGAATAGAGATTGGATCTAACTCGATAAAATTAGGCCGGTTGTAAAGTGCTACTTTTTGGTCTAAAAAATCTTTGATGCGTTGGTTCATAGGTGTACAATCCGTTCCCCTCCTTGGGTACCATCAAACCATTTGAACACCAATTCATTGTCTTTTTCTTCGGCAAGGTGCCAATCGAAACAACTGATTTGAGTTAGGAAGCGAATACTATCCATTTCTGGATCATAGAGGCAAATATCAAAATCTGGAAGTGCTGCTGATTCTAAGGTATTCCACTTCTCCAAAATATACCCTTTCTCAATCAGACGTACTTTTTTTCCAAAAACATGTTCACTCAAAACAGTGGGAACACCATCTTTTCGTCTAAGCCTTACTCCTACTGGTCCAAAAAGAATTTGTTTTTCGACTTTTGACTCTAATAAGTCATTGGAATTGAGGAGCGTCTCCCAAGCCGTCTCTACCACCACCCCACTTTTTGAATCCGGCTTCAAGCGAGTCAATAGCTGGGACAACTTCGAAAACAAAAAGGTAAGCCCAATGAAAAGCAATCCAAAACTTGCCAAGATGGGATAGGAAAGAATAAAAATACCGTTCCAAATAAATCGGAACACATGATGAAAGAACAGCTGGATTTTTGACATGCAAAATCAGAGAGAAAGCCTACTTGAATTGGAACAGGCCTACTGAAAACAGCCCAAAGACTACTGGAGCAAATCCTGTATTTTTAAT
>CAZKLA010000220.1:0-1297 GCA_964553455.1 uncultured Aquiluna sp. | reverse complement strand
AAGCCAAGGGTCATCGCTGGCTCAAAGCGCTCGCACAATCTAGAGGTAGCAGGCAGGCTTTGGACTCTAAGCGAGCAACTTACCGGGGTGAAATTCCTGGCTTAGAGGTAGGCTTCTAGGAGATTTCAAGGAGTTCTCTTGCAGCCACTTAGCCCGGAAGCCATCGTTGGTTCTCGGATCACAAACCAAAGCCTCAGGCGTTGGCTTCACTCGCTTCCGGGCGTAGACAAGGTCGGCCTTGAGGCTCGAGCCGCAGCGCTCGGCACTCGTTCAATCAAGACCAGCTCAAAAGCTTGGGCGCTTGATGCCGCCATCAAGATGATGGACCTCACCACCTTGGAGGGCATGGACACTCCTGAGCGAGTTCGCAGCCTCTGTCTCAAGGCTCTCACGCCTGACCCAACCGACTTGGACTGCCCAAGACCGGCAGCTATTTGTGTTTACGGCGATATGGTCAAGCACGCTAAGAAGGCACTTGGCGATAGCGGAATCTATGTCGCCGCGGTGGCCACTGCTTTTCCTTCTGGACGCGCAAGCGTCCCGGTTAAATTGCTCGACACCAAGGATGCCGTCAAGGCAGGTGCTGACGAGATCGACATGGTGATTGATCGCGGAGCGTTCCTGAGCGGCAACTACCTCGAAGTTTTCAAGCAGATTCAAGCGGTGAAAGAGGCTTGCCGCAGAAGCGATGGCACATACGCGCACCTCAAGGTGATTTTGGAAACCGGCGAACTGCAGACCTATGACAACATCCGCCGCGCAAGCTATCTTGCGATGCTCGCCGGAGGCGACTTTATTAAGACTTCAACCGGCAAGGTGACGGTAAACGCAACCATCCCAATCACGCTACTGATGCTGCAGGCGGTTAGGGACTGGTATGACCAGCACGGTGTCCTGATTGGCGTCAAGCCAGCCGGAGGTATTCGCACCGCCAAGGATGCGATTAAGTACCTGGTGGTTGTGAAGGAAACTGCTGGTGAGCAGTGGCTCAATCCAGACCTATTTAGATTTGGCGCATCGAGTTTGCTCAACGATGTTTTGATGCAGCGACAGAAACTAAAGACCGGACGCTACTCCGGTCCAGATTACGTGAGCGTGGACTAAGGAAAATGATGTTCGAATACGCACCAGCCCCGGAGTCGCAATCGCTTGTGACATTCAAGGACAGTTACGGCCACTTCATTGATGGCAAGTTTCTAAAGCCGGGCAAGACCTACCAAACCATCAACCCTGCCAACGAGCAGGTGCTGGCGGAGATCACTCACGGCACCGATAAAGATGTTGACCTTGCGGTCAA
>CAZKLA010000219.1:0-1304 GCA_964553455.1 uncultured Aquiluna sp. | reverse complement strand
CCAATAAACAGTCTGCGTTGATCAACGGCCCAACCAAATTCAGCTGCTGCCAGCGGTTGTGGTAGGTCTTCCAGCAGACCCTGACGTTGGGTTATTCTTGATATTTGTACAATTGCCACAGTGTGATTCCTTACAAGGTATCACATATTTAGCGTGTTAGGTAGTACAGTTCAACCCGTTTCATCCACTCATTGCTCCAGTAAGCAAACTCGTCGCCCTCAATCACAAACTCTAGATATTCAGGGGTAGAATAAGAGCCATCTGCTTGCAGTTTGGGCTGTACAGCCATTAAAATAACACCAGTGTTGATGCTGGTTCCGTGCATTTCGTTGTGTGCTGCTGCATACGCTGCGAGTTGCAAGAAATAGTCACTGATGTATTCCTTCTTTTTGACCTTGTTGCTTTGCTTGAAATCCATGATAGCAGGACTACCCTTCCAGGTTCCTATCAAATCAGTTGTTCCTGCATACAAGCCTGAATAATACAACGGTACTTCTGTACCCCAGAATTCGTCCACGTGCTGTAATCCTTTGAGAATTACTTCTGCTGCCATGAACCAGCTGGGATGTGCATAAGGATTGCTAGGCAAAGGTTTTAAGTCTGTGGTCAATACATACTGTTCCAAATAAGCATGCATGCGTGTGCCACGGTTGGCAGCTTCTGTGGTGATTTCTTGAGCACGTTTTTCGCCCACTGCTCGCTTCCAGTTGGCCAGAGCTTCTCTAGCTTCAGCAGGCTTGGTTCGATCTAAAATGGTTGTAACACTAGGTACCTTGCTACCATCGGGTAGACAGTAGTGTCGTTTTCCGTCAACAGTTTCGCGGTTCAATGGGGTGTAATTGTATCTAGCTGTGATCATATTTTGTTTACTTCAATTCCTGATTTTTGGAGAAAATCAATCCCACTATTATCCCTATACTGGTTGCCAAACCAAACCCGAGAAATACCGGATTGGTAGATAAGCTTGGCACAATCAAGGCAAGGAGCATGAGTAACAAATATATCAGCACCAACCCCGCTGTTATGACTTCTAGCCAATTTTGCAATCGCGTTCGATTCTGCATGTAATACCTCTGGTCTGGTTCGTAATTCTTTGATTTCTCGTTGCGGCACACCGTCGACCACAGCTACAACCACTTCATGCTCACAGTTGTTGTCCCAACCTGCTGGCATACCATTATAGCCATAGCTGATCACTGTGTCATCTTTGACAATCACTGCACCCACATGCAGACGTCGAGCATGGCTGAGTTCAGCAGTGCGCCTGGCCCAGTCCATGTATAAATCAATGTATTTTTGTTTCA
>CAZKLA010000218.1:0-1313 GCA_964553455.1 uncultured Aquiluna sp. | reverse complement strand
CTCGCCAGCATCAACATCACTGCCGGAAAACAGAACCAGTCCGCCAATCTGGCGACTCTGGCGATTGGGCAGTCCGGCGCGCTTTCGGATCAGCTCCTCGAGCAGACCCGTGCGCCCATCGAACCATCCGGTGGCACGGCGCACGCCGAAACCGGGCCGAACGACGTCGTCACCATCGATGACGGCGCATTCGGCCGCGGCAACGGCGTGTTCCAGGCCAACCTGATCGGTGGCGAGAGGAACTCCTCCGCCAACACCTTCTCGCTGACCGTGACGGCCGGCGGGCAACCCTGAGGAAGAAGAAGGAGTAAAGTCATGAAGAAACTTTTGCTTTGCACGGCCGCATTCTCGGCATTCGTCGCCGTCCCCGCGATGGCCAGTCAAGATCACGGCGGACCGTCGCTCGATGTGGATGTCAATGCCGATGTCGACATCGAATATGACAACCACATCGACACCAGCCTCGAAACCGATGCGACCTTCTTCAAGCTGGTCAGCATCATCGGCGGCGCTGACGTACGCGGCATCGTCAACGTCGACAGCTCGGCGGTGGCGATCACCGATGTCAAGCAGCTCCAGCAGGGCGTGGCGGTCAACTATCGCGAGGAAAACGAGCTGAACGGCGAGAACGGCTATGTCGATCCCGTATTCGGCCCGGGCTGGAGCGAATCCGGCAACGATCCCAACGATACGCTCATCAACGGCGTGCTTGAGGACCGCATCCGGGTTGGCTATTTCGCGCCGATCATCAACACCGTCGACAACTTCACGATCGACTCCTCGGGCAACACCGGGGTCAACCTGGCCGCTGGCTACTTCAACATGCAGATGAATTCGGCCACGCTGGCAACCTCCAGCAATGCCGATCCGGATGCAGTTGGCGGCTGGTCCGAAGCGTCGACCACGGCGTTCCAGTCGCTGCTGGGTGTCACCCAGCACTCGACCCCCGGCTTCGCCGCGCCGGAAGACGATCCGGAGCAGGGCGGCGACAACAACAACTTCCGCGATCGCAACTCGGTTCTGGGCGGCACGATCTCCGGTTCGGGCAACATCGGCGTCAACGCGGCGGCGGGCAGCCTCAACCAGCAGGCGAACCTGATGACGCTGGCGGTGGCCAACGACACGACGCTCGCTGAGGCCAACGCCGGCCTGATCCAGACGGCGACCCTCAGCTATGTCGAGCAGCAGGACAGCCAGAATGTCGTGACCGGTCTGATCATCGATGGCGGCTCGGGCAATGTCGGTGTCAACTTCGCGGCGGGCGTGGGCAACCAGCAGCTCAATGCGCTGACCATCGCGTCCTCGGCAGGCGG
>CAZKLA010000217.1:0-1315 GCA_964553455.1 uncultured Aquiluna sp. | reverse complement strand
GCGGAACCTTCGCCTGAGTTTTTTTCAGGAAATGCCACATAATTGACCTCTAATTCCACGGTATCCCCAACGGAAGCTTCCTCAGGCAAGTAAATCTGAATTTCCTGATTGTCATAGCGGTAAGAAAGGGTCTCTAGCTGCCCCTTATCCATCCAAGCCACTCGCCCAAACTCAAAATCTTGGGCATCCAAAACAACTATTTTTTGCGGATAGAAATATGGCGTTAAACTAAGTTTGGCCTTGCCAATTACCTGCTGATTTTTCCAGTCAAATCGCAGATCCAAATCCATGTGAACCAAGTCCATACTGCGCGTAGCAGAAGCCTGATAGGGTAATTCATCCGATAGACCCCAACTAATCTCCTCTTCTGCAAGCAGCGTATCTACCGCTTCGGAATCATCTGCTGGCAGCACCGCCTTTGATTTACATCCCTCCAAAGCTCCTAAAAAGCACAGTAATAGTAATGCAGAGATGAAGGTTCTTAAATTAATTTTTGGACAAACAGGTTTTTGAATCATATTTGAAGAAATTCTAAGGAGCCAAGCATTGGCTACTTTAGTTGGAAAAGCAAATTAGCAAGAATGTTTTCAGTTATCCTTCAAGACACTACCTATTCGATTGAAAAAAATGTAGGCGAAACTCGCGTCAACAAGCAATCCATCACTTGGGATCTCAAATGGATGGGCGACCGTAAAATTCACCTCATCCAAGGTGCTCGTTCACTGGAAGCAGAGTTGCTTGCAATAGACTTTGAGGCCAAAACACTTCAAATTCGGTTGGGACACAAAACAACCACCCTCCAATTGAAGGATCGATTTGACCTACTGCTGGAGAAAATGGGAATGAATTCCACGGGTGCCGGTAGTCTCAAAGAAATCAAAGCGCCGATGCCAGGTCTGATTTTGGATCTGAAGGTAGCCCCTGGAGATTTGGTCAAAAAAGGTGATGTGGTACTGATACTTGAAGCCATGAAAATGGAGAACAGCATCAAGTCACCTGGTGATGGACTTGTGAAAGCAGTGAATGTCTCGCTCAAACAATCCGTAGAAAAAAACCAAGTACTCATCCAATTCTAATTACTTCACGTCTTTTTCTAAATAAAGAGGAGAATCTAGCCTCATTTTAACTAGCCATTTAAATTTCTAAATGGAAGAAAGTATATTTGCTGGGTTGAATTACAAATTCAGCCAAAAACACTTTCGGAAAATTGATTTTTAGTCAGCTTTCCAATTTAGCGAAAACGAATAAATCCAAGTTATCCCTACCAATACATGAAATACAAACGCATTCTGCTCAAGCTCAGTGGAGAATCTCT
>CAZKLA010000216.1:0-1321 GCA_964553455.1 uncultured Aquiluna sp. | reverse complement strand
TCGCAAACTTCAATTTGGACCTCTCCGAGATCGTCGAAGAGGCGTTCGAGCGTGCCGGCGGTGAGTTGCGTACCGGCTACGACTTGCGCACGGCGCGCCGGTCTCTGAACTTGTTGTTCGCAGACTGGGCCAACCGTGGCATCAACATGTGGACGTTTGAGCAGGGCACGATCAATCTGGTCCCCGGCCAAGCCACATACAACCTGCCAACTGACACCGTCGACTTGCTCGAGCACGTCATCCGCACCGGTGCTGGCAACCAAGCAACGCAGGCAGACCTGACCATCACCCGGATCAGCGTCTCGACCTACGCGACCATCCCCAACAAGCTGCAACAGGCACGACCCATCCAGATTTGGGTTGAGCGCTTGGATCAGCCCCGCGTGACCTTGTGGCCTGTGCCAGACAACAGCCAGTCGTACCAGCTCGTCTACTGGCGCATGCGCCGCATTCAGAACGCTGGTGACGGCGTGAACACGATGGACATGCCGTTCCGCTTCATTCCTTGCATGGTGGCGGGCTTGGCCTACTACTTGGCCATGAAGGTGCCCGGTGCGATTCAGCGCTTGGATGTGCTCAAACAGCAGTACGACGAAGCTTGGAACTTGGCCTCTGGCGAGGATCAGGAAAAGGCCGCGTTGCGCTTTGTTCCCCGCCAACAGTTCATCGGGTGACGCATGGGAAACCGGTTCGCGTCAGGCAAAAAGGCGATCGCGATATGCGACCGCTGTGGCTTTCAGTTCCGGCTCAAAGAGCTCAAGGCGCTCGTCATCAAGACCAAGAACGTCAACATCATGGTCTGCAAAGAGTGTTGGGAGCCAGATCAGCCGCAGCTGCAGCTGGGCATGTATCCTGTGGACGACCCACAAGGTTTGCGCAACCCACGCAGGGACAACAGCTACCTGCAGTCTGGCCTTTTGGCTGATGGGTACTCTGGCGGCGGCAGCCGTGATATTCAGTGGGGCTGGGCACCGGTGGGTGGGGCATCGCAATTCGACTCTGCGCTCACGCCAAATGACTTGGTGTTGAACGTGGAACTTGGTACAGTAACGATTGTTGTAACGTAAGGAGCCAACATGGCAACCAAACACTCTGACGTGAAGATGGACAAAGCAGTGGTCAAGAAGGCCGTGCACAAGCACGAAGCCGCCATGCACCCCGGCAAGCCCAAGACCAAGCTGGCCAAAGGCGGCGGCATCAAGATTCGCGGCACCGGCGCAGCCACCAAAGGCACCAAGGCTTACGGCCCCATGGCGTGAGGTCTGAATGAACTACACCGAGCTGTCCGCAGCGATCCAAGATTATGCTGAGAATCCGTTCA
>CAZKLA010000215.1:0-1365 GCA_964553455.1 uncultured Aquiluna sp. | reverse complement strand
ATACCTTTCGCTAATTTCAGAGAGGAAGGGAATTGGTATCTACTGCATGTCTATCAGCAAACAAAAAAAGAGGCCGCATTTAGCAGCCTCAGAAATTCAATAATTGAAGAAAAAGGATTCTACGCTCAAAAAGCAGAAAACCTCAGGTTACATTAATGTTGTATACTAATTGGGGCTGAATACGCTTTGTTGCCGACAAAGAAATGCACGACATACATGCCATTAGGTAGCTGCTGTGGAAGTGATACCCATTCTTGGTTCTTTCCTGCTTGAGTAGCTCCGAGTTTTTTAGCGTATACCGATTTGCCCTGTAGATCTACTATATTCAAAGATGTTGGTACTATAGACAAGGTCGCATACGAAATTAGGACCGCGTCTTTCTCAGAAGAATACCCAACGTTAAAATTGTTTTCTTTAACAGACTCGTCAAGACTTGCGTCGTCATTCAAGAAAACATGCTGCGATAAGTAAATGAGATCGCCGTTGTCGTTGTTATTATTGTTGGCTTTATTGGTTGCTACGTAAAAGGTAACTGGTCCTTGTTCAGTTGCTGGTGCTTCCCAGGTCCAAGACCAAACTTGCGTGGTAGCTGTATTGGAAGTGTTTTTGTGAGTGGCGTATTTGCGTTGCCCACCATTGATAGTGGCCGTTTTAATTTGGGTATTGCCGCCGGACACAAAGTTTCCAGCCATTTCGTTAGCAGGATTAAGTGCAGTTACTTGAAATCCTTTCTTTGCTGGATTACTCGCCATTGAAAGATTAACAGTGTAAGTGGCACCTGGCGTATATTGCGTCATTCCCATACCTATGTCATTAGTGAGTATGAGTAGGTTTTCAGTGCTGCCATTTTGCGTGGCGCCACTATGGCAACTTGTGCAATTTTGTTCGCCTGGGGCGCCGCTCTGGCCACCTGATGGTCCGTTTGCATTTAATGGCGCTGCTTGAAAACCATTGGCTTCTTGGGTTCGAAACGAGTAAATAGCAAAACTTACAGTGAACAGTGCGATAGGTAAAATTATTTTTTTCATAACAATGATATATGAGTTAAGAGAAAGGTTAGTTATCCAGCTTGCCTTGGTTAATCCAGCAATTGATTTTTTGAATAAGTGAGTCTGGCAGGGCTGGCCCGCCGATCGGCATCAATTGATAGCCATTGGCTTTAAGCGAACCAATAATTGCATTGGAATTGGCAGAAATAGAGGTGTAAGTGCTAAAGTCATAACCACCAGAGGCATTTCCTTGGTCGTGGCAACCGATGCAATTTGCTTGCATAATGGGCATGATGTCGTTTGAAAAAGAAATCGTGTCATTGCATTGCGCAGCTATGGGCGTCACCTTTTCACGGGTACAAGAGAAAAGTGCAAT
>CAZKLA010000214.1:0-1372 GCA_964553455.1 uncultured Aquiluna sp. | reverse complement strand
TCACTTTTGTGCAGATCGATGAGTTTTACCCCATCTCCTCCAAGCAGCACAATAGTTTTTACGATTACGTCAATAAGTTTTACCTCAGTGGATTTGGACTTTCCAAAGAAAATGCTATCCTGATCAATTCAGATGAGATCCGCCTCGCGGAAGGCAAGCACTTCAGTAAAATATTCCCTGACTTAAAGGTAGACTTGAGCCTACGGTTTCGAGACCCCATCAATGAACTCGAGCAACTCCAGCAAACCTCCATCTACCTAATCGATCAGTGGTGTGGAGACTACGAACAACGCATCCGCGCAAAGGGAGGTATAGGGTTTTTCCTAGGTGGCATAGGCCCTGATGGACACATCGCCTTCAATACCCGAGGATCACATCCCTACTCCGTTACCCGCCTCACCGAAACCAACTTTGAAACGCAAGCGGTAGCTGCAGGGGATCTGGGCGGCATCGAAATCTCGGCCAACCGACTCGTCATCACCATCGGCCTAGATACCATCGCCTACAACCCAAATGCGGTGGGAATTGTCATCGCTGCTGGTGAAGCCAAGGCCGGCATTGTCCGAGATTCCTTGGAGTCCGGCCCCAACACCCAGTTTCCTGCTACCATCCTCCAAAAACTAGTTCAAGGAAGATTTTACTTGACCCGAGGCGCAGCCGTCAAACTCACAGACTCCATTGATGCCTACTATTCAACTGGCTCCTGGACTTTTGAGAAAACGGAGCGTGCGGTCATTGAACTCTGCAAGAAAAAAAATACCTACGGACACCGACTCAAGCTGGAAGATTTAAAGGCAGACCCCTACTGCAAACTCATTCCCGACCTTTCTGAGGATACCGTCAACCAGGTGATTCAAAGCATCTCCTCCAAAATCTCCAAAGGGCTCGAACAAGAGAAAAATGAGGTACTGCTGCATACTGGGCCCCATCACGACGATATTTCCTTGGGGATCCTTCCCCATATAACTAATCAGCTGCATGACCCAAGCAACGAGGCTCACTTTTCAGTGCTTACCTCGGGATTTACGGCAGTAACCAACCGCTTTGTGATCGATACCCTGCTCCACACCAAGAAATTATTGGAAGAAGGCAAGGTCCAAATGACAAATTACGAGGACTTCTTTGAGGTGGGCTACCGCCTCAAAACAGACAAGGACGTCTACCACTTCCTCACCAATGTAGCTTCCGAAAATGCAGCTGCCCGCTCACGAGGACTTTGCCATCGCGTAGTCCGCGCGCTCTGCATCGTCTGGGAGATCAAGGACAAGGAGCAGCTTCGGGAAACCATCAATGAGGTTATCCAAATCCTTAAGAAATCCTACGACGGCGAAAAAAATCCGCCCAAGATCCAGAAGCTAAAAGGAATGATCCG
>CAZKLA010000213.1:0-1385 GCA_964553455.1 uncultured Aquiluna sp. | reverse complement strand
GACGACGACTACCAAGAGGGTAGCGCCGCTCGCTAAAGCTTCAACCAAAAGCCCCCGAGGAATCGGGGGCTTTTGACTATTCTGGGCAGATGTCAAAAACCATTTTCTACGGCGTTATTTCGCTTGATGGCTACCTCGCGGGCGAATCGGAGGACATGAGCTGGGCGGAGAAGTATCTGTCTCCAGATGAAGACTTTGGCTGGATGGAGCTGCTGACCAGCTGCGGCTCAATGCTGCAGGGCCGCAAGACCTTTGAGTTTGAGCTCAAGTCCGTGCCAGACATGGAACGCATTCTGCCGACCTATGTTTTGACAGAGCAGCCATTGAAGTTTGACGGTCTGCAGATCCCAAATCTCTTCTTTATCGGCGGTGATCTGCGCGAGGTGGTAAACACCATCATGGCCAAGCACCCCGGCAATCTTTTTATCGGCGGGGGAGCGATGCTGGTGGACACCATGCTCAGCATGGGCTTGATTGACGAGATGCGTCTGTTTATCGCCCCAGACATCCTCGGGGCTGGGACCAAGCTCTTCAAGGGTTCCAAGGTTAGGCAGCAGTTCGAGTTGGCATCATCGAGAAGTTACAGCTCTGGATTAGTGGAAATGCGGCTAGAAAAGTCGACAAACTAGATACCCCTAGGGGTATTTTGTAGTAATGTGTTTGTTGGTTTCGCACTAACAAAGGAATGAATTATGTGCTCACAGGCAATGTGTTACGAATGCAACAAGATCACCTGGCAGGGTTGTGGCCAGCATGTTGAAGAAGCTCTAGCTGGCGTGCCAGATGAGCAGATTTGCTCCTGCCCACGCGACTAATCAGCACTAGACTTTAGGCATTCCCATCGCTGTCGATAACGACGTTAGGTTTGCCATTGTCTAAGCCAGTTGTTCTAATTGCCGAAGAGCTTTCACCTGCCACAGTTGAAGCCCTAGGTCCAGATTTCGAAGTCCGCAATGTTGATGGTGCGGATCGCTCCCAACTGCTGGCTGCCCTGAAGGATGCCAATGCGGTTTTGATTCGCTCGGCTACCAAGATGGATGAAGAGGCAATCGCAGCCGCTCCAAAACTCAAGGTCATTGCCCGAGCCGGCGTTGGCCTGGACAACGTAGACATCAAGGCGGCAACCAACGCCGGCGTGATGGTTGTAAACGCTCCAACCTCAAACGTAATCTCCGCAGCAGAGTTAGCCATTGGTCAGCTGATGGCACTTTCTCGCCACATTCCAGATGCCAATGCCTCGCTGAAAAATGGCGAGTGGAAGCGCGCGAAATACACGGGTGTCGAGCTTTACGAGAAGACCATCGGCATCATTGGCCTCGGCCGTATTGGAACCTTGGTCGCTCAGCGTCTAGCCGGCTTCGGTGTCACCCTGATTGGTTATGACC
>CAZKLA010000212.1:0-1391 GCA_964553455.1 uncultured Aquiluna sp. | reverse complement strand
GGCTGGTTGAGAAACTGGACGATGCGCTCTCCAAGGTCGGTGTCTACCACTTCGATGCCGTGCTTTTCCAAGTAGGGATTGAGGTGGCACTCCTCCGTGAGGATGGACTTACTTTTGACGACTGCAGTGCAGTCTTGCTGTTGGAGGATTTCTAGTACCAGCCGGTTGTGTTCTTCGCTGTCTGCTGCCCAATGGACAATGATTCCATTTTTTGTGGCATTGCGCTCAAATTCCTCCAAGTAGTCGGCAAGATTTGCGAGGACATTGTCCTTAATGCTAGAAGCCAAGTTCCGTAATTGCTCCCATTCGGGGATGCCTTTGCTGACTTTGTCTCGCTTGTCGCGAACAAACCAGAGGGTTTCATCGTGCCATTTTGCCTTTTGGCTATCCTTTAGGAATTCAGCTGCGTTCTCCGGATGTGTCATGACAGGGCCTGGTTTAGAATTTCCGCTAGGTGAAGAAACTTCAACTCTTGCTTGGATCGGGTAGCAATGCCTTGCAAATGCATGATGCAAGACATGTCTCCACCGGTGATGATTTCGGTTTTGTGCTGCAGGTGATCTGCCAGCCTGTCTTTTCCCATTTGGATGGAAAGCGCCTCTTCGGTGATGGCAAAAGTTCCTCCAAAGCCACAGCATTCGTCTGTTCTGCTGAGTTCCACCCAGTCCAATCCTTCCAGATTTTCTAAGAGATTGCGGGCCTTATTGTAGGGAGGCTGATTGAGTTCTGATCCAGAGGAGAGGTGCAGCCCTCGCTGCCCATGGCAGGAGGAGTGAAACCCTACCCGGTGGGGAAATTTCCCTTCCAGCTTTTCTATTTTGAGTACGTCCGTGATGAATTCAATGAGTTCATAGATTTTATGCTCCAAGGCTGCCTGTTCTTTTTCTAGGCCAGCAATAGCAGGAAAATGCTCTTTTACGTGCAGCGTGCAGCTCCCAGAAGGGCAAACCACATAGTCAAAGTCATTGAAGGTCTCTATAAAATGCCTTGCTGTGCCTACCGTATCCCGTGCATAGCCTGCATTGGCGAGCGGCTGTCCACAGCAGGTTTGACCAGAGGGGTAGGTCACCTTACATCCTAATTTCTCCAACAATTCCAGCGTAGCAATGCCTACCTGCGGGTAGAACTGATCTACGTAGCAGGGGATAAACAAGGCGACGGATGGAGAATTGGCTTTCATTGGGGTAAGTTAAGCGCTAGGGTTCATATTCACGAGCATTGCTGCCCCTAAAGCAGAGCCATTTGGAAAATCACTCGGGATAAGTTCGATTCCAGGAAGTTTTTTGCGCAGCAGCTCCAGAAAAATCGGGTTGGCATTGAAGCCCCCGTCTACGAAAAGCCGCTTTACAGGCGCGCCCTCCAAAACTAGTTTGATGGAGGCAGCCTGAATG
>CAZKLA010000211.1:0-1395 GCA_964553455.1 uncultured Aquiluna sp. | reverse complement strand
AGTTCCTGAAAGTGCTGGCCGAAGCGGTGCTGATCGTGCTGGCGGTCAGTTTCCTTGCGCTGGGCCTGCATACGCGGCCCTTCCGGATTGACGTGCGGCCGGGCCTCGTGGTCGCGCTCACTATCCCGCTGGTGCTGGCCGCGACATTCCTCGCGATGCGTATTTTCGGCATCGACCTGCACAAGATTTCACTCGGGGCGCTGATCATTGCGTTGGGCCTGCTGGTTGATGACGCGATCATCGCGGTCGAGATGATGGTGCGCAAGATGGAAGAGGGCATGTCACGTTTTGATGCCGCCACCTACGCCTACACATCGACCGCGATGCCGATGCTGACCGGCACCCTGATCACCGCGGCGGGCTTCCTGCCGATCGGCTTCGCGCAATCGGTCGCGGGCGAGTACACGTTCTCGATGTTCTCGGTGAATGTGATTGCACTGTTGATTTCCTGGTTTGTTGCGGTGCTGTTCACGCCTTACATCGGCTACGTACTGCTGAGGGTCAAGCCGGCGGTTCAAGGCAACGGCCACCATGAGTTGTTCGACACGCCGTTCTACGCGCGCCTCAAGCGTGTAGTGAACTGGTGTGTGGAGTGGCGTAAGACCACGATCGTGCTGACACTGGCCGGCTTTTTCCTCGGCGTGTTCGGCTTCAAGTTCATCGAGCAGCAGTTTTTCCCGGATTCCAGCCGCCCCGAGTTGATGGTCGAGCTCTGGCTGCCGGAGGGCTCGTCGTGGCAGGCGACCGAGGCGCAGGCGAAAAAGTTCGAGCAGTTCGTGATGCAGCAGGAAGGCATCGAGAGCGTGACGAGTTATGTCGGCACCGGCAGCCCTCGCTTCTACCTGCCGCTGGACCAGATTTTCCCGCAGTCAAACGTTGCGCAGATCGTACTGCTGCCGGTTGATCGGTGGGCGCGCGATGCGCTGCGGCTGAAGATCATCGAGGCATTCAAGACCGATTTTCCTGAGGTGCGCGGGCGCGTGAAGCTGCTGCCCAACGGGCCGCCGGTGCCGTATCCGGTGCAGTTCAAAGTCACCGGGCTCGAGATGGAGCGTGTGCGTCAGATCGCCGACGAGGTGAAGGAGGTCATGCGCCGCAATCCGAACGCGCTCGGCGTGAACGACAACTGGAACGAGTCGGTGAAGGTACTGCGTATCGACCTCGACCAGGACAAGCTGCGTGCGCTCGGTATCGACTCGCAGGTCGTGATGCGGGCGGCCAACACCATCCTCACGGGTACGACGGTGGGCCAGTTCCGCGATGGCGACAAGCTGATCGATATCGTGGTCCGTCAGCCGGTGGAGGAGCGGGCGACGATCACGGCATTGAACAGCGCCAGTATTCCGACCGCCAGTGGCCGTTCGGTGCCGCTGTCGCAGCTGGCAACGCCGCGCT
>CAZKLA010000210.1:0-1416 GCA_964553455.1 uncultured Aquiluna sp. | reverse complement strand
ACTCGGTTGATAATATTGTCAATGGCGGTAGACCCAAAATGATCAAACAAAAATAGACGATCAGTTCCAAGGGTAGCATCAAAGGCATAGCGTAACTCCTCATCAGTAGTCTGGCAGTCAGGTAAGTGCAAGGGTTTATTCGCAGCGAGTGCCATTAAACTCTTCGCAGTTTTCTTAACCGACTCCTCCAAAAACATCAAGCCAATATTGTCATCCGTCTTACTCAGTATCTGCCAGACAATCTCACGCAAGAACTGAGACTTACCTAGTCCAGATCCTGCGGTCACTGTCACGAGTTCGCCACAGCGGATACCATAGGTCAGGTCATTCATGCCAAGGTAAGGATAATCTACGTCAGCCTTCTCCACTGGTTGATTGACTAGCTCCCACAGCGTAGAGCCTGAGACGATACCATCAGGTACGTACTTCTCAGCATTCCACCATGTGTCAATGAATTCTTTATTCTTACCACGACTCAGGTAATCACAGGCATCCTTGAGTTCCTTGATCGGATACTTGAACACATGTGCCTTAGCCCCGAAGAGTTCAGCAACTTGGTTACTTGCTTGCTGTCCTGCTTCATCGTTATCAAAGCAGATCACAATCTTTTCAAACGAATCCAAGTACTCGAAGCTTGCTCGACAATCCTTGAGTGCGGAGCTTGCGCCGTTACGAATCGACACCACTGGGAAGCGTGAGCCAGTTAGTTGGTAACAAGCCAGTGCATCGAACTCACCCTCGGTAATCGTGATAGCCTTACCACTAGGTGTGAACTTGTTCTGTCCAAACAAGACAGCATTCTTCCAATCCCCGATGACAGAGAACTCTTTCTCCTCCACTCCACGAGTCTTGGCTGCCACAATCTTGCCAGACGCATCAGCGTAAGGGAAGTAGTATTTATTACCGTCAGAACCTGCACCAAAGAAGTGCATAGTACTGGCAGAAATACCACGCTCCTGTACTGTGACTGACTCTACATTATTTAATGCCTCTAGCACTGGTTTAAACCCTCCGTATTGCGTTTGTTTATCATGGTTGATACCCTCCCCTGCCCAAGCCTTTGCCATCGCTTCTGAGCCCTTCTTATACGTTCCACAGCGGTGACAGAATTCATGACCGTCATCGTATAGACTGTTGGCATCCGAAGATCCGCAGTTCATGCAAGGTATATGCTTTAAAAACCTACTCTCCACTTTCATTTCTTCCCCATCGATGTGTACAATCTGGACACTCCCAGGCTATTGTTCTGTCCTGCTCTCTACTGTAAATCCCTAAAGCCCTGCCCCATTTACCACTGGTACGAGTAGCTCCGTACATGCTGGCTGTGACATCTGCTTCTTCCTTCGATCCAGTCTGAGCGTAGAAGTATTCCCAAACTAGACCACCATCTAGATCTGCTCCGCATGCGGGACAGTA
>CAZKLA010000209.1:0-1421 GCA_964553455.1 uncultured Aquiluna sp. | reverse complement strand
TCCTGGTCATCGATCTTGACCCACAGGGCAACGCCTCGACTGCTTTGGGTGTTGAGCACCATAACTCTGTGGTTGGCAGCTATGAGGTTTTGGTTCAGGGTGTGCCGATGCTTGAGGCAGTCAAGCAAAGCCCAGAACACCACAACCTCTTTTGCTTGCCCGCAACCATCAACCTGGCTGGTGCTGAGATAGACATGGTTTCAGTCGTAAATCGTGAGCGCGTGCTGCTGGACAGCTTGAACCAGTTCTTGGCTGACTTCGAACACCCAATCCACTTTGTGTTCATTGATTCGCCACCATCACTTGGTCTCCTGACGGTTAACGCTCTTGTGGCAGCTGGCGAAGTTCTAGTGCCAATTCAGTGTGAGTACTACGCCCTCGAGGGGGTAACTCAGCTGATGGCAAACATTGAGCGCATCAGGGCGAATCTGAACCCAGATTTGGTCGTTGGTGGCATTTTGCTCACGATGTTCGACAACAGAACCAATCTTTCGACCGATGTCGCCGCCGAAGTGCGCAAGTATTTCCCCAGTCAAACCCTGAATGCGACCATTCCGAGGTCTGTGAGGCTTTCTGAGGCCCCAAGCTTCGGTCAGACGGCAATCAGTTACGACCCTAAGAATTCGGGCTCCCTGGCCTATCAGGAAGCTGCCATCGAATTAGCTCAGCGAGGAGTAATCAAATGAGTGAAGAAAAGCGTCCAGAGCGTAAAGGTGGCCTCGGAAGAGGCATCGGCTCACTGATTCCAGGTGGAGACCGAGATGCGGTTGACGTCTTCTTCACAAACACCTCCGCCATTCCTCTGGTTGAAGTGCCAGGCGCTCGCTTCCTTGAGATCGATCCGAACCTCATCGTGCCAAACCCGCAGCAGCCTCGTTCGGTCTTCGAGCCAGAGGCTTTTGCCGAGTTGGTTCACTCCATCAAGGAGTTTGGTGTGCTTCAGCCGATTGTGGTTCGCCCGAAGGGTTCAAGCTTCGAGCTGATCATGGGTGAGCGTCGCCTACGCGCCTCGAAGGAAGCTGGACTGACGAAGATCCCGGCAATCGTTCGCGAAACCGCCGACGAGAACATGCTCAGGGATGCCCTGTTGGAGAACTTGCACCGCTCCAACCTGAATCCACTCGAAGAAGCATCCGCCTATCAGCAGTTGCTAGAGGACTTTGGCTCTACTCAGGAGCAGCTAGCAGACAAGCTCGGTCGCTCACGCCCTCAAATCACCAACACCCTGCGTCTTCTAAAGCTCCCGCTAACCGTTCAGGCCAAGGTCGCTGCCGGTGTGCTTTCGGCTGGTCACGCCAGAGCACTGCTTGGAGCACCAGATGAGCTGACAATGACGGCCTTTGCCGAAAAGACAGTTCGTGAAGGACTGTCGGTTCGCAGCCTCGAGGAGCTTGTCTCCAATGTGAAGGTCAAGCCAAAGC
>CAZKLA010000208.1:0-1432 GCA_964553455.1 uncultured Aquiluna sp. | reverse complement strand
CTCCAACCATTAATGGCCGGCAGTATTTTGAAGTAGTCCGGGTATTCGTATGTATAGCTGGCATCTTCAGCGCCAATCATTTGTTCGTGCAGTTTTTCACCAGGTCTGATGCCTACAACTTTCTGTTCGCATTCGGGCGCAACCACTCTGGCAAGGTCTGTCATTTTCATCGAGGGGATTTTCTTGACGTAGATTTCACCACCCACCATATCCTCAAAAGCGTGCCACACCAGTTCTACACCTTGCTCCAAAGAAATCATGAATCGGGTCATTCGTTCGTCTGTGATGGGTAGTTTTCCCTTGGCGCGTTCTTGGCAAAAGAAGGGGATGACAGAGCCTCTAGACCCCATCACATTGCCGTAACGAACCACCGAGAATCGAGTGCCGTGTTCACCCGAATACGCATTGCCAGCCACAAAGAGTTTGTCAGATGCCAGTTTTGTTGCGCCATATAGGTTGATCGGGCTACTGGCTTTGTCAGTCGATAGTGCAACCACACCCTTAACTTTTTTGTCAATGCAGGCGTCGATGAGGTTCATGGCACCGTTGATATTGGTTTTGACACACTCAAAAGGGTTGTATTCGGCGGTGGGTACGATCTTAGTGGCTGCAGCGTGAACAACCAGATCAACGCCGTCTAGTGCTCTATACAAGCGGTCCTTATCGCGAACATCGCCAATAAAAAACCTGACACGTTTGTCGCCCTCAAACTTTTTGGCCATGTCCCATTGTTTCATTTCGTCGCGCGAAAAGACGATTATTTTTTTTGGGTTGTGCTTCTCCAAGGTCATTGGCACAAAAGTGTTGCCAAACGACCCAGTACCGCCTGTGACCAAGATAGTTTTGCCTGTAAACATATTGACATCCTATGGAATTTCATAGCTTCTTAGCAAAACATATACCAGCAAGCCGCGCTCAGAATCCCTGGCATGCCCCTTGCTTAATGTTTTTCACTCTGCCGTCTTGCCATCTAAATAGGCGGTTTTTTGACAATAGCCTTTTTTCTGGAGACCCTGCATGAACGCACTGGCCCAATCGTTGTTAAGCACCGCCCACGCTGGCAGCTTTGACACCCGCGAAGTCTCGCAATTCAGCGCTGCTGAAGTGCGTGAAGCCATTTCGGCTCTTGTCGCTGCCGACAAACTCGCCTTAGCAGACGCCCTGTGCGAGGCCGGCCTCAGCCTACACCCCGGCGACGAAAACATTCTGGCCATGGCCGCCCTCATGGCCAGCCTGCACGAAGACTACGCCCGAAGCGAAGAATACATTCGCGAGCTCATCGACGTGCAACACGGCCAAGCCACCGAATTCACCTGGAACCTGCTGGTGCGTGTACTGCGCTGCCAGGCAGAGCCCATCGAGGCGCTGTGCATGGCCAAAGCTGGCTTGCTTCAGCACCCCGCCAGCGCCGATCTGCTGCGCGAGAAACAAG
>CAZKLA010000207.1:0-1433 GCA_964553455.1 uncultured Aquiluna sp. | reverse complement strand
TGAAAGGCCTTGTTGGCCACAGCCTGATCAGGCGGAATTATTTTGCCCAGTTCATCACAACCCGAGGGGGTAGGCAGTATGTTGTTGACCACTGGTGCCAGCTCAAGGTCCACAGAACCATCAGGAAGGTAAATGGGCATGGGGCCAGACGCGGTGGGCATTTGCAGTGTTTGATAACTGTTAGGGAATATCTTTTGCAAGTTCAACAAATCTGCCGCGGTGCCAATGTTGGGTGTGCTGATATCCAACACAGACAGTACGTCTTGTAAATCTGCGCCAGTTACATCGTTCAGGGCTTGATAGGCAATTTTTTGCAGCTGATCAAACTCTTGTGCAGACAAGCCACTGGGATTGAACAAACTTACACGATTGTCGTTGACTAGATTTCGTATTTCGGAATCTGTTAATGCTCGTCTGGCGCTGCTGTTATTGACGTTTTTTAATTGTTGTACCACAGCAGGCAAAGAACTGCCTGTGGCACCAGACACCAGGGCCAGTTGTTGTAACAGTCCTGCGGGTGTGCCAAACAGTGGCAAATTTTTTGTGTTTATCAACAGTCCTGTGTTGCGCAGATCCACAGCGAAATCAGGCATGTTGGTAGTGACCAAACTGATGTTGTTGGTAGTCAAGTCACTCATGTTGGTAAATGTGGGACCAAGATAAGTCTGACTGTTGGACATGCTGTTGATAAAACTGTTGACGGTGGTTACATAACCTTGCACACCCAAAAATCCCTGCGCAAACTTACCAATGTCGCCGTTGCCAAGATATGCGGATCCAATCTGTTCGATCAAATTGGTAAAACCTGAGGGATCGATGGTGCTGTCGTCTGTGACTGTGTTGATAGTCAGGTACTCAGCAATCAGGTTAGGATATGAGCCCACTGGGCTAGCAGGTATGCTGTTGCCCAGGGCAGGACACACAGTACTACCAATGCTCATAAGTTGATCAAAGGTAGTTTCAGTAAAATAACTTTGAGTTTTGTAAAAGTTAACCGCAGCAAAAAAGTTCTGCATCACAGTGGTTGCATTGTACTGATTGATTGCTGTGATCAGTGCAGCCGGCAAAGTCTTTAGGCCTTGATTGGCCAACAGCCCATTGGCTGCAATTAACTGCAATGGTGTAACAATGCCCATTATCCTACCCTTACATCACCGCTGCCACCAGCTCGAGGATGGCCGCAAGTGTCTGAATCACCAGTTACCACAATGGGTTGGCCTCCAGCACGTACACTTGCTACGCCGCCTGCAGTTTGTTGACTGCCATTGTTGTGAGCGTTACGGCCCCTGCGTGGATATGGTGGATGGGCTGTAACTGATTGTGCAGGGATCATCACAGCACGACCGTTGACTCGTACAGAAGCAACACCACCTTGTGCTACTCCTCCACCTGCGTTTGAATCTCCGTTGCGCTGTGCTGCTGGCATATTATCC
>CAZKLA010000206.1:0-1435 GCA_964553455.1 uncultured Aquiluna sp. | reverse complement strand
GCAGCGGACTGAAAATTCGATGAAGCAGGTTCGATTCCTGCAGGGTGCACCAATATGCACATGTGGCGGAATTGGTATACGCGCATGGTTGAGGTCCATGTCCTTCGGGTTGAGAGTTCGAGTCTCTCCTTGTGCACCAAGTTTACGCGGGTAGGGTGGTCACCACTGCAGTCTCATAAGCTCGCAGCATCGGCGGTTCGAATCCGTCACCCGCATCCAGTTTTAGGATCCATTCAGCAATCTTAAAAATTTCACTGTTAATGAAACTAAAAGAGGATCCTGTTGATCATGGTAATGTAGGACAATGGTAGTCCACCACCCTCATAAGGTGTCTGTTGCAGGTTCGAGTCCCGCCATTACCACCAATATATAAGATATCATCGGAGTGTAGCACAGCCTGGTAGTGCACCTGCTTTGGGAGCAGGGGGTCGTAGGTTCGAATCCTACTACTCCGACCAATTAACGCTGCCATAGCTCTAGCGGTAGAGCGCTTCCTTGGTAAGGAAGAGGTCACGTGTTCGAATCACGTTGGCAGCACCAAGGAGTCGTATGAAATATAAAATTGAAGACATTGGTGGAGATATTGTTAAAAGTAATGAAACGTATATTCTAAAAGATAACAAGACTCTTAACAATTTAGTAGTTTCTTCTACTGAGTTACATCCTCATCAAAGTACTCGTGGTCATAAACATGAGGGACAAGAAGAAGTATATTTCTTCATTTCCGGAATTGGTACTATGCAACTAGATGATACTTCATTTGAAGTAAAATCAGGCGATGTAGTTCTTATAGAAGATGGCGTCTTTCATAGAGTGCACAATCAAAGCAACACTGCACTATATTTTGTATGTGTTTTTGATGGAAATCGAAATCATTAAGGAATAGTATATGGCAATGAGCGATGGAGGCAAAGGTAGTTCACCTCGCCCTTTTAGCGTTGATACAAGAACGTATGAAAACAATTTTGAAACTATTTTTGGTGTGAGTAAACTTGAGCGCAAGAAGCGTGAAGAAGCTCTACAGAAAATGGTAGAAGAAAACGAACGTCTTGGATTGTACGATAGTGTACAAAAAATCCAAGATGGTGTATAATTAAACATATGCCCGAGTGGTGGAATGGTAGACACAGCAGACTTAAAATCTGCCGCCTTGTGCGTACCGGTTCGAGTCCGGTCTCGGGTACCAAATATATCTCGCTAGTGTAATGGCAGCATACCGGTCTCCAAAACCGTTGGTCGGGGTTCGAGTCCCTGGCGGGATGCCAAAATTAATCGGAGTAATTAACCGAAAAGTGAGCAGCGATGATCATGCAACCGCGGTCATCCTTAATAAGTCTGGGGTAAGAGTCCCAACGTAGCGGTTTGCAGATATTTGGAAGCGTGGCAGAGTGGCCTAATGCGTCAGCCTTGAAAACTGAAGATCGTTAACCCGGTC
>CAZKLA010000205.1:0-1437 GCA_964553455.1 uncultured Aquiluna sp. | reverse complement strand
GCCCATCTGCGATGAGCTCTTACCGGAACCGGACTCACCCACGATGGCGAGCACCTCTCCGGCTGCCACCTCGTAGTTCATGTCGATAGCAGCTGGATACCAGACACCATCAACCCAAAACTCGACGTTGTATCCAGATACCTTTAGAACTGGTTCATTACCCTGCGACATAGTTCGCCTCCTGACGTGAAAGAATCTGAGAATGAATAACCGACCGACTTCTAGCTACATAATTGCCATAGCGAGCCTGATACTGGCGGCGCTGGCCATGGTTCAAGCCATTTGGTTCGATCAGCAAAACGGTGTCCAAACCGGCAGCATCGTGCTGTTCTTGCTCGGACTTATTTGGGCTTACTACGTATTCCCCAAGGTTGATATCAAGAGCGACATGGTTGTCGTCACTAACCCATTGACCAAAAGCGAGATCGGCTTCGGCGCTATTGAGGATGTTGACACTCGTTTCGCCCTGAAGCTCGTCGGCGATGGCAAGGCAGTTTCCGCTTGGGCAGCACCCGCTCCCGGTCGACACCGACACCGCAGCGCTTCGGTTGAGGACTTCAGATTCCTTGGCCTCAAGGATGGCCAGTCGGTCAGACCCGGCGATCTCCCCAGCTCGATTTCCGGCTCGTTCGCTTTCCAGATCAGAAAAGCCATCGATGATGGTCATACCAACAACCTCACCTGGAACACCAAGCCCAACTGGCTTGGTGTCGCAAGCGTGGTAATTCCACTTCTGGTTTTGGTTGCTACCCATATTTAGGACTTCTTCTTCGCAAGCTTCGCGATAGCACGGTCCTTGCGGCTGATGCGACGCTTCTGACGAGGGTCAAAGGCATCACGAAGACCATCACCAATGAAGTTGATGCAAAGGGCGATGGTCACGATGAACAGACCAGGCCACCAGAACAACCATGGGTAAACCGTGAAGGCATCCTGGTTCGTAGAGATCAGCGCACCCAGCGAAGTATCTGGGGCAACCACACCGAATCCAAGGTAGGAAAGTGCGGTCTCCAACAAGATTGCGCCAGACATCAACAGGGTGACCGAAACAATCACAACACCGATGGCGTTTGGCAGGATGTGCTTGAAGATGATTCGCAGGTTAGACGCACCGGCAACACGGGCGGCATCTACGAACTCACGCTCACGCAGGGTCAGGAACTCGCCTCGAACCAGACGTGACAGACCCGTCCAAGAAACCAGACCTAGGAACAACGCTAGGAAGAACACACCTAGGTTTCCGATCTGAATACCGATAACAGCACCAATGATCAGGGTTGGGATGGTGATTAGCAGGTCCACGAAGCGCATGATTAGCTGGTCGACCCACTTGCCAAAGAAGCCAGCAAGTGCTCCCATGACGGTTCCTAGGAATGCTGCCACCGCACCGATGATGAACATAACGGTGATGGACTGCTGAGCGCCTCGGATAACCAG
>CAZKLA010000204.1:0-1438 GCA_964553455.1 uncultured Aquiluna sp. | reverse complement strand
CCTTGCCAACCTCGCTAGCGAAACGCCCCAAACTGCTCCCAAAAATCCGGAAACGATTTGGACACGGCCTCGGCTCCGTGGATGCGCACGGGGAACCGAAGGGAAACCAGCGCCGCGCAAAAAGCCATTCGGTGGTCACCGAGGCAGTGCAGTTCGAGCTCAGATGGCTGGACCGCTGAATTCGAAGCCTCCCAACGGATCCAGTCGGGGCCTTGAGTGACCGAACAGCCAAGTCGTTGAAGCCAGTCTGCCGTCGCATCCAAGCGCGGCGACTCTTTGGCGTTGAGGGTGTGGAGGCCGGAAGCGGTTCCGTCACGCCCCAAGAGTGCGGCAGCGATGATTGCTGGCATCGCGAGGTCGGGCTGCGCTCCGAAATCGACGGTCCAGGTACCGTCCAAGGGCACCGCAGGTTCCGCCACGAGCCCCTCAGAAGTTGCCGTAACCGTAAATCCAAGCTCGGTTCCCCAATGGGCACTGGCGGCGTCGCCTTGAACGCTTTCGAGCGTGAGGCCCGACAAAAGAACCGAACGTCCACTCAAACCCACCGCGGCACAGAATACTAAGGCCGCAGACCAATCGCGCTCCGGTGGCCAGCCCAACGAGATGTGGGCCGCAAGCCGGTAACTCATGACCAAATACGGCGGACTCGACACCCCCAGTGGCGTAACCACGTTCAGGTTGGGAGCCTTAACCGACGCAACAAGTACCAAGGCAGAGGCGAACTGCGAACTCTCACGGGCATCGACCTCGACTTCGCCCGACGGCCATTCCGCACCGCGAATCCGCCAGCCCTCGGGGACGGGGTCGAGCGAGGCTCCGAGTCGACGAAGGGCCTCGACCAACGGGGTGATGGGGCGTTCTCGCATTCGAGCGTCGCCGCACAGAACTACCTCAGCGCCGGGTTGGGCGGCCCAGAAGGCCATTCCAAACCGGTAGGCGGTTCCGGCCGGACCCGAGTCGGCCCGCCGAATCCCATCAGGCCCGGCAGGAGCCTCTAGCACCCGTAGCATCGCGTGCATGTCGTCGTTCCAGAGCAAATCCGGAGACGGTAGTGCCTCACCACGCAGGGCGCGCAGGAGCATCACACGGTTGGCCAAACTCTTGGCGTACGGAAGCTCAATGCGCCGCATCCGCAATCCAAGCTGTAGTAAACAGGGCTTCGTCAATAGCAAGCACGACTTCAGGTGCGCCCGGCTCGGGACTCCACACGATGCGCAACTGGCCCGCTCGCTTTTTCTTGTCGTGCTGCATCGCGGCCCACACGGCGGCAGAATCCAGGTTCAGCAGCGCATCCAGCTGAAAATCTGCCGCAATTCGGTCTCGAAGCGCGCTGCGCTCTGTGTAACCGGGCTGACCCACGGCATCAAGAATTCGCGATTCGACGGAAAGTCCAAGCGCCACGCAGTCTCCGTGGCCGTAATCAAGACCAAGTGCGAGC
>CAZKLA010000203.1:0-1445 GCA_964553455.1 uncultured Aquiluna sp. | reverse complement strand
GACTAAGTTCTACGGGCTTGTGCTGTAACGGTACATCGTTACCAAGCTCAATCATTCGGTGCTGTTTAAGGTGTTCTCTGTGGTGGCTACGGCTTTTAATCCATGTGCCATCGACTTGGGAGATGTAGCCTTCAATGTCTGACATGACCATCGGGGCATCACGGGCGGTCATTTCTTGCTTTAACCGCCACGCTTCTTCGGCTTCGGGCGTTCCTAGCGTGTATCCCCAAAAATCTAGGTATTTTTCCTTGTCCGACTTGGCTTCCACATGGTTGCCTTCAGAGTAGCCACATTTAGGGCAAATCATCACATTCTCCTTATAAGTTCAGGCACTTTGTGGTATTCATCTTGCCGTAGGGCTATAACAGAATCGTACCAACGCCCGTTTTTCCAACGCCAACAAATAAATTCTTCTTTAGGCAAAAGCACAATCGTTTTGACCCCCAATGCCCCTGCTAGGTGGGCCGTGCCAGTATCTACGGTCACAATGCCTTTACAGGCTTTCATGTGTTGGGCGGTTTTCATCCAATCCGACTTCCAACCGTCATTAGGCAAAGGGTGAAATAACGCTTCGGTCTTGGGGTTAAAGGAGTAACAGTTATCGCCCGTCAGTTCAAGCATTTCTCGGTAGTCTATGGACTTAATGTAATAAAGCCCACGCCCTGACGCTTCCCAATTCACCCCAATCTTTGCAGGAATATTGCTAGGCGTAGCTTCCAAATAGCCTTCTGAGCCAACAATCTTTTTAGTAGTAATCGGAAATAGGCTTTTAACATAGGGCATTGAGCAAAATATGTAATATGGTAGTGACATTGAGCCAATCCAGTAATCGGCTTCTACGGCTTCACCAACCTCTGTGGCGTTGGTAATGACATCTACGCACTCCATCTGACCAATTAAGTAATGTAGTGAGGATTCTTGCAAAACAATTAGTTTCTTAGCCCCCATGACTTTTAAGGCAGGCAGAAAGCGGTAAAACTGCAATATATCCCCGTAGCCTTGTTCCATTTGGACTACGATGGATTTACCAAGTAAGGATTCCCCACGCCATACAGGAATGGGCAAAACAGGGGCGTAAGGTACGCTTTGTTCCCCCATAATGTCTTTGTGCCATCTGTATTCAAACAGCCTAAAACCCGCTTCGTAACGCCCTGCGTGTAAATGGTCGTAAGCTTCTTTGTATATGGCTTTTACATTAGTAGTAATACCGACTCCTCATCGTCTTGTTCTGCAAGTCGTTGGGCTTCGAGTATCGCTAACTGTGCCGATATATAGGCTTGTTGCTTTCTTAACTCTACCGCCCTTTGCAACTTACTTCGTTGGTTTTCAAGGTAGGCGATAGACTGCTCTAGTTCTTTAGTATCAACTGACGGTATATCAGCCTTAACCTCTTGAATAGATTGTAGTTTATTTTTCTTAACTTTTGCAACAACCTTTGGTGGGTC
>CAZKLA010000202.1:0-1456 GCA_964553455.1 uncultured Aquiluna sp. | reverse complement strand
AGGCAGCAGTTGAGTACGCCTGTGCAGCAGGCCACGATGTGAATACCATCTTGGCTAACGCAGAGACCTTTAACAAGTGGATGTCGGGCCAATCAGCCGCACCTGCTTCGCATACTGAACACTTCGCAACACGCAACGAATCGCCTTTCTGATTGGTTTCTCTGGCATCGTTGTGATAAGGCCTCCTTCGGGAGGCTTTTTTTATTCAAATAGTTTTCTATATTTGTAAGACCAATCAGATACAATGAAACATCCCGACTTACTACCAAACGAAGATTCACTTCCATACCTTCAGCGTGCGCTGAAAGGCAAATACTACGACACAGGCAAGCTCGGTGTCTATGAGTTAGACCAATACCTACGCTTTAAAGACGGAGAGTTTGTGGTCGTAACAGGTCACGCCAACGTGGGCAAGACCCACACCTTGATGTACCTGATGCTTTTGCAGTCGTACAATCACGGAAAGAAATGGCTCATCTACTCATCCGAGAACGATGTGCATAGCCTCAAGCGCAAGCTCATTGAGTTCCTTGTATGCAAACCTATTCAGGGGATTGATGAACTGATGATGCACCGCAAGCTTGACTTCATCAATGAGTATTTTCAGTTCATAGATGGCAACAGGCTATTCAACGCATTCGAGTTGCTTGAGGTAATGGAATCCATCAAGAATGAATGGGACTACACGGGAGCAATGATTGACCCGTACAACTCTCTTTCTACCGACCAAAAGAAACTTGGCAAGACTGGGATGCACGAATACCACTACGAGGTGGCTTCTGCCATTCGGGTATTCGCACACAAGAATAACGTCACCACTATCGTGAACACCCACCCAGTTACGGAGGCAATGCGTAAGACACACCCACCGAGCCATACTTATGGAGGGATGCCGATGCCGCCAATGACATCTGACATTGAAGGTGGTGGTAAGTGGGGCAACCGTGCTGATTCGGTACTCGTGATTCACCGTTATAGCCAGCACGAGACGGATTGGATATACACTCACGTCCACGTGCGCAAGGTCAAAGAGATGGAAACAGGAGGTCGTGTAACGCCATTGGAAACACCACTCGTACTTCAGTCCATAATTGGTAATGTTGGATTCAAGATGAATGGACGTAACTTGCTGCTACAAACCAAAGACGAACCTGTCGAACTAATTAACCCGAACGATGTACCCTTCTGAAGAACTACACGACCTGTACATTAGGGAGAAACAGCTGATGCTTTCGGGTACGGCTATTTGGTTAGCACATCAAGCAGCAGACAAGAGCAAAGGCCGAGAGGTACAGGATGAGATGCTTGACCACGTAATGAATTGCCACCACGCAGACCAGTTGCTTCAGCAGTTCATTGACTACCGACAATTCGCCAATAGCAAACTCAATGAGGTGATGCTTGCCAACGCAAGGCTTCGCATCAACAATGAGGAGATGGTGCTTGAGATAGAGCG
>CAZKLA010000201.1:0-1460 GCA_964553455.1 uncultured Aquiluna sp. | reverse complement strand
TTGCGATTTGCCAAGGGCACAGTCGCCTTTGTGCCCTCCAAGGGGCCTGCGCTCGAGATAACAACTTACGCCGGCGAGGTAATCTTGGTTCGTAGCAATCAGGTAGAAAACCTAATTGCCGCAATAACTCCCAAGATCTAGGAGCATCATGCGTATCCACATCGCTACCGACCACGCCGGCATGGAGCTGAGCGCATTCCTAGTCAGTGAGCTAACGAAGCTTGGTCACGAGCTGGTTGATCACGGTCCAAAGGTTTACGACGCTTTGGACGACTACCCCGGTTTTTGTATCGCAGCGGCTCAAGCTGTTGTGGCGGACCAAGCCGCAGGCGTGAAAGCTCTGGGTATCGTGCTTGGTGGCTCCGGTAATGGCGAGCAGATTGCGGCTAACAAAGTTCCTGGTGTTAGAGCCGCACTGATTTGGAATACCGAAACTGCGGCATTGGCTCGCGACCACAATGATGCCAATGTCTGCGCTCTGGGTGCTCGTCAGCACAGCCAGGCGGAGGTACTAGAGCTGGTAAAGATTTTTGTGGCTAAGGATTTCTCAAACGACGAGCGTCACGTGAGGCGAATTGGCAAGATCGCACACTTTGAGCAAACTGACGAGATCGTCTACTAACTAAATGCCAGAGGGCCATACCGTCCATAGGACTGCGAACCACTTCAAGAAGAACTTCGCAGGTCAACTGGTTTCGGTTACATCACCGCAGGGTCGATTCTCTGATTCCAAACTCATTGACGGCAGCAAGTTGCTGGCTGCCCAAGCTGTGGGAAAACAGCTGTTTCTAAAATTCGAGCCTGCGATTCTGCGCATTCACCTTGGCATCTACGGCAAGTGGAAATTCATTGAAACAACGGAGTTGCCGGATCCAATCGGAGCGGTTCGCGCCAGGTTTGTCTCAGGCGCCCATCTTGCTGACCTGCGTGGCCCAACCGCCTGCGAACTTCTCACAAACGAGCAATATCAGCAGGTGCTCTCCAAGCTCGGACCGGACCCACTTGACCCCAACGCAGACATGTCGCGTTTTGTTCAGCGCGTTGGGCGTTCGGCGGTGTCCATAGGCCAACTTCTAATGGACCAGTCTGTGATTTCGGGGATTGGCAATGTTTATCGAGCGGAGCTTTTGTTTCGAGCGAACCTAAATCCACACACCCCGGGAAAACTGGTGCCAGCAGAAATTGTTGAGTCCATCTGGCACGATGCGACCACGCTTATGCCGCTTGGAGTCAAGACCGGGTTGATGCTAACGCGCGAAGGTCACCTCAAGCCAAAGACCAAAAAAGCCGATCGCTATTACGTCTATAAGCGCGAGGGTTTAGCTTGCCGAGAGTGTGGGAATTCGGTTTCGATAGAAATGATGGCCGCAAGAAAGCTCTATTTCTGTGCGGGTTGTCAGGCCTGAATTGGAGCGAGTGACGGGAATCGAACCCGCGTAATCAGTTTGGAAGACTGAGGC
>CAZKLA010000200.1:0-1480 GCA_964553455.1 uncultured Aquiluna sp. | reverse complement strand
ACAGGAGTGTCAAACCACACACGCTGATATGTCTTTGAGTAGTTTTCTCGTAAGCGCAAGATCCATTCCATGTATTCACGGAATCCTGTTACGCTCAAATTGTTCATTGTAATAATAAACGTCAAGCTGTTACGATATGGTGCTTCGTGTAGGTAGCGATTGACGTTGCTGACTACACGCTGTGAATCCATGCCATGTCTGATGTATTCAGCTTGAAATCCGTTTCCTGAATCCAAACTCACGTACTGCATGAAGTGCTCGATTTGTGTATTGCACAGTCGCTTTACATAGTCTAGATATTTTTCAAACAGCGCATCCTCTACACTGAAGTTTGATGTTACGTTTAGATGCAAGTCGGGCTTGGGCAGGGCCAACACATAGTCAAACACTCTGTAAGTGTTTTTATCCATCAGTGGTTCCCCACCAGTCATGCGGAAATGTTTAAGTTGAGGGTACAACGTAGGCCACCACTCCCAAAATGCATCGACATATGGATTAACTTCACGGGCCGGGATAGGTCGTCGATTACCTGTAAAATGACTAGGGTCATTGTGAGGATTACTAGTGGGATATGCTCCGTCCCTAGCAACTTCGTCAGCCCAACTGCTGCTAAACTGAGGGCTACAATAACTACACTTAAGGTTACAAGCGTGATTAAAATTGACCTCCACATAACTGGGAATGACGTCATTTTCGTCTCCGGTTGAATTACGAATCTTTTCAAAATCCACTGAGGCCCAGGGTTCTCCTGATCTGTAGTGTCGATCACTGAGTTCACCAAGGTCTTCCATGTTCCAGCAATATTGGCATTCTGCAGGACGTTGGCCACTCAGCATTAACTTACGCTGCGACTTCTTGTAGTCAGTATTGTGTAGGCCTCCAGTGCGTTTTAGATCTTCTACAGAGATCTGATGCAAAGGAGGATGATAGCAACTGTTGTTAAGCCCAGTGGGCAAGTGAAAGCTAACCTGTTTCCACTTGGCCAAACAAAGAGCAGGACCTAACTCCTGCTTCATTTGTTCTGCCGTTGACATAAAACGACTTTGATCGCCTGAATTTACGGCCATATTTTTCTAAATTCACTTTCTTTGAGGTCTAGGAACCTTTGTTTATTATGCTGTAATGTTGGCAACATGTCAATATACAGTCCTTCTAATTCTTCAACTGACATTTTTGACAGTTGATTTAGGGTAGACATAATAGATCGAACAGCAACTTTACCGCTGTCAAGATCTGCATCTTGATCATAACTTTCGTCCCACCATTGATTAAAAGTTCGAAACCCTAATTTTCGTAGGTTAGATAAAAAGTCTCGCGGACCTAACATTAAAAATGGTGTCTGGCAGATAAGCGGGCGCCAGGTTTTTTCAGTGGGATAAAAACTACGCCCAGACAAAAATGTCTCACACACGACCTCAACAAAGAAATTGGGGTACAGTTTGCTGATAGCAAAATGTGCCGGTGTGAGTATAGGATAGCT
>CAZKLA010000199.1:0-1487 GCA_964553455.1 uncultured Aquiluna sp. | reverse complement strand
CGCAGATTATGCCAATCGTAGGCGTGCTTTCGTTCTGCCTTACAATCGGTTACACTATTTACCAGTGGCGCAAAGATGTTAAAAAGAATAACGCAAAATCCCAAAACTAGCGTACTCGCGGGCATTCTTTTTATGAGTGCGTTCCTGCTCGTTTGGTTTGAGAAGGCCACGCTAACCGAAGCCGGCGTATTTTTACCGGCAATAATCGGTTTACTATGGGCCAAGGACTAACCGCCAACTTTACGCTGGCAGAACTTACAAAAACGCGTTTTGACCTGGACAACACGCCAAGCCCGCAAGTGGTGGAAAACCTACGAACGCTGTGCGAAAAGGTGCTACAACCCCTACGCGATGCGGTGGGGCCGGTTAATGTAACCAGCGGCTACCGGTCCAAGCTTGTCAACGAAGCGGTAAACGGCGCACGCAACAGCGACCACCTTTACGGCTACGCGGCGGACCTGCAAAGCCCGGACGGTAACCACCGAAAGCTGTACGACTGGCTGAAAAGTAATGCAATGTTTACCCAGCTTATTTACGAGTTTGGCAACGACACCCAGCCGCAGTGGGTCCACGTCAGCTACAACCCCAAAGACCTTAAACGTGAGATACTCCGCGCCCGCAATGTGGGCAAGCGTGTTACTTATAGCCGCTTGCAGCCCTAAAATAACCGAAACGGTAACCATACGCGAAACGCAGACGGTACACGATACCATTACCCTGCGCGACAGCGTAACCCTGGTTAACGACCGGGTGCAAGTGGAGGTGGTACGCCTGCCGGGGGACCGCATTTACGTAAAGGGAACGTGCAAGGGCGACACGGTACGTATGTACGAAAAAACCATTAAGGAGGTGGACAAAGGCGTAAACAAAAAGACGGAACGCGCCGCTATGTTCATTATTAGCATTTTAGGATTAGCTTTACTGGCGGTAATCCTGAAGAAATGATAACTACCCACCACCGCAACAGCCATTCCATTGAAACGGGAGGCAAACGTTTTAAGCTTTACATGCTATCGGATATCCACTGGGACAACCCCCATTGCGATCGCGTAGCACTAAAAAAACACCTAACCCTGGCCAAGGAGGAGGGCGCAAAGGTCGCTATTAACGGCGACTTTTTCTGCCTTATGCAGGGTAAGTACGACCCCAGGCGCAGTAAAAAGGACATACGCCCGGAGCATAATAAGGTAAACTACCTGGACGCGGTAATAGAGGACGCGGTAAACTGGTTCGGCGACTATGCAGACACCCTTATTTTTATTGGCTATGGAAACCACGAAACTGCCATCATTAAAAACGTGGAAACTGACCCCCTGCAACGGTTCGCTGACCTTTACAACTACACCCATAAACCCGCGATACCTATCACAGTGGGAGGGTACGGGGGATGGCTTACGTTACAATTTCGCTGTAGCAGCGTTGACAAGTCCTACAAAATACACTATTTCCACGGAAGCGGTGGCGGCGGGCCGGTTACACGTGGCGTA
>CAZKLA010000198.1:0-1493 GCA_964553455.1 uncultured Aquiluna sp. | reverse complement strand
TGCTTTGGAATGCTTGTCCAAAAAACCGTTGGGGAGACTACGAACTCTTGTTGGAGATGATCGACTGGGACCTCAACGTCAATCCCAACTTGATGGACAACCATTATATGGAACCCAAGCCGGTAGCTGACCCTGCTCAAATGCAGGCTGCGGGCTACCAGGAAACCTGGATTTGCTATCGTTCTCATGATTACAGTGCCAAGGAGTTGACCGTACTACCTGGGCAGACAGTCGTGATTCGAGATGCAGCAGCCTATGGCATGATCATGATGCAAGGACATGGAAAAATGGGTGCTTGGGATATTGAAACCCCTTCGCTGATCCGTTTTGGACAATTGACCCAAGATGAATATTTCGTATCCGAAGCCGCAGCTAAGGCAGGGGTAAAAATTACAAATACATCCAAAACCGACCCTATTGTCATGTTAAAGCACTTTGGTCCAAAAAATCCAGATTTAAAAGTCGCCTAATCAACAGCTCTCTGCTGGGCAATAGGCAAAAAAATAGAATCAATAAATGATAACCCAATCACGCGCAACCATGAATAATTTTCCTAAAGTCCACAATGCTACCTGGCCAGGTCTAGTCGGTAAAGGACCCGATTCCGAACCTGTAATCCCCTTTGACACCTTGCTGGCGATGACGGCAGCAGCTGAAGTCAATGGAGTCAAATTTGATGGAATCGATTTAGGCCTACTCGAACCACACATTTACCTAGATAATCCCGACGAAGCTAAAAAGGTAGCGGAAAAAGTTTCCAAACATGGCCTTAAAGTCGGTTCCCTAGTTGCTCCAATCTGGGCAGGCTCAGCCATGGGCACAGCCGATCAGCGCAAAACTTTTGTGGAGATGGTCCGCAAGTCTTGTGAATTTGGACAGCAGCTCAAGGCGCTTGGCGTGAGGGATTATGGAATTGTCCGGATTGACTCCGCTGCAGGCGTGTCCGACTGGGCCAAGGATCCACTCGGCAATTCCAAATTGATTGCCCAAACTTTCCAGGAGGCTGCTGATGTTGCCGCTGGCTATGGAGAAAAGCTGGCCGCAGAAGGAGAAATCTGCTGGGGTGGCATGCACAGCTGGAAGCACATGGTCGAATTGCTAGAAATGACCGATCGAAAGAATGTAGGTTTCCAAGCAGACATGTCGCACACCTTCCTATACACTATGGGCTACAATGCCCCGGAGCATCGCATTCTGCCAGTAGATGCAGATTTGAAGGATAGAGAAGTGATCAAAGCTGCCATAAAAACAGTTTCAGATGCACTGCGTCCTTGGACAATTGACTTTCACGTGGCCCAGAATGACGGCTCCGTGTTTGGATCAGGATCCCACGATAAAACTGGCCGTCACTGCCAAGCTACCGACCCGAATGGTCTGCTCGATATCTCCCATGATGCAGGCTACTGGATGCGAGATTCCGCTGGGAAGTACAACCAAGCCTTAACCCATATTTGCTGGGATGGCTGCATGTTTCCCAATGCTGTGATGGAAAA
>CAZKLA010000197.1:0-1513 GCA_964553455.1 uncultured Aquiluna sp. | reverse complement strand
AACGAAATCTACAGAAAGTATAAAGAGTTGGCAGATCAAGAAAAAAACATTATATTTGGAGGACGGTTAGCCGAATACAAGTACTACGATATGCATCAGGTAATAGCATCAGCTCTACAGAAAGTAAAAGAGATACATGATTAAGACAAAACTACCTTCCGCAATAGTTTTAGGCTGGGATAGAACCGGTCGTCAAGAACTCCGCTCGGATCTCTACTGGGAGGAGAGTTTGTATGAAAATGTTGTACTGTACTGTGATAGTACGGTAGAGACTTTAATAGAAGACTTTGCTAAGTATTCCCCGGATCTTATTATTACATTTGGAGATCAGGTTACTTACCGTGAAACTATCTTAGGAACTAAAGATATCCATTTCCTTTCTAAATGGCTGCACTACAACACACCTCCTGCAGATAATGTGCTTGCTAATGATATTGTAGCTCAAAGTACATTTTGGAGCTGTACAGCCAACAGGCGAATCTATAACGGACATTACTTCTCCGTATTCACCCCAGCCTACAAGACTGTTAGTAGAATAGAAAGAACTTACAAAAGTTTGGTAGAGCAGACCTACCAAAATTGGGAATGGATTGTTGTAGATGATTCTCCTGCTGAACATACCCGAACCTACTCCCTGCTGCAGATGCTAGCAAGCAAGGACTACAGAGTTAAACCAGTAAGAATCTTTCCTACATCAGGAGGGAATATTGGAGAAGCTAAGCATCGTGCAGCTTCACTAGCTAATGGAAACTGGTTGGTAGAATTAGATCACGATGACTACTTGATGCCGGACGCTCTGCAAACTTTAATTAAAGCAAGCCAGGCTCATCCCGATGCAGGCTTCCTATACTCGGACTGCTGTGAGATGTATGAAGATGGAGAAATGAGGCAGTACGGGTATATTGGAGAAGATTGGTACGGTCATCCGGAAAATAAATTTGACTGGGGGTATGCAGGTCATACCTGGCAAAATATAGGGGGAAAGGACTACCTGGTGCATCACTACCCTAACATCAATCCTAAATCAATTAGATTTAATATCGGAATGCCAAACCACGTAAGAGTTTGGAGGAAAGATGTTTACAGTAGGGTAGGAGGACATAATCGGTTTATCTCTGTAGCAGATGACTTTGAATTGATTGTAAAAACTTTCTTAGAGACAAAGTTTGTACACATAGAGAAAATGTTATATATTCAGTACAATAACCGCTCTAGTACAGTTGATTTAAATTCCGTGGATATAAACCGACGTGCACGTTTAATTAGAGATGCTTACGATAAACAGATCCATGAACGTATTATTAACTTAGGAGCACAGGATTGGAACTGGAATGAAGAAGTTCAAAGCTCTTATAAGCTCCAGAATTGGATGGACAATACTAAATACGGTCCGGCCGAACAAGTACTAAATTACATTTATACTCCAAATGAATAGTCCTAGCGCAAAAGTTTTTCTAATTGATATCGACGGCACAATTTGCGACGATATTAGGAACGAAGAAAGTCATCTATA
>CAZKLA010000196.1:0-1519 GCA_964553455.1 uncultured Aquiluna sp. | reverse complement strand
AGTGGACAGCAATGTCTCGTGGGTTCGAATCCCACGGCCTCCGCCATTTTCCTAGCCCACTATCAGCAATTAATCTCTAGACTTTTCAAGTGACCCAGCCCGAATTCATTTTTCCCGAAGATCAGCGTCGCCCAAGGCGACGCGGTTGGCTCACCAAACTCCTAATTTCTATGGTTCTAGTTGCCGGTTTGGGTGTTGCTGCGGTTGCTGGTGGCTATGTCTATGTGATGAGCCAGCTCAATGCTTCGGGCATTGATGTCTACTCAACCGATGGCGCGACCTTTGCTCCGCCTACCGCAGAAGAGATCAACGGTCCAATCAATGTCTTGGTGATCGGATCTGACACCAGAGTCGGCCAGGGAAAGACCTCTTATGGACCGGTTGGCAATGCGCTAGCTGACGTAATCATCCTGCTTCACGTTTCTGCGGACCGAAAGAATGCGGTCGCGCTGTCCTTCCCAAGAGACCTAATGGTCTCTGTGCCGGAGTGCCCAGACCCTGAGGGTGGCGACAAGTTCCCAGCCCGAGACATGGTTCAAATCAATGCCACCATGAATACCGGTGGCCCTGCCTGCACCTTGCTCACTGTCCAGCAGCTAACCGGTGTGAAGATCCCATACCTAGCAATGATTGACTTCAAGGGCGTAATCGCGATGAGCGAGGCGGTTGGCGGCGTAACCGTTTGTGTTGCCGAGCCAATCAAGGACGACTACACCCAGCTTTACCTAGAGGCCGGTGAGCACACCCTAATTGGTGAGCAAGCGCTCGCTTTCCTTCGCACCCGCCACGGAGTTGGTGATGGTTCAGACCTTTCCCGCATCTCAAACCAGCAGGTGTTCCTAACCTCGCTGGTTCGTAAGCTCAAGGACGAAGGTGCTCTAACCAACCCCTTCACCATGCTCCGCTTGGGAACCGCAGCGCTTGAGAACATGACTCTTTCCAACAGCCTCACCGAGATCGGTGTCATCTTGGGCATGGCTCGAGAGGTCAACGATGTTGACCTGGACAAGATCACCTTCCTGAAGCTGCCGGTCTACAGCCTTGGCGGTGCATACGCGGGTCGAGTGGGAGTCATCAAGGATCAGGCGCAGTTGCTGTTTGATCGAATCGCGAAGGATGAGCCCCTGGTGCTAGCCCAGGCAAACCCTGGATCGGGCGCCGTGGTTGCCGAAGAACCTGCTGCTCCCGCCGATGGCAGCACCGAGCCCACAGCAACTTCTAGCGAAGAAGCCCTACCCGAGTGGGTGCAGGGCACAAATGCCTCGGTCAAGAGCTGCTCAAACTAGTTTTCCCAAAGCCCAATTTCCTAGTAGGCTAATGCGGCTACTTGGAGACGTCGCATAGCCCGGTCGAGTGCGCCTCACTGCTAATGAGGTAGGGGTTTTAAAAGCCCCTCGGAGGTTCAAATCCTCTCGTCTCCGCTCTTTTTCTGAACCTGAGTTCAAAAATTTCTTGCTTACTCAGACCTTATTCCCGATGAAATGTAACAAATTGGTATACCTAACATCTCTGTAAAGGC
>CAZKLA010000195.1:0-1527 GCA_964553455.1 uncultured Aquiluna sp. | reverse complement strand
CGCCCAAAGCGTGCTGAAGTTCCAGTTACCTGTGAAGTTCAGCTCGTTGTTGAGTACTACGCAGCTAGGTAATAAGAACTAATGAGCGGCGGCGAAGTTGTCGGCATAATTTTTGCCCTCAGCTTCGCCCTGCTCGTTCTTTTTATCGGCTTCCCTCTTGTGAAGCTCGGCAAGCTAATTGACGAGAGTGCTCGCACCATCAGCACCGTCAACAAAGAACTTGAGCCAATGCTTCAGGAAGCTCGAGTAACCCTCGGCGAGGCAAATCGTCAGCTCAAGCGCATCGACTCAATCACTGAGGATGTCGAGCAGGTCACCGAGAACATCAACAGCCTGGTAGCCGTCTTCACGGCTTCGGTTGGTGCTCCGCTAACTAAACTCTTTGGCGTCACCAAAGGACTGTTCTCAGTCATTGGAAAACGGAGGTAGAAATGTCAAAACTCGGATGGTTCGTAGCGGGTGTAGGCCTAGGCGCCTTTGCCGTTATTCAGCTTCGCGACAACCCAAAGGCACAGGTTGCTCTCGATGAGGCAATCGCCGCCGCTAAAGATTTCAGCCAAGCGGTCGCTGCCGGCTATCAAGAGCGTGAGGCAGAGCTAGCTGCTCCAGCCCCAAAGCCAGCAGCTAAGCGCGCTCCAGCTAAGAAGCCAGCGGCGAAGAAGCCCGCTGCAAAGCCAGCAGCTAAGCGCGCTCCAGCTAAGAAGTAAGCACTATGAAGACTGCCGAGATCAAACGGCGGTGGCTTGACTACTTCGAAAAGAAGGGTCACACCGTAGTACCGAGCGCCCCGCTTATCAGCCAGGATCCGACCTTGATGTTCGTGGTGGCTGGAATGGTGCCATTTATCCCGTACATGACCGGTGTTCTACCTGCGCCGTATGCTCGCGCTACCAGCGTTCAAAAGTGTGTCCGCACACTAGACATCGACGAGGTCGGTAAGACCACTCGCCACGGAACCTTCTTCCAGATGAATGGCAACTTTTCATTCGGCGATTACTTTAAGAAAGAAGCCATCGGCTTCGCTTGGGAGCTGCTAACTGGAACCCTGGAAGAGGGTGGATTGGGCTTTGACCCAGAGCGACTATGGGTCACCGTCTATAACGATGACGATGAAGCCATCGAATACTGGCTAGAGCAGTCATCTGTTCCTAGAGAGCGAATTCAAAAGCGCGGAATGCGCGACAACTACTGGTCAACTGGCCAAAGAGGCCCCGCAGGCCCTTGCTCGGAGATTTACTACGACCGCGGCCCAGCCTATGGTGTTGAGGGTGGTCCAGAGGCCGATGAAGATCGCTACATCGAAATCTGGAACCTGGTCTTTATGCAGTATGAGCGTGCTGACGGCGGAACCAAAGACCACTTTGAGATTCTTGGCGAGCTGCCGAAGAAGAACATCGACACCGGTATGGGCTTGGAGCGTGTTGCGTTCCTGCTTCAAGGTGTTGAGAACATTTACGAAATCGACCAGGTCCGACCACTGGTTGATCTATCGGCAAAGCTCTCTGGCAAGACCTACGGCGCCGATGA
>CAZKLA010000194.1:0-1556 GCA_964553455.1 uncultured Aquiluna sp. | reverse complement strand
TTGGGGTTGGCTTTGGGCTCTGCGTTGGCGCGCTAACTGTGGCAGCCTCCGCTGTCTTGTCTTCGGGTGCAGCTGCCTGAGCGGAGGAGGTGACAGGGGCTGGGGCAGTTGCAGTTTGAGTCGGAGATGCGCTTGGGGTCTGATCCGGTAACAACATTCCGATCAGGCCGATTACCAAGACCGCCAGAATTAGATTGGATTTCTTCCCCACCCTTGGATTCTATTTCCAGTTTGCCGGAGGGCATCGAAATAGTAAGCTCAAAAGCTAGCCAACGGGGTGTGGGCTTTGGAATTGGGGAGTAAGTGCCAAAAGCTAAGAAAAACCGCAGTGAATATGTGCGGGCCTATGGCTCAGTAGAAGAACTCGGTGAGCATCGCATTAAGCCGCTGGCACGCCTGGTCTACAGCACCCCATTCGAACTCTTTATTGCTTTTGTAATTGCCTGCAACGCAATGGCGCTGGCGATCTTGACCTTCGCAGACCTCAGCCCAGAAACGATTAGGGCTGCCGAAACAATCGATGCCATTTGCTTCGCAATCTATGCGGTGGAGCTGGTCATTCGAATGGTCTCCTACGGGTCTAAGCCTTGGCTGTTCTTCACCAAGGGTTGGAATGTCTTTGACTTCCTATTGGTGGCAAGTGCGCCATTCTTTGTCGGGCAAACGGTTGTGTTGCGACTGCTGAGACTTTTCAGGCTGATTCGCATTTTCCGCTTTTTGCCTGAGGTGAGAATTCTCAGCGCTTCGATCGTGAAATCTCTACCCCCGCTGATGAGCATGACGGCGCTAATTGCCCTACTGGTTTTCCTTTACGGAATGGTTGGTCACTACCTGTTCGGTGAGGATCTAAAGGATGACTGGGGCAGCATCGGAGCCGCAATGATGAGCCTGGTTATCTTGCTCACGCTGGAGAACTTTCCGAACTACCTTGAGGAAGCCATCGCAGTCAGCCCGCTGGCCATCCCCTACCTGCTCTCCTACGTATTCATAATCGTGTTCACGATTCTGAACCTGCTAATCGGTATCGTGCTAAACGCAATGGACGAGGCCAGGTCCGAGGCGAAAAGACGCAGTGGCGATCTAAATGAAATCAGGTTGCTGATTCAGGAGATGGACACGATCCTCTCCAGTGGCAAGGTTGCCAAAGAAGAGCTTGGTGCTTTGCAGAAAGACCTTGATCGACTCAGGTTGTTAGCCGAGCGCGATTAGCGGTGAGCTGGCTTCGGCACCAATTCGCCCGAGTAGTCCGCCGATTCAGGCAGATTCTGGTTCAGGTAGTCGAAGTCTTCGTCACTGAGCACAACATCCAATGCCGTGATGCAATCCAGAATGCTTTCGGTTCTGGTGGCACCCGGGATTGGAATCACGGTTGGTGAAGTCTTCATCTCCCAGGCCAGGGCAATCGCATACTTTGAAACCTTGTGCTTGGTCGCGACCTCTTCAAAAGCATCGGAGTCGGTGATTGCCTTTTTGTTGTTCATGCCACCAAGTGGTGACCATGGCAAATAGGCAACGCCGTACTTCTCACAAACCTCTAGGACATCAAGGTCATAGCG
>CAZKLA010000193.1:0-1571 GCA_964553455.1 uncultured Aquiluna sp. | reverse complement strand
ATCCTTGCTCTGATCCTCCTCACGGCGCTTCCGGCGTTGGCCCAGCCCGTGAAGTTTGAAATTCCGCGCACCCGCCAGTTTCGAATGGACGAAATCCAGCCGTCCATGGAACTGCGCGTCACCCACCTTGAGGCGCCCGACGAATTTGCCAAGGCAACGCAGCTCAATGCGCTGAAGGCGCAGCACGCTGAGCGCTTCGGAACTGCTTCTGACGCCGATGCTCCGCGGAGCCAGAAAACGATGGCCGCAGAGCCCTTGGTGCGCCACGACCTCAGCATGAAGCGCGTTTTTGCGGTCAACGGCGTCCAGGTTCCGATTTCGGGCGGAACCCCCAACGACAACACCATCGCCTACGGGGACTCGGTGGTGCTGAGTGCGGTCAATACCCTTATTTGGGGCTGGGACCTGCGCACCGACACCTTTCTTTTTCCGCAGCAGTTTATTCCGCTCATTGCCGCCTCGGGCCTTCAAACTTCGTCGTACGCCAGCGATCCGCGGCTGCTCTACGACCCGGTCGCCGAGCGCTGGGTGCTGCTGTTTTTTGTGGGCAGCACGCCGGCCAGCAGTCAAATCGTCGTCTGCTTCAGCCAGTCCAAGGACCCGAACGCGGGCTGGAACACTTACATGCTCCCCGGCAATCCGCTCAATAACAACCGCTGGAGCGACTTTCCGTCGATGGCCTTCACCGACGACAAGCTCGTGATGTCCATCAACTTGATCGTGCCCAACGTGAGCTGGCAGGTGGGTTTTGACGGAACCGTGATCTGGGAAATGGACAAGGCCGCCGGCTACGCGGGGGCAGCCACGCTCCCTTCAGAGCTGCACCACGGGTTTGCCACGAATGGACGCTGGATCCGCAACCTCGTTGCCGTGACGAGCTGGGATGGCTATACCTCGAAGCCCATGTGGGCGAGCAACCGCAACTTTGATGCGCAGAACGACACCGTGTTTTTCGTGACGCGCGCTGACAGCGCGGTGGGCGGAACCCATTCCTACGACATACACGTGATCCGCGCGAGCCAGCCCTACGGGCTTCCGCCCAATGGCCGACAGCCGTCCACGCCGGCCGCCGACCCCACCAAAGGAATGCAGACCAACGACGGCCGCTGGTTGGGCGCCCAAGAAATGCCCGACGGCAGCGTGCACCTCGTAAGCACCACGCGCGACTTTGCTACGCAGCGTTCTGCCATTTACCACGGAATCGTGCCCGTGGGTCATGCCCCCGACACCGTGCTCGGCCACGTAATTGGCGATCCTGTGCGCTACTTCGGCTACCCGAACCTCACCTGGATCGGCAACGAGCCCTGCGACGGAGAGGTTCTCATCGGATTCAACCACGTGTCGCCCAGCGACTTCGCCGGCTACTCGGCCTTCTACTACGGCAACGACGGAACCTACAGTCCCGTCGTCGAACTCAAGGCGGGCCTCGGTAACGTCAGTAAGCTCGGCGGAGCCGAGCGCTGGGGCGACTACTTCGGAATCCAGCAGGACTACAGCACCCCCGGTCAGGCATGGCTCGCCGGATTTTACGCCCTGGGCAACAACGGCAACGGAACATGGATGCACCTCCT
>CAZKLA010000192.1:0-1573 GCA_964553455.1 uncultured Aquiluna sp. | reverse complement strand
TGGGCAGGGCTTACATATACGTTAGTTACAAAGCTAGCACTAGCCGGGCTATTGACTCTAAATTCTCCAGCTCCGTTAGCAACTACTTCGTAGTCAAACGGACCGCCAGAAGGACCGTTTGAGACTCTAAACTCACTTACACCGGTTCCAGGTGTAATCCTAAGCTCGTTATTAGCTCCAAGAGTGATAACTCTATCTCCGGTTAGTGTTCCGTTTGAATTGTAGAGGTTAGGGATAGAACTAGTACTGAAATATGTAATACCTCCTGTGTTGTCTCTACCTAGAATGTTAGACTGTACTGTATTAGCTATGTTTGCCATAGTTACAGTTGAGGTATCCAGGTACACATAACCTGTTCCGGCGAATCTAACTCCTGAAGTTACAGTGTTAGTATCGTAAATAATTCTAGGTGAGCCTGCTATACTTGAAGAAAGGTCAAAGCGTAATATAGATGAATCTCCAAAAATAACTCTTCTAGTGCCGGTAGCTGGTAAAGTACCGTTTGAATTGTAGAGGTTAGGAGCAAATGAAGCACTAGGTACAGAGTCTATATTAATACTTTCTGTAGTTCCGTCTCCTTGGTTAAAGGTAATGACGTTGCTGTTTATAGAAGACGAGTAGTAAAACGAACCTGTCTTAGCATTAGTAACGTAAGAGCCTGTAGCAGCTTCTAAGTTACCAAGTCTAGTGTTGGCTGAACCTGAGAAAGTATTTAATCCAGTAATACTTGTCTGTGCTGAGCCTGAGAAGCTGTTTAATGTATTGATACTTGTTTGAGCTGAGCCTGAGAAGGTATTTAATCCAGTAATGCTTGTTTGAGCTGAGCCTGTAAAGTTGTTAAGAGCTGTAATGTCTGTTGTTGATGCAGATCCTGTATTGATAGTAACAGTAACGGCTGATCCTATATTAGTAGCAGTAACAGCATTACCTACGAAATCAAAGGTTCTTGCATTCTCAGTTAACACAGTACCTTCATTAGATGCTGTGATAGCGAAACCACCACCGCCTCCTCCGGCAAGTCCGGATAGGTCTAGGTTGTAGGTATTGGTCCTGCTATGTAATGTTAATGCGGAAGTTGTACTGTTGTAAGAACCGCTGTATAGGAATGAACCTGTTTGGGTAGCATAGACGTAGGAATCTCTAGTTAAATCTAATGTTATACAGTAGTCATCAGACGCAGTAGTTCCAATAACTGCGTTAACCAATACGTTAATTGAACCTATTCCAAAGCCTCCCGGAACTTGATTAACTGTGCCTTTAATATAGTTTTTATCATCTACGTAAACTATCATTTTATCCCCAACTTTGTAACCTAGGTTTTCACCAAACAAGGCATTTAAGGTACTGCCTGTAGGAACAAATTGGAGATTAAGAAGACCTGGGTTATATCCATCGTATGTAAAGCCGTTAACGATACATCTATCAAATAAATGATTTACAGTAGTGCCCCCACCGCTACCACTTCCAAACTCTATCCAGTTAGAACCAGTATTCCAGTTAGATACACTGCTTCCTTTGAACCCGTAAAACTTACCGGATCCAGAATCAAACACTATCGCACCTACATTTCTCT
>CAZKLA010000191.1:0-1576 GCA_964553455.1 uncultured Aquiluna sp. | reverse complement strand
TGGAGACCGCTAGGTTCTGCACCGAGTGCGGAACCGCACGCTAGAAATAGACCACGAGATATAGAGGAAGAGAAATGCTGTTCAAGAGCAAGAAATCATTGGGTACCACCTTTGAGGCGAAGTGCGCAATCCTGGCTGAGCTGTGGATGGAGCACCGAGAAGACGAAGACTTCAAAGAGTTTTGCGAATACAACGACCTCGGCTTGCCGCTGGCTTACCTGCTTGCGAACGAGATCGTTGCTACCACCGAGGCTGCAACCGAGTTTGTGAATGAGACCTTCACACTTTTGCTCAAGGGTCTGGAGATTGAGGACACCGGGTTCGAGTCGCTAGCGCAGATGATTGGTGAGGACGAGGTGCCTCAGGAGGCTGCCCCTGCCAATACTTTGGGCGGACCTAAGTTCTGCGCCAACTGCGGCACCAAATACGAGCTTGGCTCAGAGAAGTTCTGCGCCAACTGTGGTGCGGCAAGACTCTAAGTAGTCGAGAACATGAACCTCGCGGCAACTCTCAACAAGCTCGAACAAGAAGGCTTTGGCTTTAGGCCCAAGGGCTTCTTCAATGTTGAAGGCGGAGACGCTGCCATCGCAACCGAGTACTTTGATTGGTGTGATTGCCAGTCTTTGATGGTTGGCCCTGCCGCTAACACCTGCGATGAGTGCAGGCGTGGTTCAGATAACTTCATCAAGCTACCTGCCGGTGATGGTGATGGCGTCTATGTGGTTTTTGAGGTTTTCAAATTAGCTTCTCCGCGTTATGCCGTCGGGGCATTTGCGGTATTCGACTTCGGATACTCAATTGCCAACAAGGTAAGAGGCTTCGTTGAGAAGCAGCAGCCGCTGGACTTTCCAGCGGCTGAGGTGTTGCGGTTTGGTGATTCAATTCCGCTGCAGTTGGAGAACCTAACTGCCACCAGCACTATCTACTTTGCCGATGGAACATCCGGTGGTGCCAACTCCTCAGACGCCAATGTGGATATTCAATTTGGCCAAGAGCTAAAGCTCGGTGTCTTTGGATTTATGGAGCCACTTTCTACCGACCCGCAGGTCATTGCCCAGACCTTCTCGGAGAGTTGGAATCAAGACATCGACTTTATTCTCAGCAGAATGCGGGAGTCGCAGGCAATGGCCGAGTCCATCGCCGAGTCACTTGGGCGAGACCTGACAGATCCAATGCCGCCTTACTCGGTTAGGTGTTTACTGGCTCTCGACCTGGGAGTCATTGCGGAGATCGGACTAACGGCCGAGGTGGCAATCGATGACTGGGAGATGTATTCCATTCAGCTCAATAGCCGAGTGGTTTCCTCCCACCAGGCCAGGCAAGGCATCTCATCGATTTGGATGAATGCCATGCTGGCCAGGGAGTGGGACAGGAAAGCCGGTGACGTTTCGGACGAAGAGGCTAAGCGTCTACTGTTTGATGTTTGGACCTGGGCCTACCAAGGGATCACGGCCGGCGACGAAGATTGTCTTGAGCTAATCAATAACACCTATAAGGCAACCCAAGACGAAATTGCAGAGCTACTAAGAAGGCGCGGTTTGTTCGACACCGCTTCCGAGTTACTCTCCACAGGTCA
>CAZKLA010000190.1:0-1594 GCA_964553455.1 uncultured Aquiluna sp. | reverse complement strand
CAATGCTCAGACAAATACAATTTAGTTGGTAAAAAAAGAGCAATTACTGTTCAAATGGGAGAAGGTGACCATACTTGGAATGAAACTATTATTATGAGTGAAAAAGATTTTCTAGAATATGAAAAGCAAGAAGAAAAAGCTTTACAATTAATAGGAAAAAAGAAAACTCATAAAGCTGAATTTCTTTCCTTTGATGGAGAAACTCCTATTTCAGATAAATTAGTTGTCAATTCTAGAGAAGATTAAAAGTGCCCCAACCAAAACCACTAAGCAAAGCCATGATTGTGGCTGCGCATGCTAAGACTCAATCTAACTTAGCAGCCGCGAGATATTTGCATGTTTCGTATCAACACTATAGAAAATTTGCTAAAATATATGTTGATGAGGCAACAGGCAAAAGCTTATTTGAACTTCATAAGAATCAATGTGGTAAAGGTATCCCCAAATTTCTTAAACACAGTAAAAAAGAGCCTGCTCTGTTAGACATCATAGAGGGAAGAGTTGCCGCTTCTCACTTCCAACCTGCCAAACTAAAGTATAGAATGATAGAGCAGGGATATTTATCAGAGGAATGTGCTCAATGTAAATTTAAAGAGCGTAGAGTTTTAGACTATAAAATGCCTTTACTCTTGCACTTTAAAGATGGAAACAATTCTAATTGGTCTTTGGATAATATAGAGTTGCTTTGTTACAATCACTATTTCCTATTAGTTGGAGATATATTTAACGAAAAAGATCTTAAATATATTGAATCCCATCAAGAACAGTACGGAATTTCAGATGCTGTAAACTGGGAAGTAGATGATTATCATCTCCAAAGATTAAAAGAATTAGGTCTTCATGACGATGAAGATGATGTTAACCAATACATTTCAAGAATATGAGTTTAGAGGAATTTGAAGGCTTAAGTGACAAACATAAAAAAATTAGGGATAACTATAAAGAAATAAAGTCGACACATTTAGAAAAACTAGGAAGTAAGATATTAAAAAACGAAGAAAAGTTTCGTAAATTAAAAGACAAAAAAATTAGTAATAACTTTCTTAAACAATTCTAATATGAAATTTAAACATCATTTAGTTTACGATAATTCTGAAGACATTGAGTATATGTTAGAAGGAGGGGATTATAAATTGTCCTGTTTAGTAGTAGATACTACCCTTCAAAACCTTAAAACTAAAAAGAAAGTTATACCTATTGTCTCTATTTATGCCCAAGAAGAAGATATGGTTTGGGATTTAACATTGGATAGAGAAGATATGGAAGAAACCCTCAGTAAGAATCTTGAAATCATGGAAAAGTTTGAAGACTATGAAAGATGTCAAGAAATAGTTAATGGTATAAAGTTTATTCAAAGTAAAAACAAAAATGGCAACAAAACAAAAAACAAAGCAGGCAGTTAGCTCGTTTGCACCTAAAAGAACCAAAGTTTCAAGACCTGGAGTACATGCTAAGACCAAAAATTCTGGTACTAAGCATAACAAAAACTACGTTAAAGCTTATAGAGGGCAAGGATAAACATTTTTTTGTTTTCTTTACAATTTTTTAATAATCTTTTTGCAGAAAGCCTCTCGCGAAATGGTAGGCTTTCTGC
>CAZKLA010000189.1:0-1602 GCA_964553455.1 uncultured Aquiluna sp. | reverse complement strand
TCCACCAGTAGGTGAATTTCAAGACCAGAGACCTGTTTTTCATCAAGAAAGGCGCTGGCAGGTAGTTGTCGGTGTAGACCAAAAAAAGGTCTGAAGCAGGCTTAAACCGCCATTGAAATCGCGTGTTCAAGTTGATGTTCTTGATCTGCTCGTTGTACTGCACAAAAGTGGTGAAAAAGACAGTGTTGGTCAGCGTCACGTCTACTCGAGGGCCAATCAACCAAAATTGGGTTTTGCCCCAGGGCGCGGGAAGGTCAATGGAATTGTAATTGCTGCTGAGTGCCAAGCTCACATAAGGTTGAAATCGATAGCCCAGGTCGGCAACCAAGTTGTACCGCTTCCCATCTGCATAATAGCCGCCTGCACGTCCACTGAAAGCATAGGTAAAGACGCTTTGAGGCTTCGAACTGTATTCCAATCCCACTGCAGACCATTGGTGTTCGGTGCCTGTGGCTAGGGTTTTGCCAGAGAAATTGGTCGGATCAAAAGGGCGTTGCAATAGTACAAAGTCATGAGCTCCCCAGACCAATAGGCTGCTTTGACTGCGAAATTTGATGCTATAGGTAGCGTAGGTCGTATTGTCCGTTTGGACTCCTTTTAGGGAAAAATAGCGAATCGAATTCAGTTCCGGTCCGTGGCTTAGGATGAGGGCACTTTTTGGAAACCAGCGGTAGCCGATGGATGGGCTGATCTTGTAAAAAGCGGTGCGAGGCACAAAGCCTACCTCTGCAGTATAGTTTTCAGACACGTATTCATGTTGCCAGTTCCAGGTCAAGTTGCCGCTCGCATATTTCAAGTTGGCTGCGTGCGCAATCCCTCTTCCCACAGCTTCAGGTCCGAAGGACTGTAGCACCATCGCCTTTCCTGTCCACAGATTATTGGCAGATGCAAGGTTGTATTCCAAGCCCAAATTTCGATTGAATTCCGTGTAGCGGGGTTGCTTTTCGGGTACCAAGGAGGGGTCGTAATTCAGGGATTGCTTATTGACTACCAAGGCACCAATAGTCGAGCGTGCACCTACCTGCCGCTGCAGGGATACCACAGAGAAGTTTTGTGCAGGCAGCCCTGTTTCTTCTACGGCTCCCGTCTGCATGTTGAGGGCTCCGATGCGCCAATCTTTGTTGAGCTTTCCACTCAGCCTTGCGCCAAACTCGATGGGAGCATTTAGACCAATTCGGCGGGAGAAAAAAGGACGTAGCGTACTGTAGCCATAACTTCCAAATAAGTCGCCATTTTCTAAGAAAAACTGCCTGCGTTCCGGAAAGAACAACTCAAAGCGATCGAGGTTGGTGACTTGGCGATCTACTTCCACCTGTGAAAAGTCAGGGTTGACGGTCAAGTCCAAATTCAGAGAGGAGGTCAGCGAGATTTTGGCATCCAATCCAATTTCACGTTTGTAAGTAGCATTTTCGCCGGATTCTCCATTTTTACTAAAGCCTCCAAGGGCATAGGGGATGAGGGATACATTTGCTCCAGCATCAGGTGGAGGATTGTCCCAGACCAAGGTGCCCGTGTAGGCAAGGGTAGAGGAGGGGAATTGCCTGGGAACAGGTGCCCAGCCCGATTTTTCTGTGGTTTTGAGGTCAAGGCGCGAGAAGTTGA
>CAZKLA010000188.1:0-1607 GCA_964553455.1 uncultured Aquiluna sp. | reverse complement strand
ATAGCTTGACGCTCACCACCGATAGGCACGAAATTACGCTCTTTGTGTGGGCGGAAGAAGATGTAATTGGTGTTCAAGAGATACATATAGTTTGCGTTCTCTTGATTCCCGATACCTCCTCCCAAAACGACATCGGCACTCGTGCCTCCTCCGTAGAACTTGAGGGATGCGAAACCAGCCGCACCGCTTTCTTCGGTAGTAATACGCTGAATAGCTTGCAATGCACCTACGAAATACTGATATGCGGTGTTACCAGCAATGTACAAGTCAGCCTTGTCTGTGCCACGAACTTGCTTGATAGCAGCTTCGGTCATCTTAGCCAAAGTGTTGGTTGCGGTAAGACCAGTAGTTACTTGGTTCTGCCAGAAAGACCAGTTTGCACGGTTAATACCACCGTATGTGCCAGTTGTGGGGGAAGTAGAAACTGCGGCAGCTAGACCGTCAATGTTCTTACCACCGTTACCAGTACCGTCACCATAAAGGTCACCCGAAATGCGGTTCAAAAGGCGAGCTTCAGAAACTTGCATACGACCATCTAAGAGGTCGATGATTGCTTCTTTGCTGGAGTTTTGGAGCATTTCCAAACCGCTCATCGTTACAGCAGCAGCGTACTGAGCAATCTTGTACTGAGCAGCCGAGATTGGGCTATCAGGAGCAATGTTCAATACTTCATATCCGCTATAGGAATTAGCGTTGTTGGTGTTGGGGTCGTTGTACATGATTTCTTCCAAAATCACATTACCGCCTGAGAAGGGGCGTACATTACCCTTAGAGTTGAGTCGTTGCAGAATCGCATTGTTCTGCGTTAAGTTATCAGCCAATTCACCGCTACGACTTTGAATGGTGGTAGCGATAATATCGGTGATTGCTGAGTTAGCAAATGCCATGATATTTCCTTTTTAAGTTAATTAAAGCCTATTGCTCTCCGCTTCGGCTAACTGCGCCATCAGCATTGAACGCCTGTCCTTTGCTTCGACTTTCGCTTGAACCCCGTTAGGTGTAACGGATTTCGGGCTAACAGCCGTTGCTTTAGCTCGTGCTACTTGCGATGCCTTAGATGCTTGTTTGCGAGCATCGGTCAGGAGTCTTTCCTGTTCCTTTGCCCAAACTTCATCGTTCAGACGCACCGCTTTGGCATAAGCCGTTTCAAGGTTCGGAGCTTCGCCATGTTCGAGTAGTCGAATCATGTCTAACCTTACCTCTTCAAAGTACGGAGCATTGCCCGAACTTTTAAATCTTTCAATCTCACCCGCTAAACGGGCTTGTTCTTCCATTTCGTACCTAGTCTTTATCGAGTTAACCTCTTGATTTACTTGATAAAGTTGTTGCATTAACTGTTGTTGATAGGCATCAGCTGGCGCAACTGGTTCGTTAGTTTGATTTAAGTTTACTCCATAATCTTGTGCAAGTCTATGAAACATTTGCAGTTTTTGTTCGGGAGAACCTTTGACTAAGGTTAAATGCGCCCGACCAAGATTGTTTATCCATGCGGCTGGGTGGATTCCGTGTGCTTGGAGTTCAGGTATGAATGGATTAATCGCTTCCTCAAGCACCTTTGCTCGTTCCGCTTCCGCTTTATAAACGCTAACGCCCTTTTTAAATTCGTT
>CAZKLA010000187.1:0-1611 GCA_964553455.1 uncultured Aquiluna sp. | reverse complement strand
TGGCCTTTGATCACCTGGGCTAAAGTTACCTCCAATTACGCCACTGGTTGCCCATAGTCGTGCAATCGTCCATAGTTTGATTACCACCCACAACTGCTAAGGATTACACGATGTCAGATTCAACCTCTTGGGGATTTGAGACCATTCAAATCCACGCCGGTGCTACTCCAGACCCAGCAACGAACGCGCGCGCGGTTCCGATCTACAAAACCACCGCCTACACCTTCAACTCTGCCGAGCACGCTCGCAACCTCTTTGGACTTGCGGAATTCGGAAACATCTATACCCGCATCATGAACCCAACCCAGGATGTTGCCGAGAAGCGCATCGCGGCCCTTGAAGGCGGCACAGCGGCATTACTACTGGCATCTGGTCAGGCAGCCGAAACTTTTGCGGTGCTAAACATCGCTCACGCCGGCGACCACATCGTTTCCTCGTCAACGCTTTACGGCGGCACCTACAACCTTTTCAAGTACACCCTGGCAAAGCTCGGCATCGAGGTCACCTTCGTCGAGAATCAGGACGACGCAAACGAGTGGCAGGCAGCGGTTCGCCCAAACACCAAGCTGTTCTTCGCTGAGACCATCGGAAACCCAAAGGTTTCAATTTTGGATATCCGCAAGGTGGCAGATGTTGCTCACGCCAATGGCGTACCGCTGATCGTGGACAACACGGTTGCTACCCCGTTCTTGATCAAGCCACTTGAGCACGGTGCCGACATTGTGGTTCACTCCGCAACCAAGTTCCTCGGCGGTCACGGCACGGTAGTCGCCGGTGCGATTGTCGACGGCGGAAAGTTCGAGTGGTCAAAGTCCGACAAGTTCCCGGGCCTAACCCAGCCAGACCCTAGCTACCACGGCGTGGTCTACACCCAAGCGCTGGGCGATGGCATTGCCTACATCATCAAGGCTCGAGTCCAGCTGTTGCGCGACATTGGAGCCGCAGTTTCTCCTGACACCGCGTTTTCTCTGATCCAAGGCATTGAGACCCTGAGCCTTCGCATGGAGCGTCACGTTTCAAACGCTGCCAAGGTTGCGCAGTGGTTGGAGCAGCACCCGCAGGTGAAAAGCGTGAACTACGCCGGACTTGCCTCCTCGCCATACAACGAGGCTCAGAAGAAATACGCCCCAAAGGGTGCTGGAGCAATTGTTTCCTTCGAGATTGTTGGCGGTGTCGAGGCTGGCATCAAGTTCGTGGATGCGCTGGAGCTGTTTAGCCACGTGGCAAACATCGGAGATGTTCGCTCCCTGGTGATTCACCCGGCATCCACGACCCACTCGCAGTTGAGCGAGCAGGATCTTGCCACCACCGGTGTTACCCCAGGCCTGGTTCGACTATCCATCGGCCTTGAAACCTACGAGGACCTCATCGCTGACTTGCAGAAGGGTTTTGCACAGGCAAAGTAATGGACTTCCAGATCTCTGAAGACTCTGCTCCCTCGGAATTCATTTCCGAGGAGCAGCGTCGTCAGCTGGTCGGGAGACCTCCGGCCACCGGTGCGTGGCTAGCCGGCGACCCGCTCGGTGATCGCAAGTTCACTGAGGTCTTTGATGTCGCACTGGAATCTGGTTCGACGCTTTCGAAGGCACGCCTGGCATATGAAACCTGGGG
>CAZKLA010000186.1:0-1633 GCA_964553455.1 uncultured Aquiluna sp. | reverse complement strand
ATGAACTGGGCAAAATAATTCCGCCTGATCAGGCTGTGGCCAACAAGGCCTTTCAGTCTGGATTACAACAAATAACCAATGTAGATCAGCCTACTGCTCCTGCACTGTCCAACACCATTGCTGATTTGCCTCGCACGGCTTGGGATCCTTCGGTGCCTTATCTTGCCGACGATGCAGTTGCCGACGCCTCTGCTTCTCCTGCTGGTCCAGCACAGTTGTTGCCAACAACAACTTTTTACAGAGCACAGCAAGATGTGCCTGTGGGCACTAACATCAGTGACACTGCTTACTGGCAACCTTACACACCCAACGGTCTCAGTACCATGGCCGGCCTGCCTTTGATTGAAAGTCTTACCTCAGCAGTGCCCAGTTCTGTTGCTGCCAGTTATGCCAGTGAAAATGCCACAGGCACAGGACCCAACGGTACAATCACTATATGTGATGTAATTGGTACGGCCACAGATCACTGGGATTATGCCAGCCGTCTCAACACTGCCACAGCCGCTGTCAACACTTTGCAAACCGCAGGTAGCCTTACTGCTCTAAACAATGCTTACATTGCAATTTTGTCTGCGGTCAACGATGCTGGGGTGTTGACACAGATATCAAATGCTAATTCAGCTATTGCTGCACTCAGTGCCAACCCCAATGTGGCCATACTCAACACAGCCTGGAACTACATAGCCAACTATCTCAATCGAGAAAAAGGCTATCAAAATCAAGCAGGACTCGATTACTTCCAACTACTGGCTGGAGAGAAAGTTAGTGTATATGCACTGACACAGGGCTTGAGTCAGTTTGGTACACAAAATCAGGCCTGTGGCCCAGCTCAGTTCTTGCAGAACGTAGTTGATCAAACCACACTCACAGGCCAGGCAGTGGTTGGTGCTTTGCGCGAAGCCGAAAACCAAGCTCAATTGTCTGCTGCCAATTTAGCAGTAAACGTCACACCTCTTGCCAAGCCAGAAGTTACACCTCCCAACGCAGTTACACCTGTAAACTAATACAGTAGTACTTGAGTATTACTTTTTGCGATTTGCCCAAAAAAGGCTCTCGTGCTATAATAACAGCATAGACAGCAAAAAGGAGCCAGCAATGACACGCATTTTGTTCTACACAAAAGACGCACTCGAAATCCTGCGCTACACCAGTCTGGATATTCAAAAAGCCGGCTCCCTGTGGATGGAAGCTTGGGCACATGCCAGCGACATTGAAACATTCCGCCTCAACGGATGGTGGTTTGAAAAGATTTGACCAAAAATTCCCGAAATGCTATAATATTGACATAGCGTAACAAAACAGGAGCCACAATGTACACTGTAAGCCTGGACACCAAAGAGAGCAATAACAAATTTTTTGCTCTGCAAGATCGCCGTATGCGCAATCACGCAAACAAAACTTTGTACACTCAGACTCAACTGGTGCGTCTGGAGCGCATCAAATTGGCTTTGGAAATGATTGTGCGCGGTACTGTGTACGAGCCCTCGTTTGGTAAAAAGAGTGCCAGCGTCAAAGTTCAAGATGGCGCTCTAATTGCTGATCGCAAGATGCTGACCCTGCTGGAAGCAGACTGGGCCAAAGAAGGCATTTTCAAGAAAGTGTCTGCTCAAGGTTTTCAATATCACATGCCCCG
>CAZKLA010000185.1:0-1636 GCA_964553455.1 uncultured Aquiluna sp. | reverse complement strand
GCAGCACTGATAGTTTTAAACGTTGAACCGTTGTATACTTTGAGCAGGTTGTTGGTTTTGTCCCACCAAAGCTGACCAGTCAGCGGTGCGCTGGGTGCTGTGGTGTTTGAACCGTTTTCCAGCAAGTGAATGTAGTTTTCGTTTAAAAAATCTCCGTAGCCGGCGTAGTTTTTGCCGACCAGTGTCATCGAGCTAGTGGTATTAATTGTACCGTCAGCAATGGTTGCAAACACTGTGCCGTCGGTAAGAGTAATTGTATATGCCATGTCAGTACCTGTTCCTATTCCTTATATTTATACAGCGTTGATATTGCTCAGCGTCTGTATGCGCAGGGTGTAATCAATTTGAATCTGTCGGTTCAAGCTCTTTTGAACCGGGTGAAAAATAACGTGTGTAATTAAACGCAAGTTGTCGGCTGAACCGTTCCAAACTTTGAGTCCAAGTTCGTCGAATACATATTCGCCGTTAAAGTTGGTAGAATTGTCAAATGCCTGTTGTTCTGGTGGCTCACCGTAGTCCAACAAACACTGAACCAAAATATCTGTGTAAACATTGCCTGCTGTGTGCAGCACTGTCATTTTGTTATTTTCGGGGTCAGTATCTGCTGCTGAGTTATCGTTGACAACTTTCGAGTACGTTTGATTGTACAAATCAGCGTTTTGTCCCACTGTGTTAGGGGGCAAATATGTAATAACACCAGTAGGGTCTACCGAACTTCCGCCATTGCCAAACGCCATTTCATAGATATATCCAATATTGCGATCGCTAAGAGTTTGAGCCATAGCAATAGAGATGTTTTCATAGTGAATAGCATTGTGATCGTTGTAAAAAATTTCGCCGTTGTTGGGGTCATGAATCTTTACATGCCCAGTGATTTTGGCCAATCCAGGGGTAATCATGCTCGACCCTCCACAAAAGTTTGTTTGGTTTTTGGGTCAAAAATACGCATATGTGCTTCTACATTTATAGTGCCCTGCTCGTTGGGTCGACGTTGCGACTGTGGAGCAGGGGTTTGGACGGGCTTCTTAGAATCAGTATTTGGCATGGTGTTTTATTTATCCAGTTTAATTTCCACACAAAAACCTTGCGGCAATAGTGCTGCTTTCTTGCAGTGCAACTCCGTCACTGGCAGTGGTCACTGTTCCAGTACCAATTGCTGGGCCAGTTGCAGTAAAGAACACTCCCACTGCGTTTTCCAATGCGCCAACTGTGGTAAAATTGGTAGTTCCTAGATCCTGAATAAAGTACCCTTGTCCAGCAATCATTGCGGTAGCCGGGATCACTGGGCCAGTGTTGTACCACGATTTACCACGACGTTGCAGTATAGTTACTTCTACGCCAGCCGGAGGAGGCAGCATAGGCTCTAGAGGATCATTGGATGTTATAAAATCAATACTCACAGGGCTCACAGAAGTTACCACATAACGATATTGCGTAGCAGGTGCGTTGACTTGACTGTAGGGATACTGTCTTGTGCCTCCTACATACACTTCAACCATGTTGTCAATGTACAATGTGCTAGAATCGTCAGGGTTTGGAATAACCAAACTAATATCTGGTGCTTCAAACACAGTAGTACTACCATCTCCTACGCTGGTATTGCTGACAACGTAATCCTGATACTGTTGATCCAACA
>CAZKLA010000184.1:0-1642 GCA_964553455.1 uncultured Aquiluna sp. | reverse complement strand
TCCCGAGCTAGATACGGTAGAAATGCGCAATAACGTAATTGAAGCATGTAACCTATCTGTTAAACTTGAATTTGACTTCATTGATAAAGCATTTGAAATGGGTGAAATTGAAGGTTTAAATAAAGACCAACTCAAGAATTTTATCAAAGCAAGAGCAAATGATAAGATGAAAGAACTTGGATACAACCCAGTTTATAATGATATTGACCCCGCACTATTGAAACAAATGGAATGGTTCGGTCACTTAACATCAGGTAAAACCCACCAAGATTTCTTTGCAAATAGAGTTACGGATTACTCCAAATCAACTGGAGACTGGTCAGATTTATAATTATTAATTAACATTAAAATATGAGCACACAAGTAGATACCAGCAAATGGGTAAAGGGTAAGAATTATCCTGAATGGATGGATGAAATTGCAGTTAGCATCATCTCTAAAGGATATCTTTTACCACATGAAGATGTTTTTAAGGCTTTTACTCGAGTAAGTAAAGCAGCCGCAAGACGACTTCGCAAACGAGAATTACAGCCTTTATTTTATGAGGCAATTGAAAAAAACTGGCTATGCTTAGCCTCTCCAGTACTTTCTAACTTAGGTACTGAACGCGGAATGCCCATTTCTTGTTTCGGTATTGATGTAGATGATTCTATTGAAGGAATTGCAGATTCTAATTCCGAACTAATGAGACTATCCTCTCAAGGTGGTGGAGTTGGTATTGGTGTATCTCGAATCCGAGGTAGAGGTAAAGCAATTAAGGACAATGGTGTATCTGAAGGTGTAGTTCCATGGGCTAAAATATTTGATTCAACAATTTTGGCAACCAACCAAGGTTCAGTTAGAAGAGGTGCTGCTTCTGTTAACCTTTCAGTTCACCACCCAGATATTGAAGAATTTTTAGGTATTCGACGTCCAAAAGGTGATGTTAATAGACAATGTTTGAACTTACACCAATGCGTAGTAATTGATGATAAGTTTATGAACGATGTTGAAAACAAAGAACCAAAAGCATTAAAATTGTGGGGCGAAATTCTAAAAACTCGACTAGAAACTGGCGAGCCTTACATCATGTACGAGGATAATGTAAACAATGCAAATCCGGAGGCATACAAGCAAAACAATTTAAAGGTTTCAATGACCAATATTTGTAGCGAAATTTCCTTGTACACAGATGAGCTACATTCTTTCATTTGCTGTCTATCTTCTTTGAACATGGCACGTTGGGATGAATGGAAAGATTACAGATTTGAAAATGGTATGTCTTTGCCTGAACTCACTACTTGGTTTTTGGACGGTGTACTGCAAGAGTTCATTGACCGAGCTAAAGGCATGAAATTCATGGAAAATACCGTTAGATCTGCAATTAAAGGTAGAGCAATCGGTATTGGGGTGCTAGGATGGCATACATTGTTACAAACCAAAGAATTACCATTCAATAGTGTTGCCTCAACTGCTTTACGTAAACAAATTTCTAAGTTTATTTATGATGAAGCAATTAAAGCATCCAAAGCACAAGCAATTGAATTAGGTGAACCTGAATGGTGTAAAGGAACAGGTATGAGACATACCCACCACATTGCAATTGCCCCAACAGTAAGTAATGCTCACATTTCAGGTGGTGTATCTCCTTCAGTTGAACCAA
>CAZKLA010000183.1:0-1652 GCA_964553455.1 uncultured Aquiluna sp. | reverse complement strand
TTCGGTGAATCCAAAGTAGCCAACTACCCAGAGGGTTTTGCCGAAGGCAGCCTTGGTTGGGGCAACCTCTCTAGGAAGATCGTTAACCCGCTGGCTGTGGGTTGGTTTGATGCTTACCCGAGCGCACCAATTTCTCAAGCACTGCGACCAGGGGCACTGAATTACAAAGAACCCTTTATTGAGGAGTTCGCGCCTTTCTACTTTGGCGAGAACGAAGTGTCGGTACTAAAGGATTTGTATGTCGATCCAACTGACTTTGGTGAAGACGTAAACATCGAAGAGAGTGAACTCGGTAGAGCGCTGATTCAGACGCTAGACACCGCAGGTGTTACTTGGCGCTATGAGACCAGAGTCGCAATCAGCCCCTTTGAGGCGGTTGAGCTGCCCAATCTAAAGACCGAAGGATTGGCCCAGTGGGGGAACTACTTCGGCATGCCTGTGCTGCAGCGATTCCGGATCTATCGTGATGCCAGCGGGAAAGAAAGATGTGTTTGGTTCTCACCAGTGCTGGCTGCCACGAGAGCTTTCGAGCACATTACCGAGCGCGAGTATCTCGATAATCGGGGCAATGTTCAGCTAGCCAAGATTGATCAGGCCGACCTCGATGCCGGGGCTTTGACCTTTGGCGAGTGGTCCTCGGAAATCTTTATCCCAATCCTTGCCACCGGGCTTTTCTACCTCGCTGAAACCCCATTCCCCTCTGCGATTTTTGGCATGGGTCGCGGCATTGCGTATCCAGATGTGCCGGAGCAGGACCGACCTAGACCGGTGATGTTCCACGAGCGTCACCGCGATATCGTTGGAGTCTTTGACGAGCAGGGCGGACAGTTCCTAACTACCGCCACCATGTTGCCAAATGTGATCTCTATGGGTTGGGTGTTTGACTCCAAGGATCCAGCCGTGATTCAAAAGATCCTGGAGACTGTCACCGAGGGCCTAAACCGAATCTCATCTTTCCTAGATGACGGATTCCTCAACTACATAGACGACGGCACTTTTGACGCCACTGTGTTGTCGGCTTCAACCTTCTCTCAATCCCAGCTCGAAGGCTCTTGGGGTGATGGTTACTCTCGCTGGATACCGGCTAGCCGGATCGGGGTGTTCCTGCACAATTTCAACACTCACGCTCAGAATGCTTTTGCCCTTCGGGACGAGGGCAACTATGCCGAGGCACGGGATTGGTTTCAGGCGATCTCCCTGGATGGAGCAGGCATGTTCCTGCCCAACAGTATTAACTCCTACGTCTTTGGGTGGTTGATTCCAGAAGAGCAATGGGGCTTGATAGATCGCCTGCTGGATGTGGCGTGGCGTTTGAACTACGGCCGGGAGTCTTTCAACGCGCTATCTAATTGGGGCTTGTCCAAATACCTGCAGGGCCTACACGATGAGGCTATTGAGAAATTTGAAGCCGCTTTGGCTGACCCAGAGGGTCATACCGAAGCAGAGGCCTGCCACTATCTGGCGAAGATCTACTCCGAGCGCGGTGACACAGCTAAAGCGGCTGAGTATGAAAAGCGAAGCGAAGCTGCCGGTGGCTACAGCTCGGTGCCGGGAAAGCGCCAGGCTGAGGCCGAGGCAACAGTAACTCTGACTAAGGGTTCTGGTAAGGGGCTTGGAGACTCATCGCCAGCTGCGAGCATGCCAAAGTTCTG
>CAZKLA010000182.1:0-1700 GCA_964553455.1 uncultured Aquiluna sp. | reverse complement strand
TCTTACGCATTAACAGCATCGTATGTAAATCCGCTTAGACAGACAGTAGAAATTACAGGATCCTTTCTGGTATCGGGATCAACAACCCAAGTCGGTAACAACACCCTATTAGGCAATACAACACTATCAGGTAGTGTAATTATATCAGGATCAGCTAATGCTAGTGCTAATTTTACCCTACAAGGACATCTAAGACTAGACCCAGGACAAGACCCAGGTAACGCTAATGTTACAGCATCTTATTTATTTACTTCAGCCTCTAATACATTTACAGGATTTGACTTATATTATCGTCAAAATAATAATTTAGTTAAATTTAAATGGCTAGAGGGTATGTTAACTACCGGAGTACTATACGGTGGTGTGTTATCGTATTCTGGAAGTTCCTTCTATCTTACCTCAGGTTCAGGTGTTATTGTAAATCACAATGCTGTAACATCATCTGAGATTAATCCTATTATCACATATGTTAATTGGAATGCTACTACTCAAAGTATTGCAAATACAGGATCTCAAAACACATATGTTTATATTGATGCTACTGGTAGTTTAAGGCAACAAACCTCTTTCTTTACTTCCGAACAGTATCATGAGCTTATTCCTATAGGTAGGGTATCACATTACGGACCTAATAGCTCTACTATTACTGGTGTAGGTAATAATATGGTTACCTCTTACGACCAATCTTCACAATTAGGTGAATTTGTTAGAGCATTTGGACCTTTAAAAGTAAGTGGTCTTACTATTACCCCTCAGCCAGGTTCTTTAAGAATCAATATTGGATCTGGTACATCATTTAATTTAGGAGGATATTACCAATACTCTCCTGATTTACCAAGCATTTATAATTCATCTACCTACCTAACCTCGAGTATTATTCGAATACATCGTTCAGGTTCAGGATATAACTTTGATAATAACGGAGGATCTTATTATACAGAAATCAATCCAACCCAATGGGATAACGGATCTGGAACTTTACAAACTGTAGGAAACAATAATTGGACAATTCAACGTGTATTTGTAAACCCAGTATCAGGTAGATCTCACGTCTATTATGCTCAATCAACATATGCTACTTATCTAGATGCTATAGGAGCTGTATCAACAGATGATTTTGAAGAAAGTGAAATAACTAAAAACGCTTATGTGTTTGCTGGTTATTTAGTAATGCAGGGAGGAGCAGGTAATACTGATTTATCAGTAAGTGGATCAACAAATGCTATTATTCAAGCAGGCCTATTCAGAAACTCAGTAGGAGGATCTGGTGGCGCTAGTGCTGCAACTGTTAATTTAAACGATTTAGCTGATGTTAACATTACTACTCCATCAAATGGGCAAGCATTAGTTTATAGCAGTGGAAATTGGATAAACAGTTCATTCATTAATGCTTCTATCTCAGGCAATGCAGGTACTGCAACTACGGCTTCTTACGCCCTAACAGCCTCGCACGTAAACACACTAACCCAGAATGTATCAATTACAGGAGACTTAGTAGTAGGAGGTAAAATCACAGCAGAAGAATTCCATACAGAGTTTGTCTCAGCATCTATCATATACCAATCAGGATCTACCAAGTTCGGTAATTCCTCAGATGATGTACATTCTTTCACAGGCTCTTTATACACAACAGGTAAGGTAAATATCGGAACTGTAGATAACTTCGGTTCAGATCCGGATAAGTTCCTAGCACTTTCAGG
>CAZKLA010000181.1:0-1716 GCA_964553455.1 uncultured Aquiluna sp. | reverse complement strand
GTTGAAGGTAACCGCAGCCGTGTTCAGGTTTTCCAGGGCGTTGTGATTCGCAAGTCCGGCCACGGTATCCGCGAGACCTTCACCGTTCGTAAGGTTTCTTTCCAGGTAGGCGTAGAGCGTACCTTCCCAGTACACAGCCCAGTGATCGACAAGATCGAGCTAGTGTCCAAGGGTGCTGTTCGCCGCGCGAAGCTTTACTACTTGCGCGATCTTCGCGGTAAGGCTGCAAAGATTCGCGAAAAGCGCGAGAACGTTTAAGTAAACTTTCTCCTATGCAGGATTCCGGGGAACTAAGACCCCGCAACGCCACGATCATGGCTTCCATCCGCCGCTTCACCAAGCGGTCGAGGAAGAACTGGTTCGTGGCGTTGCTATTTGATTTTGTAGTCATAGTTGGCACCGCACTGGTGCTCTCGGTGGTAATCAAAGCCTTCCTGATTCGCTCCTTCTACATTCCATCTGGCTCCATGCTGGAAACGCTTCAGATCAATGACCGAATCATCGTGAATGTCTCTGCCCCAGAAATCTTCCCGCTGGAGCGCGGCGATGTCATGGTGTTCCGCGATCCAGGCGGTTGGTTGGGAGCAATTCCGACCGTTGAGAAGACCTTTATCCAGGAAGTCTCTGACTTCGTACTGGGCACCTTTGGAATTACCGCTCCTGACTCCGCTGAGCACCTTGTGAAGCGCGTTATTGGATTGCCGGGCGATGTGGTGGAAAGCCGCGAAGACGACAATCGAATCTGGATCAATGGCGTCGCCATTGATGAGCCATATCTGGCTCCAGGGTCTTTGCCCTCCGAGATGGTCTTCAAGGTAACCGTGCCACAAGATTCTTACTGGGTGATGGGGGATAACCGTCAGAACTCAACAGATTCTCGCTACCACCAGGACCTACCCTCTGGCGGTTTCGTAAACAAGGAGTATGTGGTCGGTCGGGCAATCTTGGTCTCTTGGCCAGTAGAGAACTGGATCTTCTTGGAGAACTTCTCAGATACCTTCAAAAATGTACCCAAGCCTTGACGTTGAAAAACTTCTACTAGAGCGCTACGACACCGTAATTGGTGTGGATGAAGTTGGTAGGGGCGCGCTGGCTGGACCGGTGGCTGTCGGCGCTGCCGCCTTTACAAGGTCTACCTCGCTTGAGATTCCAGAAAAGCTTCGCGACAGCAAAGCCATCCCCGAGACCAAGCGCGATGCCATTGCCGAACTCTCACGAGCCTGGGTTTCGCATGCCGTTGGTTACAGTGCCGTATTCGAGATTGAACAAAATGGCATTACTAAGTCCTTGGCCGATGCAGCCACCGGAGCCATTGCGCAGTTGATCGCTGGCAAAACCATTGTGCTGCTGGATGGTAGCCACAACTGGTTGCAGGATTCTGGTCTGGATGTTGACTACCACGTTCAAGTGAAGGCTGACCGCGACTGTGCCATTGTGTCCGCGGCTGCTCTGATCGCCAAGGTCGATCGTGACCAGCACATGAGGCTGCTGCACGAAGAGTTCCCTGACTATGGCTGGGATGGCAACAAGGGCTACGCTTCAGAATCTCACATCAAGGCGATTCAAGGCCTGGGCCCAACCCGCCACCACAGGGTTAGCTGGCTGAGCAAAATTCTTGCCGATGCCAATTCACTTTTTTGAGGCATAGACTGAGAGCACCATGGACGAGAACGAATTCGAAGACTACGACAGAGACGCGGAACTAGCGCTCTATCG
>CAZKLA010000180.1:0-1727 GCA_964553455.1 uncultured Aquiluna sp. | reverse complement strand
CCTGCTGGATCTAGGTTAGTATGGACTATGGGCAACCATGATATGCGCTATGAATCCTACCTTGTATCCCATGCCAGCGCTTATTCAGGTGTAGATGGATTCTCCCTTAAAGATCACTTCCCTTATTGGGAAACTTGCTGGAGTTTTTGGGTTAATGATGATACTGTGATTAAGCACAGGCATAAGGGCGGAAGGTATGCTGGATATAATAATGTGCAGTCTAGCTTCTGTAATATCTTTACAGGGCATACCCATGTGCTAACTTGCAGCCCTATTTCTACATTTGATCAGAAAACCTATTGGGGAGTGCAAACAGGAACTCTAGCTGATGTGAACTCAGATGCCTTTATCTACTGCGAGGATAATGCAAAAGACTGGCGGCAGGGCTTTATAATGGCTTCTTGGCAGGATGGAAAGCTAATCATGCCTGAAATGATCTTAGTCAATGATGAGAACTCTGTTCAGTTTAGGGGCGAAATTCTACAGCTATGAAAATAACTCCAGCAATTCTTAGGAATATGTATGCAACTATTTATTGCTGCCATCCATTTACAAGATGGAAGATGCCATTGCCTGAAGAAATTAAATTTGAAGTTATAGAAGATCCCCATGCTTATGCTTATTACAAGTATGATGAAGGGGAAGATTATGAACACACAATCCAAATCTCTAAGGCTCTTTGTGGGCATTACATGACTGTCCTAAGAAGCCTTTGCCATGAGGCAGTTCATATGAGCAGATGGGCGCATAAAAGGGAAAGATGGAATCACCATGATAAGGTGTTCAAAATGCGCTGCAAGGCCGTTGCAGATGAATTTGGTCTAGATCCCCTAGAATTATAGTAAGACCTTTAGCTTATTGCGCTTAAAAAGTTCACCAATGGTGCGCTTATGCGCTTTATCCCATACAGCTTTTCTAACATCCTTTGTATAGGTTTTACCCTGATCTATCTCTGCATGGCAAGTAAAGCAAATGGCTGCAATGTAGCAATCATGCGCTTTGATTCCCATGCCTTTGCCATCCTCTAATTGGTTTGAATGGCTTGCCTGTGTTTCTCCTTCTTTCCCGCAGATTTGGCAAGGAAGCTGGCTTACTGCTCTGAGCAGATCTTTATTTCTGTAGTTCATTTAAAGGTAATCCATAAGGAAACCCCTACTATAGCAAAAATAATGATGCCAAAGTAGTAGGGTAAATCACTCACTTGACCGCCCTATCAATAGTGCGATTGCTTGCTTCTGTGGTGCGCCACACCTCTATGCGAGCCTGCGCAGCAATAAGCTTCCACTTCAATTCTTCTTCCTTGGCTACCGCTTCTTTTAGACCTTGTATAAGCTGTATATATTCAGGATGCGCATAGGCTTCTGCTTCTGCACCTGAGATAGTAGAAGATTTGGCTTCTGACATAAGGATGCTTTTCTTAGACCGCAAGAAGTTTTCTATATAAACTCTCTCTGCCTTTGCCTTGGCATAATCAGCGCTGTTAGTAACTATATAAGCTATTGCTTTACTAGGATCTATTTCCATGAGTTAGGCTCGCCCCTGTTTCCTTTTGAATACTGATCTACAAAATCTTGAAGTAGTTTAGGATCTAACTGGTATTGCGCTAGATACTTTCTAAACTTTTCCAAGCCCCATTCTGACCGCCACTTGCATAGCTGTCTTACTGCACACTCATGCCTAAAGCCTTCATGCATTTGATTTTAAGAGTTTGATAAGTGTCATATCCA
>CAZKLA010000179.1:0-1742 GCA_964553455.1 uncultured Aquiluna sp. | reverse complement strand
CAAAGCAGATACCAAAGAATGGCACGCCCTTGCGAAGTACCTCGCGAAGCATCTCCACCTGCGTACCACTTGCCTGTGGGTCTCCCGGACCATTCGAGAAGAACACCGCGTTTGGGGATCCAGCGAGGATCTCATCCGCGGAAACATTGGCTGGATAAACCGCGACCTCTAGTCCTCGCTCGGCCAGGTGCTCAATGGTTGAGCGCTTGATGCCTAGATCTAGGATTGCGACCTTGCCGATGCGATTACCTTCGGCAGGGACTGTGTAAAGCTCGTTAGTGGTGACCTGAGAGCTAAAGCTTGCGCCCTTCATCTCAGGTGCGGCCGTTACTTGAGCAAGCATTTGCGCTTCAGAAGCGACTGAGTCTCCCGAGAAGATTCCAGCTCGCATGGCTCCGGCATCGCGAATCTGCAGGGTGATGGCGCGGGTGTCAACGTTGCTAATGCCCACAATTCCCTGGTCAATCAGGTCCTCAACTAGGTCGCGCTCCGCCCTGAAGTTGCTGGAGATTCGGGAGGGTTCGCGAACCACATAGCCTGCGACCCAAATCCTGGAAGATTCCTCATCGCGCTCATTGGTACCAACGATGCCGATGTGAGGCGCTGTCTGAAGCACGATCTGTCCTGCGTAAGACGGGTCGGTGATGGTTTCCTGGTAGCCAGTCATACCGGTAGCAAAAACTAGCTCACCGAGGCTTAGACCTTTAGCACCATAGCTCTCCCCCTCAAAAACCAGTCCGTTTTCCAGGACTAAGTAGGCCTTATCCAAGTTCTGCTCCCATCAATTGTGAAACCTTCTCTTCAAACTCTTTACGTGTTCTTGGGTTGGTGAACCTAAAGTGCGAGGCGACCTTGATGTCTCCAAGAGACCAGCGGATAACCGTGAGCCCGTTCTTTTCGACACCCTTATCGATGGTTGCCGATGCCGTGTCTAGGGAGATGACTGCCTTGCTAGGAATCAAGAATCCTCTCTCGCCGGTCCGGTGTACCGAAATGCCGTCGGCTTCGGCTGCAACCTTGGCTTTTCCTCGCATTGCCAGGCCGTGGGCCCAGACCCTATCTAGCGGAGCATCGTCAAAAACAGTTGAAACATAGAAGGTCTCATACAAACCGGCGCTAGTTGCCTCGAGCGGCTTAGCTAGCTGGCTTTCTTGCTTGGCGCGTCTTCTGCGCACGCTGAACCAAATCAACAGCGCAACCACTACCACCAGCATGATCATTAGGAAGCCGATTGTTTCTCTTACCATTAGCGATCCCTCAGTTCCGAATTCTTCACAGTGAACTCTCCTTTGTAGATGGTGTAGACGATTGCGCCTGGAAGCGTGATTCCGGCGAATGGGTTGTTAGCGCTCTTCGAGTTGGTCTTGCGCTCAATCAATCGGCTGGCGCTTGGATCGACCAAAGTAAGGTTTGCCAAGGCCCCAACCTCGAGTTTTCCCTGGTTTGAAAGACCTGCCAGCTGAGCCGGCTTGCTACTCATAATCTCAGCGAAACGCTCCCAGCTACCACCACTTCCGATCAGCACCTCTTGAAGAACAGAAGCGGCATGCTCTAGCCCAACCATGCCGAAGGCGGCGTTCTGCCACTCGCACTCCTTTTTCTCGGCCGAGTGCGGGGCGTGGTCAGTGCCAAGCACATCGATGGTGCCATCTAGAAGTGCTGCTCTTAGGGCAAGAGTGTCCTCGGCCCTGCGAAGTGGCGGATTAACTTTGTAGACCGGGTCGTAGCTTCGTACCAATTCC
>CAZKLA010000178.1:0-1774 GCA_964553455.1 uncultured Aquiluna sp. | reverse complement strand
TTGCCTGAAATTATCAGGTCAGGATGGCGCATAAAGGTCATTGGCTGGTTCAAGCAAAAGAATGGGCGGTATGCATACAAAGAGTTTGAATTTTGATATATACTTTATTTAGCAGAGTGGAATCTGTCATTTGATCCTATCAAAGCCTTGTGGTGCTATCTTTGAGTGTTTATTTAAAGTTGATAGGGTCTTTTGATAAACAATTCCATCTTAGAGATAGCTCTACAGGGCTTTTTCTATTTCTGCTGGTCTAAATTGGCGGCTCTACCGACATCGTAGCAATTTAGATACAAGCGTTACTAGAAGGGTAAAGGGATGTAATAGCGCAATACAGGTGGCGAAGCTAGTGCCTGTTCCCTGCAAGACTGGCGGGTGCTGTGGCTCCGAAAGGCAAACAGTTGAAGGCAACCTAGGTAGGCTAGGTGCGTTCACCAAAAGGCAATCCTTACTATATTAATAATATATATACTATATGCATGAAACTAAAAATACCTTTAGGAACTTGCATCTGTGGACTAGAGTTCGCCAAGGTAGATTTCATTAAAAGCAGACAAAGAGGTTACTGCTCTCATAAATGCCGATTAAAAGTAATCCTAGAAAAAATTAAAGCTCGGCAGCAGAAGCTAAGTAAAAACCCCTAGAAAATATTTCTCTACATTTGTAGATCTTTAATGTTAAGATTGTAGAAGATCAACAAAGTGAAGGAGAAATGATGTCAATTAGCAAAACCCTACTAATCTTGCTGTTATTCTTTGCAGCATCTCAAGCCAATGCGCAAGCCATTGCAAGAATGCCTAATACTGGTGGCGGATACCTAGTCTTAACAGCAGAGCCATGCATTCATAAAGGCAAAGATTATGCGCCCCTAAAAAGAGCTTATGCATATACAGCAAAGGGATATACCTTTGAAGCCTGCTATGGGATTGAGGATGATACTGTAGTTACAGTTTTTAAAGATACTGGAGATAGTAGGCGCTATCCAGCAAGCAGCTTTGAGCTTATTAACAGAGGTGTAGGCATATGAAATACCTGATTGGCGGATTCATCCTGATTACCTTTAATGCAGGCGCTTGGTGGTGGGCTGGTTATTTTGTATTTGTCATTCTTGAGGTTTTTGCAACTTTTCTAGAAGCTAGGAAGGCGCTAAAGGAAGTTAAGCAAAGCAAGAAACCACAGCTACTAAAAGCCAATGGAGATCCTTACACAGAAGCAGATTTAGAATTTATTTGGAAGCATGGTTATCAATCAGCATTAGAAATGGTTCAACAAACTAAACAGTAAGTTACAGAAAAGGAAACAAAATGGACACTTTAAGAATTGAATTGCATATTGTAGAGCCAGTAGTTGAGAAGAAAAAAAGCTGGTTATATGACTATGGCTATGCCCTTGGCAAAGAGTTTGCTGAGAAAAAGAAGCCTAAATTAGATTTAAAACCCTTATTTAAAGATTGGACTAAAGATTATTCTGATCTTGAAACTCCCACAGTTTTTAGAAAGGAAAGAAAATGCTAATTCCTATACCTTTTTTTGGATGGTTTGATGATGAAAAAGATGAGCCAATTCCTGCGGAGATGCCAAGTGCAGCATATTAAATGGGCAGGAACTATCCTTTGCTTGCTAGGTATTGCATTGACTAGCTTCAATGTATATCCAGCCAATATCTTTTTGAGCTTGATAGGTAGCGCACTATGGACTTATGCGGGTTATCTGCAAGATGATGCGCCATTATTCTTAGTAGAGATTGTGGCGGTCATGCTTTACTTTGCAGGCGCAGT
>CAZKLA010000177.1:0-1861 GCA_964553455.1 uncultured Aquiluna sp. | reverse complement strand
GTGGCTCCGTACCTCAAGGGCGTGACGCTCGTTTCCAACCCCAACGTGGTGGACTCCAACGGCGTGCCCGTGGAAGGCTTGTATGTCGGCAAGAACATGCAGGTCCAGATCAGCAGCGTCACCGGCATGACCGAAGAAGCGTTTTTGCACGAGGTGGTGCACCCCGCCACCTTGACCTTGCTCCGCGCAGACCCAGCAACATTGACCCCAGAGCAGCGCCAAGCCCGTCAGGATTTGGAAAGCCTGTTTGCACGGGTGCAAGCCGACCCCCGTTTCAGCCGTGAGTACGCCAAGTACTCCGTGGAAGAAATGGTCTCCGAGGTCATGTCCAACGACAAGCTGCGTAACATGCTGGACCAGCGCGGTGTCTTGCAGCGCGTGTATGACGCCATTCTGCGCATGCTGGGCTTCTCACCCAAGACCGTGTCCGAGCAGGCTGTGGATAACATCTATGCTCTGTTTGCCCCGGCACAGCCGATTGAATCGGTCAAGGTGGCGTCGGTCATGCGCGGTGTGTTCCCCGGCACTGCCCCAGTATCCGCACCCAACACGCCAGACGCTGTGCAGAAAGTTGTGGATAACTTGGTGGCCAAGCCGTCCGGTCTCGCAGACAAGATCATGGCCAACGTGGCGGGTTTGTCGTTCCGCACGCAGTTCATTGACCGCTTCGCGCCCATCGAGACGCTACTGCGCAAAGGTGTTGAGCGCGGTTTGATCCCCGCTATGCAGTCTTTCCAGACGCAGTACTTCCTGCGTTTTGGTGAGCAACGCAACCAATTCTTGCAGCAGTCCGCCTCTGACGGCGTTGTCCAGCTGGTTCGTGCCAAAGACGGTAGCTTCACGATCGAAGGCACTTCCGGTGCCAACTTGGCCAACATCGCCAAGGAGCTGCGTTCGGCCGAGCTGGGCAACGAACAGAACGTCGAAGCCCTGTTCACCACCTATCTGGCCGGTATTCGCGCCAAGCAAGACGGCGTGGGTATTGAGAAGCTGAACTTCGAGAAGAAGATTACGCAGGCCGATCTGGACGTGGTGAATAGCTACATCGACGCCAACCCCAAGGCCAAAGCCGCTTTTGAGAAAGCCCGCAAAGAGTATGGCGAGTACAACAAAAACCTGCTCAAGTTCTTGGCTGATTCTGGTGCCATTACCCGTGAAGAAGCCGCGCGTTTGTCTGCCAAAGAGTACGTGCCTTACTACCGCGAAGACGCCAGCGGCGTTGTGAACTTGATCGTGGGTAGCGAGAAGCCCGTGCGCATCGGCAACATCGTGGACCAGCCGTACCTCAAGGAGCTGGTCGGCGGCAACGACAAAATCCTGCCGTTTTTTGCCGGCGCTATGCAGAACACATCGCTGTTGCTGGACATGGCGCTGCGTAACCTGCAGACCAAAGACGTGGCGCACACCCTACGCAAAATGGGTGTTGCACAGCTGGGTAACGGCCAAGGCCCGAGCGGCAAGAACGTGGTGCACTTCAAAGAGCACGGTGAATCCAAGTTTGCCATCATCGAGTCCGACGACTTCGGCGTTCCAGCGGAGCTACTGGTCCAAGGTATGCAGGGCATCAAAACGTCCATGCCTGCGGCTGTGAAGCTGCTTGGTATCCCGGCCGACATCCTGCGTAAGTTCGTGACACGCAACCCCGCGTACGCTGTGCGCCAGTCTATCCGTGACCCGCTCAACGCTTGGTTGACCACGGGCGGTAACTTCACGCCTGTGTTGAGCTCTTTCAAAGAGTTGGGCAGCATGGTTGCCGGACGCAGCCCCAACGAGCGCATCTTGCAGCAAGCTGGTGCCATCAGCAGTAACGTGTTCAGCGGCGGTAACGAAGACATCCAACGCATCCTGCGCGACATCAGCG
>CAZKLA010000176.1:0-1895 GCA_964553455.1 uncultured Aquiluna sp. | reverse complement strand
CATGGTAAGCGTTAAGATCCTGAGCAAATTCAGGAGTCCATACAGCCTTCAATTTTCTAGTCTTAGCAACGATAGCAGAAGATTTCATCTGTACGTTGATTTCAGGGATAGAAATTGGGTTGTTGTTAGAGTTCAATGCAGTGTTTCCATCTTCAAAGTCACCTCTGTATTGATCAGTTGGCTGCTTCTGGAAAGTCACAGTTACTAGAGAAGATTGTACTGGAGCAACAGATCCAGAAACAACAAATACTAGGTTAGATCCAACAACTTTAGTAAATTGAGACAATTGAGTAGCACCAGAAACAGAGCCAGTAGTCAAAGCAAATGCTCTGATACCTTCAGCATCATAGTTACCTAAGCCAGATAAAGCTACGCTAACTGTCTTGTATTGGCTAAGAGAAGCAGAGAAGTCAGAATCATAATACACGTCAGACCATACTACAGAACCAGTGGTTGCAGTTACGATAGAAGCAGTGTTATTGATAGAATATCCGAAGCGACCAGCACCGTATAAACCACCAGAGTTAGTGTTACCAAATGGTGCCTCAGCGGAACCAGTAGTACCATATAAAGAGTTACCTACAGCAAATGGAGTTTTTGCAGTTCCATACTGGAAGTCAAGGAAGAATACTAGACCAGAAGGTAAGTTCATTGGTTGAACTGAAACGAATTCTTTCGCTGCAATTTGACCAAATACTTTTCTTACCAATGGAAGAGCAACTCCTGCCCATTGTTCACCCACACCAGCAGTAAATGTACCTGTTGAAGCAGTACCACCACCAGTTTGAGATGTTTCAACTACTAATTGCTTAGCTTGGTTTTCAAGGATGATACTCATGTTGTTTTTATGTGTACCAGTCAAACCTTCTAGCAATCCTGTTTTTTCCCACTTGCTAGCTAATCTAGCGGCATCACTCTGTACAGAGTGGTATGGGTTTGCGCTTTCTAAAAGAGATTGTAAGCTCATTGTTTTAAATTGTTTGTTTTAAGTTATTATTTTAATTATTTGATACCAGCTAGCTTCTGCCATCTGGCTACCATTGGATCAACTTCTACAATTGGTTGTTTGCTTTCGCTAATAAACCCTGTAGCTTTTGAAGCACTACCTTTGATTTCATTTACCATAGAAGATTTAGTAGTTTTAGATACCATTCCTTCGTTCAATGTTTCAAAGATAACTTTTGCTTCTTTTACTGATGTAGCCTTATCAAATGCCTTCAATACTCTAAGTTTTTGGCTTTCGTTAAGGTTTTTAGCGTTGAAGATTTTGTTGGTGTACAAAAGTTTAGCGTTCAACAAATTAACTTCTTGAAGTTCTTTCTTAAGTTCTTCAATTTCGTTCATTTCTTCTTCACCTTCTCTCATACCAGCAGCGGCTCCAGCACCTAATTGTTGCAATACAGCGTAAGCTTTCTTAGCAGCCGGTCCACCCTTTTTAATAAGAGCAACAACACCATTGATTAAGTTTTCTAAACCAGCACCTGCAGCCATTGAAGGATCATATCCACCACTTGCTCCAGTTACTTCTTCAACTTCTTCAACTTCGTTAACAGTTGTTTGTCCTACTTTTGTAGGGGCTAAATTTTTCATAGTGTCACCTTTTGCAGGGTTGTTTTTCATTTCCCAACTTACGTCGTCCATTTCTTCTAATTCTTCCATGTCGCCCATTTCCTCTTCAGCTTCCATGTCGCCCATCTCGGCTTCCATTTCTTCTCCAGCTTCCAATTCACCAGCTGCCACCATGTCAGCAATTACATCCTCGATAAAAGATTTAAGATCATCTTCAGTCATGTCTTCAAGGTCGATTTCTTCTTCGCCCATGTCTTCAGCTTCTTCTCCAGCTTCCATTTCAGCTTCACCAGCTTCCATTTCTTCTTCGCCTTCAGCTTCTTTCA
>CAZKLA010000175.1:0-1910 GCA_964553455.1 uncultured Aquiluna sp. | reverse complement strand
CCAAGAACCAGAACCCTGACGTGCAGAACAGCCAGTTCATGCAGACCCAGAAGATCTTGCTTTATGTATTGCCTTTCGTTTTCCTAATCTCCGGAGTCACCTTCCCGCTGGGCGTTATGACCTACTGGTTGGTATCTAACTTCTGGACCATGGGGCAGCAATTCGTGGTTATTCGCAACATGCCGACTCCTGGCTCTATCGCCCACAAGGAGCGCGAGGCACGCCTGGTTAAGAAGGGCAAAATCAAACTTGAGGAACCTACTCCTGAGGCGGAAGTTGAGCAGCCAACCCAGCGTCAACAGCCGGTAAGTAAGAATCGTGCAAAGAAGAAGAAGAAATAATGAGCAGAGAACAAGAGCTTGAGCAGGAAGGCGAAATCGCCGCTGACTTCATCGAGGAGTTCCTAGACACCGCCGATCTAGATGGTGACCTAGAAATCGAGTTCCGTCAGGATCGCGTTTACATCTCCGTCACCAGCGAGGGTGAGTCAAACCTAGGCAAGATTTCGGACCCCAACACTGTTGAGGCACTTCAGGAGATCACCCGTCTAGCCGTTCAGGCAAAGACTGGTTCCATGAGCCGATTGATCTTGGACATTGGCGGCTCCCGCCAGGTCAAGACCAAGCAGCTTGAGACTTTGGTAGAGCGAACCATCGCAAAGCTAGAGGAGACCGACAAGCCTCAGCACCTAAAGCCAATGAGCTCTTACGACCGCAAGTTAGTTCATGACATGGTTAGCGAAGCCGGTTATGTTTCCGAATCTGAGGGTCAGGGCAAGGATCGCCACATCGTCGTATCCAAGGCCTAATGTTTCACGTGAAACATTGGAGGATTTAGATGGCTGACGAACTAGACATCGAACTAGAGCCAGCCGCTGCCGCCTTGATTTTCGGTGCCGGCATTGAGCTGGCCAGAGCGTACACAAATCGATTGGCACAGGACTCAGAGACTTTCGGCCTGCTTGGGCCTCGAGAATTGCCTCGAATTTGGTCACGCCATGTGATCAATAGCGCGCTGTTGTCTGAGCTGGTTCCAAACGAGTCTTTGGTAGCTGATGTAGGTTCCGGAGCTGGTCTGCCAGGGATACCGATGGCCATTGCGCAACCCAAGGCACATTTCACCTTGATTGAGCCGATGGAGCGTCGGGCTAATTGGCTGACAGCGGTCGTGCAGGAACTGGGTATCAAGAATGTTGACGTGGTTCGCGCGCGAGCCGAGGATGTCAACCGGACCGACTTCGACATTGTCACCGCAAGGGCTGTTGCCGCACTCGATAAGTTGCTAAAGCTCTTGACCCCGCTGACCAGAGGTTCCAATCTCAAGACCGTGCTGGCACTCAAAGGATCTCGTGCGCCTGAGGAGATCGCCGAAGCTGGCCCCAGGCTAAAGCGCCTCGGCTTCGGAGAACCTGATATCCTGACGCTTGGTCTGGGTAAAGCCCCTGAGACGGCAACCGTGGTTCGGATTATTCTGCAATGATTGGAGACAAATGTTAGATCAACCTGCAGAGACTAGCGCCGAGACCGCACCATCAGTCCGTGAGGGTTTGGGTTACCCAAATGACCGTAAGGAAGTATCCCCGCAGCCAACCGGATGGCAAGGCTTAGACACCGCTGACTTCGACCATGTTTCACGTGAAACATCAGAAGACCAGTGATCATGGAAAACATGCCAAATACCCCGCTATTGCGGGAAATGACGGTAAACAACGAGCGTGCACGCCGAGTAGCAGAAATAACTCTTACCCCACCAACGAAAACCAGAATCATCACCATCTCTAATCAAAAGGGTGGCGTTGGAAAGACAACTTCTGCTGTGAACTTGGCGGCGGCTTTGGCTCGCAAGGGCATGGGTGTCCTGGTCATCGATCTTGACCCACAGGGCAACGCCTCGACTGCTTTGGGTGTTGA
>CAZKLA010000174.1:0-1919 GCA_964553455.1 uncultured Aquiluna sp. | reverse complement strand
ACGCGGTTGCGATGGCAGAACTTGGCCATGAGGTTATTGGTATTGAGCCAGATTCCCAGAAGCTTTCATCTCTCGCCGCCGGCATTCTTCCCTTCCACGAACCTGGTCTAGATGCGGCCTTACCGCTGGCAATCTCCAGCGGTCGCTTGAAGTTTCAAGCTGAGCACAATGAACTATCAGCGAGCGCCGATCTGCACTTTATATGTGTGGGGACTCCACAAACCAAAGGTAGCGATGCTGCCGATACCTCCTATGTAGTGGCAGCAGCCAAAGAGCTTGCCGCCTGGCTCAAGCCAACCGCCGTGGTGGCCGGTAAGTCCACCGTGCCTGTTGGAACTGCCGCAACTCTCAAGGCTGCGATGGAAGAGATAGCGGGCTTCGAGGTACACCTGGCCTGGAACCCAGAATTCCTCCGCGAAGGCACCGCCCTAGAAGATTCGCTTCGCCCAGACCGCATTGTGGTCGGAACCTGGAGCCAGCACTCGGTGGATGTGCTTCGCAAGGTTTACGCGCCGATTTTAGAAACGGGAACTCCGTTTTTGGAGCTCGATGTTCCAACCGCTGAGTTGGTAAAGGTTGCCGCCAACGCATTCTTGGCTACCAAGATCAGCTTCATCAACGCGATGGCTGAGGTGGCTGAGGTATCGGGGGCTGATGCGGTGTCACTGGCAAAGGCCATTGGCTATGACGAGCGAATTGGCAACAAATTCCTGCGCACCGGCATTGGCTTTGGTGGCGGTTGCCTGCCTAAGGACATCCGCGGCTTTGTGGCAAGAGCCGAAGAGCTTGGTGTTGGCTCAGCGGTTGAGTTCCTCAAGGATGTCGACGCGGTAAACCTGCGAAGACGTGATCGAGTGGTTGAACTGGCCAAGCAGGAGCTCGGATCTCTAGCCGGTAAAAAGATCACAATGCTAGGTATCTCCTTTAAGCCAGACAGCGATGACCTTAGAGACTCCCCTGCCTTAGAAATCTCACAGCGCGTGACAGCTCTTGGCGCTGTGGTGACTGTTCACGACCCAGTTTCACTCACTGCGCTCGCAACTCGTTCACCGGAACTGCTGCGTGAGGAGAATCTCACCGAAGCAGTGCGAGGAGCGGACCTGGTAATTCTTGGCACTGAATGGAAGCAGTATCGCGAGATTAATCCGCAGTCGCTTGCTGCCGTCGTCGGAACCAAGACCATCATCGATGGCCGCAATGTTTTGGATGTTGCCAGTTGGCAGGCAGCCGGCTGGCGAGTGATCGCACTGGGAAGAAACGTCCACAATGGCTAAAGCACTAAAGAACGTCTCGTTCGTGATGCCGGTGCTAAACGAAGAGCAATACCTTGAGGCCGCGGTTGAGTCGGTATTCAAGCAAGAGGTTCCAGGTGAGATGGAGCTGGTGGTGGCACTTGGTCCATCCAAGGACAAGACCGATGAAGTTGCCAAGAAGCTGAAGAAAAAGTACGGCACCAAGCTGCAGTTGGTTCAATCACCCGGCCTAACCTCCACCTCGCTAAACCTGGCAATTGCGAAATCCAAGTACGAAGTTGTACTGCGCGTTGATGCTCACTCTGAGTTATCCGAGGGTTACGCAGCTTTAGCCATCAAACTTCTCAATCAAACCGGGGCGGCCAATGTCGGCGGCATGATGGTTGCCAAGGGTAAAAGCGATTTCCAGTCGGCGGTTGCCTACGGCTACAACAACCGCGTTGGCCTTGGTGGTGGGTCGTTCCACGTTGGCGGTCAGGCCGGACCGGCCGAGACTGTGTACCTGGGAGTGTTTAGAAAATCCGCCATCGAGCAGGTTGGCGGCTTCTCTGAAGCCTGGGTTAGAGGTCAGGACTGGGAGCTAAACCAGCGGCTTCGCAACGCAGGGCTAGTTGTTTACTTTGACCCCAGACTCCAGGTTGGCTACTACCCCAGAAGCAGCTGGGA
>CAZKLA010000173.1:0-1962 GCA_964553455.1 uncultured Aquiluna sp. | reverse complement strand
GCTCGACGGCCACATTGGGGTTGTTGCGGCGCACAAACGCGGTGTAGGGCGTCGTGGAATCCTGCATAAGGTAGATTCCATTGTAGACCTTGTGCGACGGACGGGCGGTGTCGGGATCCGGAAGCGTGATCAAGATGTCCACCGGGTCGATGCGGGTGCGGGTGATGATCCAGTCGGTCTCGAGGGCCGGGCACTCGGCGGTGATGCGCACGCGGCCGTCCATCTCAAGTTGGGGTTCTTGGGCCTCCATGCGCACGATTCCGTAGTACCTGAAGTACGGACTGAGGTAAAAATCGTCCTTGAGGTTGAGTTCGCCCTGGGCGTACATCTGGTCGGTGCTGTCGACGTCAATGCGGCCCATCGGGATGCGCCACACCTTGTTGTTTTGGTCGGTGTAGCGGTAAATGGCGCTGCCGTATAGGTCGAGGCGACCCTGTATTTTGAGTTCGGCGGAATCCAGCTTGTGGTAGCCCCCCACCCTGCTCGCCAGGATCCGGGCGTTGTGCAGCGGCTGCATGTCGGCCTGCTCTTTAATGGTCACACGGCCGGAATCCGGGTACACCCGGCTGTCGGCGATGTCAATGTTCGGAACCCCAAAGGCGTCCAAACGGCTCGGAACCAGCCAAAACTTGGCGCGCGCCGCCAAAAAGTTGAGTCCGTCTTGACCGGGGTGCGTGCTGGCCATGCGGGATTCGACGCCACTCCCCTTTTTGAGCGAAATGCTCTTCTCGAGGATGTCCCAGTCGGCCTTGTCCATCTCAGCCATGTAGAGGTTGCGCGGGAAGTCCACCGTGCGATCACCTTGCAGTAGCTCAAACTTGCCCTTTTCGGCCACAAAATCCACGTCGGCCGTGGCATTCTGAATGCTGAAACCCCATTCGGCGTCGGGTTCGCCCTTGACGCGGAAGTTGGCGCGCCCACTCTGCATCCAGCGCGCGTGCATTTTGAGGTCATCGCCGGTGAGTTCAGCCAAGTTGAAGGCCGCCGTGCCCTTAAGGCTCAACCGGTCGGGCTGGTAGGTCAAGCGACCGCTCGCCGTGGCGGGGCGGTCGGTGTAGGTGGCAAAGGGGGTGCTGCGCGAAGTAGCGTACCAGGTTCGGGCGTACGGAAGCCAGTTGCTGCGCACATCCGCTCCATCAGCCGAGGGGTGGCCTGCGCCCCGTGGGGCACCCGCAAGGGCATCGAGGTGAAAGCTTCCAACGCCCTTCGTCGAGTCCGGGTACAAGCTGAATTTTTCAGATGCGCCGTGGGCCCGAGCGTACTTCAGGTCGCCTGCAAAGCGAAATCCTTCGAGCGAGAGCTGCACGGTTCCGCGCACGTTGCCTGCGTCCTTGCCAGCCCCAGGGTAGGCCAGCCAGCCCTCATCGCCCGTGGCCTCGGTAAATCCGAGCGAGTAATCGCGCTGCACCTTGATGTTTTGGCGGCGAACGGCAAAGATTCCGGCGCTGTGAAAGGTGGATTCAAAGCCCAAACTCTCGGTACGGGCATTGTCGAGCGAGTCGATGGTAAAGGCGTCGAGGTCGACGTAAAAGTTCGACCGCGGGTAGACGCCGCGCTCGACGCGGTCGTAGTAGATTTTGGCTCCTTTACCCGACTTAAAAATTGGGTATTCAGGGCTGTAAATGGTACTCGACTTGTTGTCGGGGCGGTCGATGTACAGGTCTCCCGAAATGTTCTCGAGGGTGTTGCGAACGCGCACCAAAGGCCGCTTGCCCTGCTCGTTCATCTCGAATGCCGGAACGTAAAAGCGCATGGAGTCTACCGCTGGCATTTGAAAGCTAAAATCTTGGTAGTCAAACTGGTGTTCGCGGCCAAAAAACTCGAAGCGACCCGCCCTAATGAGTCCGTCAAAGTCAAAGTCGAGGCCCTCGTGAATCAGAATGCGGCCGCTCGTGGGGTGCAAACTAACTTTTTGGGAGTCGCTGAGCCAAATGCGGTCAACCCCGACGACCTCGAGGTCAA
>CAZKLA010000172.1:0-1965 GCA_964553455.1 uncultured Aquiluna sp. | reverse complement strand
GACACCACATCCGCAAGCGGTCCAAGAATCGCCATGCCCAATGGCATAGCAACTGCCATAACAATCCCGACGAATCCAAAGACTCGACCCTGGCGTTCGGGTTCAACAGTTTCCTGGAGCAATGTCATTGCCGAGGTTGAGAAGGCAGGAACAATCAATCCGATTAGGAAGAACAGGCTAAAGAACAAAATCAGGTTGGTGGTGAATCCCATCACGATTGCCAAAACACCAAACAGAGCTGAGGTGGTGATGATTGTAGTGAGGCGATCGAGCTTGCTGGCCAAGATTGCCATCAAGGCACCACCAATTACCATGCCAACGCCAAAGGAAATCTCCAGCACTGTGAGCTTCCATACCTCAGTTCCGAAGTTACGAACCAGCATCAACGGAGACAGGTTTGAAGGAGCGACTATAAGCAAGAACACGATTCCGAAGATTGCGATCACCCATCGAACTAGCTCGTGAGTAAAGGTGTAGTTGATTCCTTCTTTGAGATCGGCGAAGTAAGAAGGCTTTTCCAGACTTGCTGCTCGAGCCAGAGTTGGAACCGCAACGGTTGCCAAAAGCGCGACTCCGATAATGGCGGTCACAACGTCGATGAACAAGATGGCAACCAGCGAGAAATTCGCGTAAACAGCGGCTGCGGCAATTGGAGCCAGCAGGGTGAGTGAGGACTGCACACTGCTGTTGATGCCGTTGACTCGCATGAGCTTCTCGATGGGGACAATCTGCGGCAAGAGTGCCGATATGGCTGGGGTCTGCACGCCGGCACCAAATGACCTGACTGCCATTACCAAGAAGATCAACCAGAGAGCATCAACTCCAGAGAGCATGAGAAGTGCCAGGCCGAAGGTCGCAAGCGCAATCGAAAGATCAGCCGCAATGATCATCACCTTGCGGTTGATGCGGTCAGCCCAAACTCCAGCGAAGATCGAAACAACCGCCTGGGGCAAGAACCCAAAGATTGCCGAGAGTGCCAAGACGGTTCCGGACTTGGTGGTCAAGGTCAGGTGCCACATGATGGCGTACTGCACCAGCATCGAGCCGAAGGTGGTGACGGTCTGCCCAACCAGAAAGACGGTTGCCTTTTTCTTCCAGCCCTCAAGCATTGTTGATTCAGAACTGGGGTTTTGGGCTTCAGTAGACATTTAGATCCTTATTGCGAACACCCGATAATACCGCCGAAGCGGCAGGTGGTGGCAGGGGGTTTTTCTTAGGAAAAGCAAAAACCCACCCGTGGAGGGGTGGGTTTTCGTGGCTAGTGAGGGATTCGAACCCCCGAAGGCTGAGCCGGCTGATTTACAGTCAGATCCCTTTGGCCGCTTGGGTAACTAGCCAGATGCGCTTTTTTAGGACGCGATGGAAAAGAATAGCCCATTTTGCACGCTCTAACTAGCGGCAAAGATTGTAAAGCTTTACAGTTTCTACTTATGGTCGGAATTATTGAGGTCGCAGAGCGCGCTGGGGTATCTACCGCCACCGTCTCAAGAGCGCTGAATGGTAAGAGCCACGTCTCGGCTAGAGCACGCGAAAAAGTCCTAAAAGCCGCTCAGGAACTGGGCTATGTGGCATCGTCCTCTGCCTACACCTTGGCTACTGGGCGCTCTAAGAACATCGGTGTTGTGATGCCTTACATTGACCGCTGGTTCTTCTCTGCGGTACTGGATGGTGCTGTAAACGCACTTGTAAACCGCGGCTACGATGTAACGCTTTACAGTCTTTCGGGTGGACCAGCCTCTCGTAAGCGAGTCTTTGAAGACTTAGTGCTTCGCAAGCGCGTGGATGGCGTGCTTACCGTTGCCGTAAAACTCTCCGAATCTGAGCTCAAGAGATTGAGCGAACTCCAGAAGCCAATCGTTGGTATCGGTGGGCCAATCCCGGGTGCTCGTTCAATCTCCATCGACGACGAAGGTGCCGGTCGACTTGCCACTCAGCACCTGATTTCGCTCGGTCACCGCAAGGTCG
>CAZKLA010000171.1:0-1978 GCA_964553455.1 uncultured Aquiluna sp. | reverse complement strand
CCTAGCAATACTGCTGTAATTCTGAGAATAGTGACTGAGATCGAGAAGAAGCTCGAGGATTTCGAGCAAAGAATCCGACAGCTTGAAAAGGCTCACTGGTCAAATGCTTTTCTTCAGTCAATCATGACTGCTGCAATCACCGCTGGAATAGTTGCCTTTATTGTGCAGGGAATCAGATGAAAGCAATTCCTCCAGTTGAGGGCAAGTTTCGAGTAACATCACCTTTTGGCTTTCGCAAACACCCAATAACAGGCAAAAGACGGCTTCACACTGGAGCTGACATAATCGGAGCTGACAAAGTTGAGAAAATTATTGCCCCAGAGGACGGCACAGTCCTTGAGGCAAGAAAGTCAACTGCACCTGGTGGGGGCTATGGCTACTTTGTGAAATACCGAGGCAAGTCAGGCTTTGTTCACCTAATGGCTCACTTAGCAGAAAACTCAATCAAAGTCAAACCTGGGCAAAAGGTCAAGCAGGGTGATGTTCTCGGAATTATGGGAACTACTGGAGCAAGCACTGGTGTTCACTTACACTGGGAAGTCCGCTGGAGAAAAGCTCCAACAGATCCAATGAAATGGTTAGTAAAGGTCAACTCATGAAGTTCACTCCAAAAGTTCGCAAAGCCATCTACGCCGCTGTTGCAGGTGTTGTTCCGCTTCTAATTCTGGGCGGTCTAATCACTGACGAACAATCTCAGGCAATCATGTCCTCGGTTGCTGCCTTCCTGACGCTAGGTGCAACAATCATGGCTGGAGCTAATGTTCAAGATGATGAGATTACTCAGGTCGAGGACTTCACTGAAATCGAAACCCCTGAAATTCCAGGGCAATAAAGTCCTAAACAGCTATTAGTCTGATTGCATGAAAATTGCAGACAGAATTGAAAATCTAGGCAAGTGCTCACTAATTGGCACATTCCCAGCTGGCAGCCCTGAGTGGCTTGAGCAAAGAGAATCTGGCATAGGTGGCAGCGAGGTTGCCTCAATCTTAGGGCTTAGCCCTTACAAGTCAGCGGTTACGCTGTTTTATGAAAAGCTTGGGCTAATCGAGCCAGCCCCAGCCACTACCCCTATGAAGTTAGGCAACTTGCTTGAGCCTGGCATTGTCGAAGCCTTCAAGCATGAATATCCTACAATAAGGGTGCACCATGAAAACCTGACTTTTGCCAGCCTAGAAGATCCACGCTTTAGGGCTAACCCTGACGCAATAATTGAAGACCAGGACGGCAATCTGTCAATCTTGGAAATTAAATTTACCAGCCAATACTGGACTGAAATCCCTCAACACTACCGCTATCAGGTTCTCTGGTATCAGTTTGTAACAGGGCTCAAAAACCCTGCTACCCTCTACGCGGTCACAGGTGGCTCTCTAAGGGCTTTTACTGTCGAGTATGATGAAACCCTTATGGAGCTGGTAAAAACGGCTGTAATCGCGTTCTGTGCCCTTTTAGAGGCAGAAACACCTCCGTCCTATGACGGCAGTGACAGCACCTATCAAACCCTCAGAGAATTAGCCCCAGGAATCAAGGACGAGGAAGTTGAGCTTTCCTGCGGATTAGAGCTTCTAGCAGCCAAACAAATGCTAGACGGAGCAGAGCGGAATCTGCAAAAGTATAAAGCCCAGGCTTTGGCTGAGCTAAACGGAGCTAGGCTAGGGCTATACAACGGCGTTCCAATTGTCCAGCTGTCGGTTAGAGGCGAGGGCAAGCCATTCATCACATTCACGAAAGGAAACTAAATGAGCTTCTTAGAAAGCTACGAGCCAGTTGCAGACCGTATTGCGAGCTTCTGGGCAAAATACCCTCAAGGCAGGATTCACACCGACATTGTTTTGGTCAACGCTGATGAAGTAGTGATCAAGGCAAGTGTTTATACCGACAGAGAAGACCCTAGACCAGCAGCTATTGACTTCGCTCGAGAAAGCAGGACATCAGGTCAGCTTGTCAAGTTTGCAGTCGAAAACTGTGCCACCTCAGCAAT
>CAZKLA010000170.1:0-1994 GCA_964553455.1 uncultured Aquiluna sp. | reverse complement strand
TTGTCAACGTCATCTTCAGAGATTGAAGGCTTAGAGGGAATTCGCTCCTTGATAGCTTCGATGGACTCTGTGTCGTCATCGTTTTTGCGCTGAGCGTCGTAATCGGTCGCCATTAGCCTCACCTCTCCACTACTACTTCGGCGTGAAGCATGCCTTAGAAGTCGAAGTTTTGCAAATAAGGCTCGCCGTTACAGGAAAGAGTTAATCAACTCACCGCTGTATTTACAGGCATATGCATTTGGATTTGCCAAACTCGAGGCCAAGGAGTGCAAATCATGGAGCTAAAGTTCGTCTCGCGCGAAGGTGATTACTTGGTCTTTGAGACATCCGATGGCACGCGAGCTCGTGCCGTGGTTGATGATCAAATCAGAGACTCGATTCGCAAGGTGCAGCCAACAGAGAACTCCAACTTCACTCCCCGGGAAGTTCAGCAGCAGATTAGATCAGGCGCATCGGTTGCCGAAGTTGCCGCGAACCTAGGAGTCCCTGAATCAGCCGTGGAGCCTTTCGCACTGCCGATCCTCGATGAGATTCGGTATGTCTTGGATGCGGCACTGAACACAACTTTGCCGGATGGCCCCACCATGAAGAGATTTGAAGACATGGTTCTAGCATCAGACCCAGCAGCTCAGTTCAAGGCAATAAAGACCGAGCTTGGCTGGGAGATTATCGCCAAAGGCAACGCCACCTACAGCTGGCTTTTTGACGCACGCACCAGGGTGATCGAGCCCAACAGTGAATCTGCCAGAAAGATTGGTAAGGCTCACAGCATTCGTGATTCAATCTTCACCCCGCCAGCGACTCCAGAGCCCATTCAGGAGGCGCAGGAGAAAGAACCGGAAGGAGCCTCGGTTCACGATCTGGTCCAGGAGCTTCGCTCTCGCAGGGAGCAAAACGCTCAGGACATCAAGCCACACTCCGCTAAGGGAAGAGCCGCATTGCCAAGCTGGGACGAGATCGTGCTTGGAACCGGCTCTTTAGACACCGAGTCTGATTAGCGGAATCCGCAGTTCATTTGACGACAGTCCCCCGTGATGCGCAGTCATCTCCATGCTTCGCTTTTTCGAGAACACACTGTGAAATAGCGTGAAGTTTGACCTAGCAAGCAGCAGCAGTTCTGGCATTCTCTGCTGGGCGAGCTCTCCAACCGGACCAAACCAATTCGCGGCGATGGCGTCCTTTGAGCTCACTGCTTGAAACAGCGCATTCTGGCTTTCCAGCTGGCGTTGCAGACTCTCGGTGGCACCGGGGTCCTTGAGATACAGGTAAGCCACTCTGGTGTCCCCGCCGAACCACTCAAGCAAGCCGCCCTGATCTACAAACTCATCAATGACAAGGCGTTGCTCGGGGGCCGAGTCAATCATTCCGTGATCTGCCGTGATAACTAGCCCGCAGTCTTTAGGTAGCGATGCCGCAAAGCGCGACAACTGAGCATCGAGATCTTCCAAAAGGCTTGCCCAGCCCTGTGACTGCCAACCGAACTTGTGTCCGTACTTGTCTAGCTCGGGGATGTAAAGGTAGGTAATGGATTCCTCCGAGGTAGCCAAAACCTTCCTCGCCGCATCGAATCGCTCGGATAGCGATTCCGCTGCCAGATACTCCGCCTGGCGCATGGTTGCCCTGGTGTAACCCGAGTTCCGATACTCCTCATGACCGATTACATAGCAGGAGATTCCAGCGTCAAATGCTGCTTCGCTTACCGTTTGATTTGGTTGCCACTGAACAGGATCCGCATTTTGATACCATCCCGTTAATAAATTGATCTTCTCATCGAAAGTGCGATCAAACACCTGATGGCCAATCAGCCCGTGTTCGCCAGGGGTCAAGCCAGTAGCGAAAGATGCGATGTTTGCGCTCGTTGTGGAGGGAAAACCGGCGTGGGTGATGGCTCCGGCGTTGAGGTGAGCTGAAAGCCAAGGTGCGTGACCGGCTCGATCTCGAACATTCTGAGCTCCAAGGCCATCCACCAAGACGCATACGATGCGTTTAGCACT
>CAZKLA010000169.1:0-2033 GCA_964553455.1 uncultured Aquiluna sp. | reverse complement strand
GTAGGATACAAGTTTAACATCCATGTTATTTTAATTTTTCTAAAATTTTATCAGTTTCGGGTTGAACAATTTCTGCAACCAAAGCAGCGTCAACAATGAATTCAATGTCGCGCACCTGGTCGTCTAACTCTAGTAGAGTTCGAGTAAGAACTGTTTCGATCTCTTCGATATCCAGTCCTTGCTTTCGTAATGAATCAAGATTGATGGTTCGCTGCCGCTTGCCATACATTTTAATGATTATTTTTTTAAGGCACTCAAGTGGGACTTCAGTCTTGGGTGCTTCCTTGATTAAATGTTCCCACTTGTCGAAAAATTCATCACTGAACAGCATTAGCAGCCACCGCTTTGCTCTTGGCTGGACGTCCACGACGTGTGGCTTTTTCTACGGGTGCAGATTCTGCAGCCACTGGTGCAGCAGTTTCTTTGGCTACCACACCTGGGTGCATGCGTTCGGCTTCCTTCTTCATGCGGGCAGCTTCGGCAATCATGCCACGTGCTTCTTGCTCCATGCGTTGAGCCTGCGACAGCATGTTGGCGGCCAGAGCCTTGTCATCTAAGGCACTGCTGGCATCGGCTTGCATGGGAGGCAGTCCCTTTTGAGCACGAGCAGCTTCTTCTTCAAGACGACGACGCTTGAACTCACGCTCTTGCTCGCGCTTGACAGCAGGATCAACCAAACCAGCGTTGGCATCCAGTTCTTGCATACGCTTGCGAGCATCTTCCCCGCTTTCCATTTCCTTGACCAGTCGGTTCAGCTCGTCCAGTTTAACAGAGCTAGCAGGAGTGGGAGTAACAATAACTTGATTGGTACTGACTTTCTTCATCATGCCCTCGCGGTGCAGTGCTTCTAGAATAGGACGACCATCGGGCAGCAGGTTGCGGTGCAGAGCATTGGCCAACACTGATTCTGCTTGTCCCACTGGGCTTTCGATCACACGCATCACAGTGTCGTGAATGTGTGTGGGCAGTACATCGGGATAAATCACAAGGCACATGTGATCTTCTCCGGGAATTTCTCTAAAAATAATTGCAACCTTACGGTCGCCGTGTCTTCCAACGTGTTTAAGCATTTTGATCTCCTTGTGCTTGTTGTTGCTGCTGACGCAGTTGTTCGGCACTGGCTTCTAAAAAATTAGAAAGCTTGTCGTACAATGCGCCGACTTGACTCATTTCATTGACTTTGAATACGCCACGATTGGCAGCAAGTTCAATTATTGATTTGATACTGGCCATATCGGCCACTGTGAGTTGTACGTTTTCCATGCAGATATTTACTGTGCAAATGCCTGTAGAAATTATTTCTCACGGTGGTTTTGGCAAAATTGAGATTACTTGTAGGCCTTGATATCGCGATGTTTGACAAAAATCACAGTGTGTATTCGGTCTTTAAACTTGATAGGGAGATCGACATGTACGCTGATACGTGGTCCTTCGATTTCGTTAATCACAGTATCATTGCCTACAGTACCTACAAATGGAATCTTGTTCCACTTACCAATCACACGGTCACCGATATGCCAAGTGGGCTTGTAGCCGATGCGATTGAAGTAATCAGTTTGACTGCCCATTACTGCATCCGGACTTTGGACAGTTTGTAGTTGACCCAAATCAACACTGCTTGAATCAATGCCCAGACATACTCTTGTTTGACAATGTTGTCAATCATTCCCAAAGTCAACCATCCAATGATAAACCAAGTGATAGCATCTTGGTTGCGTACATACCAGTTTCTAAATTGTGTCATCATAGTTTGCGTTCGTGTACCAGCTGTTCGAATGTGCTCCACAGTCGATCAAACTTCTTTTCGTAGTATGTAGCCAGTGTCTTGAAATCCTCTGTGCCGGAACCTTGCTCAATGAACATGGTAATGTCCGAGGTTACCTTCCAGCACTCAAGTATTTCTTGTTCGAGATCAAAACGATCACGGGGCTTTGTTTCAGTTGCCATTACCATTCCTTTCGTGCTTTCTTTGCTTCGTGCCAAATTTTCTTTAGGATTTCCCATATAGGATATGCAAAGTATCCAAATGCAAA
>CAZKLA010000168.1:0-2065 GCA_964553455.1 uncultured Aquiluna sp. | reverse complement strand
CAAGGCTGAGGCTGACGCGAAGTTTGTTGAAAAGACTTCAGCAAGCGGAGCAGCCTTGATGCCTGTGGGTACTACAGCTCAACGTCCTGCATCGCCTCAAGCGGGGATGTATCGCTTGAATAGCACGACTGGCGAGCCTGAGTGGTATGACACGACTAGTGGGCAGTGGGCTAGGTTCCGCGAGGGCTTGCCTTATTCAGTTGAATACCTTGTCGTGGCTGGTGGTGGTGGTGGCGGGGCTGAAACTGGGCCTTCAAGCTGGGCTTCTGGTTCTGGCGGGGGCGCTGGCGGCTATCGCAGTAACGTAACAGGTGAGTCTTCTGGTGGGGGTTCTTCTGCCGAGGCTGCGCTATTTTTAAGCTCTGGAACAACCTACACAGTTACTGTTGGTGCAGGCGGCGCAGGCGGCACATCAGGTTCTAGCGTAGGAGCAAACGGCTCCAACTCTGTGTTCGGAAGCATTACGTCTATAGGCGGCGGCGCAGGCGCGTCCTTTTCCGCAACTACCCCAGCAACCAGCGGTGGGTCAGGCGCAGGCGGTAGCTCCTCATCGGGTGCGGGCATATCGGGCGCGGCAGGAACCACAGGACAGGGTTTTGCAGGCGGCACTGGTACTGGTCTCGCTGGTTATCCCGCAGGTGGTGGCGGCGGCGCAGGTTCTGTTGGCGAAGGTAATGCTGCGGGAACTGTTCGGCAAAACGGCGGTGCAGGCGTTTCTTCGTCAATTACAGGCTCCGCTGTAACTCGCGCTGGCGGCGGTGGTGGAGGCTTTTATACAAGCCCCGCTACGTTTGGTCTTGGCGGTAGCGGCGGCGGCGGTAACGGTGGCTCTAGTGGGTCAAACGGAAACCCCGGTTCTGCAAATACTGGTGGCGGCGGTGGCGGTGGCTCTGGCGGCGGCGGCGCGTCGCTGGGTCGTTCAGGCGGTGCTGGTGGCTCTGGCATTGTCATCATTCGCTACCTTGGCGCACAGCGCGGCACTGGCGGCACGGTGACTTCGGCTGGTGGTTACACCATCCACACCTTTACAACCTCTGGAACATTTACTGCATAAGGATTTAACATGGCACATTTTGCAAAAGTCCAAGACGGTAAAGTCACACAGGTCATTGTTGCTGAACCGTCTTTCTTCGAGACCTTCGTAGATACCTCTGCGGGTGAGTGGATTCAAACCTCCTACAACACCCAAGGAGGCATTCACAAACTCGGAGGTACACCCCTACGTAAAAACTACGCAGGCATTGGCTATACCTACGACCGCACTCTAGACGCTTTCATCCCTCCTAAACCCTACCCATCGTGGCTCTTAAACGAAGACACCTGTCTCTGGGAAGCTCCTGTAGCTCACCCAGACGACGGCAAAGTCTATCGTTGGGACGAACCTACGACTGCTTGGGTCGAGGTGGAAGCCGTGACTGAGTAAACCCAAAGACCCCCTGAGGTGATCCAAAAGACACCAACGGGGGGTATTTCATTGGAGAATTTTTATGACAAGTAAAGCGAGAAACCTCGCAACGCTGCTTAATGACAGCGGCTTGGTTCCACTGGCTTCAAAGGTCGCGGGAGTCCTGCCTGATGCGAATGCTCCGAGTGGAAGTGTTATTCAGGTAGTGAGCGCAACGAAGACAGACAAAGCTTCTACGACAAGTATGTCGCCTGTAGATGTGGCAGGGCTAAGTGTAACCATCACCCCTACTAGCGCGGCTAACAGAATTTTGGTCATAACCAACATAAACTATGGCGGTTTTGACAATATGTATGGGGCTTTTTATGTTCTGAGAGGGGCGTCCAACATGGTTGTTGGTACTTACCCCACAGGTGCTCAAACTGCCGCCACTATTGGTATTGGAATGCCCACCGACAGATGGAAAACAGCAACCGCTGCTCACACGCATTTAGACAGTCCAAACACTACTAACGCAACCACATATAAAGTGCAGTTTGCATCGCGCTGGTCAAATATAGAGGTGACAGTTAATGCACCCTCAAACACAGACAATGGTTCATACGTTGTCGGCGGTACATCTAGCATTACAGTTATGGAGATTGCAGCATGAATCATTCA
>CAZKLA010000167.1:0-2083 GCA_964553455.1 uncultured Aquiluna sp. | reverse complement strand
TTCCGGCTCGATAAATGCTCGATACGGATAGTCGCCAAATGGTGAAACTGCTATCTCAACTCCAGCCGCCTCAGCCAGGGGCTCAAGGGACCTGCGGTCTCTTGAGCGGACGGTGATTACGTTTGGACGGTCGTGCTTTCTAACTGCGCTAATAAAGCCAGTGCTAGTGAATACCCACATCGCTGGTCTCCTGTTCTTTCAAAAACTGTTCAAAGGTTTGGTTGCATAGGGCACTGTGTGACCTACGCTCTCGGATCAGGTCAATTGCTTCCTGAGCCGAGTAGCCAGCGCGCATAAGCACCAAGCCGGTAATCAAACCGGATCGGTTCCAGCCCGCCTGGCAGCGAATAAGCACTCGCTTGCCTGATTGCCAGTCTTGATGGATGGCAGATACCACCTGGTCGAGGTCTTGAGAATCAACATCCACCTTGTCGTGGTCGTAGAAGCCAAGCCTGATTTCTTTGACATACCAGTCCACCGGTAACGCGTGCGCAAACAAAGTCGCAACAGTGTCAAAGTGCAGGTTGGTGATCTCTGGTAGGTCCGAGTAACCGAGCTGAGCTCGGTTACCGGTTCCACCCATCCATAAACCAGGGAGAATCTCACTCCATAGGTCACCGTGGTGACCGTATCCGCCCTTAGGCGATACCAATTCGAATGGCATGGCTGCTCCTTAGTTCTTGTCTCGTGGGTTTGGCTTTGAGCGAGAGGAGCGGAAGCCCGACTCGGTGGCACGCTTGGCGAACTCGATATCGGTAAAGCCGAGTAGCTCAGCGAGTTCGCGGTTCTCAGCCAAGATGCGAAGGCGAACCCTCGGGGTCATCTTGTCCAGTTGCCTAAGTAGCGCTTCGGTGTCGACTTGAGCATCAAGGATCATGGTTCTGGCCTGATCGAAGGATCCGCTGCGGGCAGCTTGAGCTGCGCTCTCCTTGATCTCCGCCAAGCGGAAGACTGCTAGTTCCGCTAGCACGTCTTCTTCAATAGCGTCAGCCACGAAGTTCTGCGGCGACGCGACCTCAAGGCTCAAGGTATTGAGATAGCTAACTGGTTCGCCGGTTAGTGCGTTCTCGCCATGGATCTCAACGCGAACCGAGACCATGCCTAAATCCAGCTCTGAAAAGGCAGCGAAGTCGAGGGCAAATGCCCAGCCTCGCTCTTCACCGGAGACCAGCTCGCCCAACTGGGCGTTGATGCCGTTGGTGAAGCTCTCTAGCCGCTGGACATAGCCAACCGGGGTGATGGCCCTGAGGCGGTCCAATGGCATGATCTCGATGCGACAGCTGAGGTTTCGAATCGAACGTTGCAGTAGTCCGTCGATCTCATCCTGAAGACCAGCAATTGCCTCTTCGACAGCAAGAGCTGCGAAGTGGTTGCCCTGTCCCGAAGCGGCAACGCTGGCCAGGATGGTTTCATCGAAGCCAGTGCCGATGCCGATGGTTGAGGTGCTGACCAGGTGCTCGGTAGCGAGCGCCGCCAACTGCCCAAGGGCTGCTGGCTCCTTGATGCCGTGATTAGCGTGACCATCGGAGAGCAAGATCAACTTAGCTTCGACACCTGATGGTGCTTTGGCTGCCTCGGCTAGGCCGAAGCGGTAACCGAGTTCGATGTTGGTGCCACCACGTGGCTCAAGCTTTACCAGCTCTCGACGCAGCTCGGCTGCGTCCAGGGTTCCCTTCTGCCTTAGTGCGACATGCGTCTCCACCTCGGTGTCGAAGGAGATAACCGAGACATAGTCGGCCGGGTTTAGCTGGCCGATCATCTGAGAGATGGTGCTCTTGATTAGCTCTAGGCGGCCACCGCCCATTGAGCCAGAGCGATCCACCACAAACACAATGGCCTGTGGGGAGCGGGAAAGGGTTAGTTCTGGGAGCTGTGGTGCTGCAGCTTCAACCAATAGCCCGAGGGTTCTTGGCTGACCTGCCTTGATCTTTGTTGTTTCCAAGCGTGCGTTAAACATAGGAGTCTCCTAATAGGGGGTTTGAATTCGTAAGTAATGTGCTGCGGGCGCCTCGTCGGCCCCGGTCTATGCGGCCAGCACTAACTCATGCTGAGAGTTGATGCAGGACAGGTGAACTAGGTCACC
>CAZKLA010000166.1:0-2089 GCA_964553455.1 uncultured Aquiluna sp. | reverse complement strand
ACTCTTTATACAGACCTTCTAACCGCTTGGCTTCTTCTTTAGTATGATCTTCAAGTAAGCGCTTCCACCGAGCCATATTCAGGCTCTGGGATTCATTAAATCCAACGATATCAACTTTATTTATATAAGCATGACGGAGTTTATGTTCTACTAGCTCGGCCTCGTACTTATAATGAGGAAAGTCAAAGTCACCGTTCATAACCTTATCCTTGAAATGAGCTTGAGGAAACAAAGGCTTCTTTTTAGCTACATATCCTCTCCACCACATAAAGCGATCGTAAGGCTTCTTGTAGCAGTTCTCAGCAAAGTAACTCTCCAACCACTCTACCGAGTGAACAGGCTTAAACGGACATAGATCTAACATACCTAAAGATAGTAACTTTTATTTAAAAAAGCAACTTATCTTAGGACTGTAACTGTAAAGCTGTAAGATTGGTTTGGAGTGTCTAATACTCCGAAATAAACTCCATCTGCTACATTTCCTCCATCCCAATCATTCTTATAATCTGAATTAATGTAGACTATCTGACCCCATCTATTCATAATGCTTATACTGGCAGGACTGTGATCGCTGAGGTTCTTAATTACAAAGAGGTCGTTTTTGTTATCTCCGTTCGGAGTTACTACGTTCGGAATAAGAATAGGCTGTACAGGAGGAATGATAGGCTCTTCTCCGTTCCTAATATCGTCGACTGGACCGATAGGGTCCGGAGGTGGTGGAGGTGGGCAAGGTCCTACCTTGATTAAGATTGTATCAAACTCATCCATCTCAATACCGCATTTATTCATCAGAGTATTACCATCGTTTCCTTTCTTAGAGTAGAGGTAGTACTCTCCTGCATAACTAAAGGGCATGAGCATTACAACACGTACTGAGTCGGTCTCGTAATTCACATCGACATTAGACCAGATTTTTTTGATTGCAACAGGTTGGCTGGTCTGTGCACGGGTCATTCTAAAATCAACATCGTTGATTGAATACCCATCTAGGGCAATGTGAAACTTAAGCCCGAAGGCTGTATCCCCGCATGATACTTCTTTATATTTTAGTCCTGTAATTGTATCAACCGGATATTGAGTAGGGTCGTATTTTACGCCTTGCATCGCTACTGCATTGCAATTGTATGCAATTGATATCATCATATCTCTTGAGGCTGAACCTACCTTAGTCCATACTCCCCAGAGTGAATCATACCTATATTCTTCAATCAGTACCGACAGTGCATCAACCTCCTGAGTTGTAGGATAGAAAGAGATCTGCCCGGTTTGAGGATTGATATTGAAGTAGGTTGAGGATACAGGTTGATTCTTATTGAATCCAAAGTCAAACGGAATGTTAGTCTGGTTTGGGTAAGCTCCTTCCCGGCAATTGATCAGAGAGTATACCACCGAGTCTCCATCGTATTCAACCGAGCTTTGCTTCCAGTTGAAAGGATTAGCTACACAGAATGCCCGAACAGGCTCCGATACAAAGATCGGAGATGAGTTCTGTCCATTAAGGTTATTGAGTAGGGCATCAAAGTAGAAGCCATCGGCTCCAGTTCCATTTGAGTTTGAGATATTAGTTACTCCAGGAGGACGGCAGCAATTTGAATACCAGAATACAAAGTCACCGCAGTTGCCCGGTAGTACTACATACCCGGTATACCGGTAAACTTCCAGAGTTTTTACACCAGGTCCTGGGTTTACACAATCAAATAAGGTCGGAGATACAACCCCGCTTCCGGCTGTTAGGTTGACAGTAACGTTGGTGTTAGAATAACATCCTGAGGATATTGTTACTGTCTCAGTAGTGGGCATTGCTATACCGGTAACATCTCTATAGACTCTTAGAATGATTTTATAATGACGGGCGATTCCGGTAGAATCTCCAATGTAGCGGTACTGTATATCACCACCTGCAAGGTGGGAGGCAGAGGCAGCAAAGCTAAAGAGCAGTGCTAGAAACGTAACTACTTTTTTCATAAATATAAATATAAGTGGGCCTGCCAGGGCTCGAACCTGGGACCTGGGGATTATGAGTCCCTCGCTCTGACCGACTGAGCTACAGGCCCATGGTTGGAAGGGACAGATTCGAACTGCCGTACCC
>CAZKLA010000165.1:0-2097 GCA_964553455.1 uncultured Aquiluna sp. | reverse complement strand
TTGGCTTCGATGTGAACAGCGTCAGAGAAAGTTTCGTCTTGCATGGACTGGTCGCTTTGCAACAAGATGTCTGCAGGATCTACTCTGCGAAGAGTTCGCTTTCCGGATTCGTCTTCGACATCAATGCCGCGTGTCCAACGACCGTGTGCCACTAGAATCCAGTCGCCTACTTTGACGTCTTGCTGCTCGGGTCCCACTGCATATACCTGTGCCCAACGTGGACGAATGCCTGTGCCTTTGCCGTTGTCATTGAGCAACACAATACCACCTGTGGTAATACGCTCGTCAAATACCATGTCTGCTACAATCACTGAATCATTGAGAGGTCGTAGACTTTGACGTTGAATTTTGTGAGCTTCGAATGCTAATTTTGTCATTTTTTCTGTGTGGTTTGATTTTGATATTGACGGTTAACTTGCTGTGGCTTTGAACTAATGGGACGATTCATGTCGTCCACAACATCGCCGCGAGCATTGACCTTCATATTGCCCACTGCACGTACCTGTTCATTTTGCAGGGTCAATCTGCCCATGTCCACAATTTTACCTTGAGCGGTTTTGTAAGTTTTTTGAGTCATAGTAATCTCCTAAATTAATATTTAACGCAAGAATTCAGTGGGATCTAATTCGTAGTACATACTGTCAATTCTGTGTACTCCCAGTTTGTACAACACATAACTGGCCACACTTGACCCACGCCCTACGCCCCAGATCAACTGATTTTCGGTCATAACGTCCACAAGATATTTTAGATAGCGCAGCAAATCAAACAAGTTGCGTTCTTGAAACAACAACAGTTCTTCGCCGCAGCGTTGTAGCTCTGCATCAGTTTTACACAAGCTCAATACATAAGCTGCAATATCCAGTGCTTTGTATTCTTCCGGCATGTACCATGTGGCCTGGCAACGATGATCAAACTGCTCTACACTCTGCGACTGTGCCAGTTCATCGTAGCGTACAAATGCAGGAACGTTATCCAGTATGGATGCAGCAGTTTCTAGGTCAATGGTTGAATCCACCAGCAGATGCTGCAATGTATCTATGTTGTGACCTTGTAGATACAAGTTGATAACATCCTGCTCTCCAAAGATTAGTTGCCCAAATTTGTCAGTTTTCATGTCGTGGAAATTTTGCGTATACCACAGTATGCTCTTTTTCTTGAGATTTGTCAACTACATCGGGCCATAACAGTCCATATTCGGCCCAAGGATGCAAAACTTTTACCACTTTGTCTGAGATTTCGGTCTGAGTCAGAGAGTTGTGTACGGTACCCGAATCGTGCCACCATCCCTCGGCGTCAAATGGTCCAATGGCATCTTCTTCGGTGTGCTCGTACCAAACGTCGTCGCCTAGATCGGAACAGATATCCAGCGCAGTTACGACCATGACTCCCTCCATCACGGCATTGAGTTTGCAAAATAGCATGAGCCCCACAATTTGATCCACAGGCTCGTCGGGCAGGCTCACAACGTTGGCACCAATTAGATCCAGCAGTTCACACAAGTCGGGCTGGTTTTGATTTACAAACACAGCGTCTGCAAGTTCTAAATTTACAAAGCATTTGAGTCGATCCATGGCCACATTGATAGCAGCACGGTCTGCAGATTGTGTTTCTAAATTGAGATTTACTTGATATTGATTTAGTTGTAACACGCCATCAATGTGGATGGCACCCGAAAATTCTAAATTGTATTGTAGTCTAACGTTCATTGAATGTTGATTTTGTTTTCAAAATCTATGTTGGTGGTGTTAGCCTTTTGATAGCTCTCTTGCAGCTTGGCCTGGTAAGCATTGTAATAAGTTTCCAATGCCATTCTTATTTGATTGCTCAAATGGCCGTTGCCTGACCTTTGAGCAATGCTTAATTTCTTTTGTAGTTCGCTGACTTTGGCACCTAACTCTTCTGTGGTTAGGTTAGATACGTCACCAATTAACGGATGTTCCATATTTGAATTGTATTACAAATATTGAGCAAAGTCTATGACTATGGTTAACTCCAGTTACCCACAGATGTCACAGAGCTGTTGCCCACAGGGATCAAACGGAAATAACTGTTGCGAACAATGGTAGGTGCTCCGCCTGGGGCAGCACTGAATTG
>CAZKLA010000164.1:0-2130 GCA_964553455.1 uncultured Aquiluna sp. | reverse complement strand
TTTGTAGTTGGTGCAGGCAGGTTCAAAGCTTGCCAGATAGCCGGCTGCGGAGCGGATGGTGACAACCTGCCGGTCCACCACAAGGCCAGCGAAATAGAGGCTTCCAGTAATAGGAGCCTTGATCATCGAATCAAGATCTTGAACCATATCAACACCTCGATGGCCAGGGCCATATTCCGTCTCTGGAGCCAGATATGATGACTTCCATTCCTTGACTTCTTCCGAGATCGGCTGCTGCCAATCGGATGCGGACGAAGGTATTGCTAAAAACGTCAAAACTATGGTGATGGAGGCAGCAAATTTGAACACCAAGTCAGCCTGAATTAGCAGGTGACAATCGGGGCTTTTGCCCAGAATTTAGTGGATAACTTGGCCTCAAACTGGTATGGTTGTCAACGGTCTGGAGCAATCCAGATCGAATTCGCGTGTTCCAACAAACTCCGTCACCTCGGTCCAAGCTTTGGCTTGGTTGTGCCGGAAGGAATGCCAGGGATTTGACCAATCGGTCAAATCATGAAACTGAGGGGCGCACCTGTGTGCCCAAAAAGGAGTGCCTCATGGCAACTATCACTATGCGTCAGCTACTTGACGCGGGTGTCCACTTCGGTCACCAGACCCGTCGCTGGAACCCAAAGATGAAGCGATTCATTCTTACCGATCGCTCCGGCATCTACATCATCGACCTACAGCAGTCGGTGGACCACATTGACAAGGCATACCACTTCGTTCGCGACATCGTTGCAAACGGTGGATCCATCATGTTTGTTGGCACCAAGAAGCAGGCTCAGGGCGTTGTTGCCGCTGAGGCAAAGCGTGTTGGCCAGCCATTCATCAACGAGCGCTGGTTGGGTGGTCTATTGACCAACTTCGGCACCGTAAACAAGCGTATCCAGCGCCTAAAGGAGCTGGAGACCATGGACTTCGCAGACGCTTCAAAGTCTGGTCTTACCAAGAAGGAGCTTTTGATCCTTCGCCGTGAGAAGGACAAGTTGGAGAAGACCCTGGGCGGTATCCGCACCATGGCAAAGACCCCAAGCGCACTTTGGGTTGTCGACACCAACAAGGAGCACCTAGCCATCACTGAGGCTAAGAAGCTTGGCATTCCAGTTATCGCCATCTTGGACACCAACTGTGACCCAGACGACGTGACCATCGGTATTCCTGGAAACGACGACGCTATTCGCTCGATCGAGTTGCTAACCCGCGTTATCGCAGATGCAGCAGCAGACGGCATGATCGCTCGCCACAACAAGGGCGGCGAAGAGGCAGAGCCACTGGCTGAGTGGGAGCGCGAGCTTCTAGAGGCTGGCGAGGCAAAGGCAGCAGAGGTTGTGGCTGAGGCCGCAGCTCCGGCTGTTGAGGAAACCCCAGCAGAGAAGGACGCATAAACATGGCTAACTACACCGCCGCAGATGTAAAGGCACTTCGCGAGAAGTCCGGCGCAGGCATGATGGACTGCAAGTCCGCACTAGACGAGGCTGATGGCGACATCGAAAAGGCGTTTGAGCTTCTAAGACTCAAGGGCCTAAAGGGTGTTTCCAAGCGCGAGGGTCGCACCACCAGCAACGGTCTAATCGTTGCTCGTGTTTCTGGCGGCACCGGAACTTTGATCGAGCTTGCTTGCGAGACTGACTTCGTGGCAAAGGCCGAGAACTTCATCGCACTGGCTGACGCCGTTGCTGATGCAGTTGTTGCCGCCGGTGCTACCGATGTTGAGTCTGCTCTGGCGGCTAAGCACGGCAACGCAACCGTGGCAGACGCCATCACCGACCAGGCCGCAATCCTGGGTGAGAAGGTAGAGCTTCGCAAGGTTGCTACCGTTTCTGCCTCTGGCGTTGACGCTTACCTTCACCGCACCAGCCGCGACCTACCTCCTCAGGTGGGCGTATTGGTTGCCTTCGAGGGTGCAGATGCAGAGACCGCTCACGACGTAGCAGTTCACATCGCAGCATTCAGCCCAAGCTACCTAACTCGCGACGAGGTCCCAGCTGACATCGTTGCTAAGGAGCGCGAGATTGCTGAGGCAACCGCACGCGACGAGGGCAAGCCTGAGGCCGCACTGCCAAAGATCGTTGAAGGCCGCGTTACCGGCTTCTTCAAGGAGACCTGCTTGCTAGACCAGGACTTCGC
>CAZKLA010000163.1:0-2134 GCA_964553455.1 uncultured Aquiluna sp. | reverse complement strand
AAGCAGATCAACGCTCAGATGCAGCAGCGTAACTACGAGGGTCTACTGAAGTGACGCGCCTCCTTCTGATCGGACCTCCGGGTGCCGGCAAGGGAACCCAGGCCGCATTGCTGTCCCAGCACCTCGGAATTCCTGCCATCTCAACCGGAGACATCTTCCGCTACAACGTGAAGAACCAGACTCCATTGGGCGTTGAGGCTAAGGGCTTCATGGACCGCGGTGAATATGTTCCTGACACTCTCACCAATGCGCTAGTTCGCGACCGTCTGTCTCACGATGATGCCCTCGGTGGCTTCCTGTTGGATGGCTACCCTCGCACCATTGACCAGGTAAACGAGCTAGACAGCATTCTTTCCGATTCCGGCAAGCGCCTAGACGTTGTAGTGCAGCTCACCGCAGACAATGAGGAGCTGGTTCGTCGTTTGGCTCACCGTGCTCAGGTCGAGGGACGTGCGGATGACACCCCTGAGGTGATTCGCCGCAGACTCGAGGTTTACGACGCACAAACTGCTCCGCTAATCGATGTCTACGCAGCCCGCGGTTTGGTTGCCATGATTGATGGTCTCGGTGAGATTGCTGATGTAACCGCCCGCATCATGGAAGCACTTGATGCTCGCGGGCTAACGGCAGATGCGTAAAAAGTACGAATCCAAAACCAATGACCAAATTCGCAAAATGCGAATTGCTGGTCTATTGACCGCGAAAGCTCTCGAGAATGTTCGAGCCGCAATTCGCCCGGGGGTAACCACTCTCGAGCTTGATCAAATTGCCGAGAAAACCATTCGCGATGGCGGTGGGCGTCCAAACTTCCAATTGGTACCGGGCTACTACCACACCATTTGCGCAAGCATCAATTCCGAAGTGGTGCATGGCATCCCATCAAACAAGGTGCTGGCGGCTGGCGATCTAATCTCAGTTGACTGCGGTGCCGAGGTCGATGGCTGGAATGGCGATAGCGCGTTCTCGATGGTAGTTCCAGGACTTGATAACGATCTCACCAAGCAGCGCCAACTGCAGTCTGATGTCTGCGAGGGCTCACTCTGGGCAGGTATTGCTGCTCTAGCTTCGGCAAAGCGCCTCAACGAGGTTGGTGTTGCCATCGAGCATTACATCGCTCAGCGTGGCAAGTGGGGGATTCTAGAGCAGTACGTCGGTCACGGTATTGGCCGCACCATGCACGAAGATCCAGCGGTGTTCAACTACGCGGTGCGCGATGCTGGACCAAAGGTTGAGTCGGGGCTTTGCGTGGCGATTGAACCCATGATCACCTCCGGCGATCAGAAGACCTATATCCACGAGGATGACTGGACCGTTGCCACCAAAGATGGCGGTGATGGTGCGCACTGGGAGCACTCGGTTGCGGTCCACTCGAAGGGTATTTGGGTGCTCACCGCACCCGATGGCGGAGTCGAGGGATTAAAGCCTTTTGGCATTACGCCAATTTCTTTGGATTAGCCACTAGCATTCGCCTCAATTTCCCCCTAGGATTGTTCCTCGGCGTTTCTAACGTGAAATCCTTCTGAAAATTGAGCGGTTTTGCGTGTTTGTGACGCTGCCAAAAGTAGTGAATAAGTGAGTGCATGGCCAACAAAGACGGCGTCATCGAGATCGAGGGATCGGTCGTTGAAGCTCTACCGAACGCAATGTTCCGTGTGGAGTTGACCAACGGACACATCGTCCTCGCCCACATCTCGGGCAAAATGCGTCAGCACTACATCCGTATTCTCCCCGGAGACCGCGTGATTGTAGAGCTGTCCACATACGACCTGACCCGCGGCCGCATCATCTACCGCTACAAGTAGAAAGTAAGAGCATGAAGGTTAACCCGAGCGTTAAGAAGATCTGCGACAAGTGCAAGGTGATTCGTCGTCACGGCAACGTGATGGTTATCTGCGAGAACCCTCGTCACAAGCAGCGCCAGGGCTAATTGCCCTAACCCCATAACTAAATACTCAAGGTATCGCCAAGCGTAAAGCTAACCCCCGGAAAGAAGGCCGGGGCCCGATCCGCCAGATCGAGATGGTGATGCCGAAGACCTTCTTTCAAACAGGAGAAATTCCAAATGGCACGTATTGCTGGAGTAGATATCCCTCGCGACAAGCGCGTGGTTATCTCCCTTACCTACATCTACGGC
>CAZKLA010000162.1:0-2141 GCA_964553455.1 uncultured Aquiluna sp. | reverse complement strand
TGATCAACCAGATCCAGGAAGACACTGGAGCTGACATCTCGATCGAGGACGACGGAACCGTTTACATCGGTGCTACCAACGGTCAGAGCGCTGAGGCTGCAAAGGCTGCGATTAACGCCATTGCTAACCCACACGTTCCTGAGATCGGTGAGCGCTTCCTAGGTACCGTTGTGAAGCTAGCCACCTTCGGTGCCTTCATCTCGCTAATGCCAGGCAAGGACGGCCTACTGCACGTCTCCGAGCTAAAGAAGATTTCTGGCGGCAAGCGCGTTGAGAACGTTGAAGACGTTCTTGAGGTGGGCCAGAAGCTTCAGGTTGAGATCACCAAGATCGATGACCGCGGCAAGCTATCGCTTTCCCCAGTTGTTGAGGGCGAAGAGAGCGCTGCGGAAGCAGAGTAAGCATTGCTCTTCGAACTAAATAAGTCCCAGACGTTCACCGCTGAGGCAGCCCGAGTTTCTCGCTCGGTGCTGCCCAGCGGTGTTCGCATTCTTACCGAGGAAGTTCCCGGCGCTCCATCGGTGGCCATCTCTGCCTCTGTGGCAGTTGGTTCTCGCGATGAGACCGGTGGCCACTTTGGCTCCACGCACTTTCTAGAGCACCTGCTCTTCAAGGGAACCGAGCGTCGCGGCCAGAAGGACATCTCGGTGGCCTTTGACTCAGTCGGTGGCTCTTCCAATGCCGCTACCGCTAAGGAATACACCAGCTACTACGCCAGGGTGCAGAACTCGGCCCTGCCGCTAGCGATGGACCTGCTGGTGGATATGTTTACCTCGGCAAGAATCGACGATTCAGATTTCAACGTTGAGCGCACCGTGATTCTCGAGGAACTCGCGATGAATGACGACGATCCTGAGGATGTTGCGCACGAGGCCCTCGCTGAGGCACTGTTACCAAACCACGAACTTGGTCGCCCAATTGGCGGAACCCCAGACACCATCAACGCTGTTGACCGTGATTCGGTTTTCGATCATTACCTCAGGCACTATCGCCCTGAGAACCTGGTTGTGACAGTTGCCGGCGGTGCGAGCCACGAACAGGTAGTTGACCTGGTTCAAAAGGAACTTGCTCGCGTCGACTGGACTGGCTCGTCGACTCCCAACCCTCGTCGCGCTCAGTTCGATGCGGAGCTGACCGGTGCCGAGAAGTTTAGATTTATCGAGAAGGACGTTGCCCAGGCAAATGTCTTGCTCGGCTTCCAGAGCATCCGAGGCAATGACGATGCGCGGTATGCGCTTGGAATCATGAACACAATTCTCGGCGGCGGAATGTCATCAAGGCTGTATCAGGCGATTCGTGAAGAGCGTGGACTGGCTTACTCGACCTATTCATACCAGCAGGGCTATGCCGATGCTGGCTACTTTGGAATCTATGCCGGCACCAACCCTGAGAATGCTCAGCTGGTGACCAAGTTGATGTGGGAGATATTCCGTGAGCTGGCAGACAACGGTGTTACTCAAGCCGAATATGATCTGGCACTTGGAAACATCACCGGCGGTTTGGCACTGCGCTACGAGAGTTCAATCGCTCGCATGAACCGACTGCTCTCTGCAGAGATTGGCACAGGGGAGTATCTGTCCGTCTCCGAGGTCATGGAGCGATTCAGAGCTGTTTCGCTGGCTGATGTACAAATGATTGCTCAGCGAATCATCACCTCGCCATCATCGCTCATTGCGGTTGGCGAAGGGCTTGAGCAACTCCAAGAGTTAGCTTGATAGGTTTATCAATATGATCTCCGTAGCAGTGGTGGGCGCAAGTGGCCGAATGGGTAACCTGGCAATTGACCTGATTGACGCAGATGCCAATCTCAAGCTTCACGAAGCCCTGAACTCCAAGTCTGATCTTTCCTTGATGATCGGTGCCGATGTCGTAGTTGATTTCACGCTTCCGGATGTGAGTCCGAAGGTGGTTGAGTTCGCCATCCAGCACGATCTCAAGATCGTGGTTGGAACCTCTGGTTGGAGCGAGATTCACCTTCAGCAACTAAGCAAGCTACTTTCAGAGCATCCGAAAGCCGCTGCCGTGGTCGTTCCAAACTTCTCAATTGGTTCAATGCTGGCGCAGCAGTTTGCCGCTCAGGCAGCCAAGTTTTTTGACTCCATCGAAATTGTGGAGGCGCATCACGCCGGCAAGGTGGATTC
>CAZKLA010000161.1:0-2144 GCA_964553455.1 uncultured Aquiluna sp. | reverse complement strand
CCCCGTGCACCCGCCAGAGCTCAGTTACCCTTGCTACCTCTCGGTCCTGGGGGATTAGCCAAGGTGACGCCACACGGGGAGTCGCCTCAAATTCTACGGCAGTTTGGCCAGAACTACACCCGGGCTTGGATCCAGCCCAAGAGGTCTGCTAGAGCTTCCTCGGCAACCAAGTCATTGAGCAGTTCGTGGAACGCTCCCGCATACAACTTCAGCTCTTTATCCACCGAGGCAATCGATTCGTAAAGGGCGATGGAGGCTAGGTGGTCAGTAGAAGTGTCTTGGTCACCGTGCATGACAAGGGTCGGCACCTTCCAGTCTGAAACCTTGCCCCAGACCTCGTCGGAGATCTCAAGCACGGTCTTGGCAACTAGGTTCTTAGCCTTGCCCTGGAAGAACATCGGGTCATTTGCCGCAAGACGAATAATCTCCGGGTCACGGCTAAGTGCCTCTAGCCCCGGTCTTGGCAGTGGGATTGGCGCATTCGGGGCAATGCGACCCATAACTCCCCCGAGCAATCGCTCCCAACCCTTGGAAGGCTGGTGCATTGCGGATGAACCAATCACTGCGGCCGCCACGTTTGCCGAAGAGCGAACCAAACTGCCCGCGGTAATCAGGCCGCCTAGTGAGTGACCATACAAAACAGTAGGCAGCTTGCTATTTAGTAGCTCCTCGCGCGCCTTTAGGTGTAGCGCCACCGCCTGCTGGAGGTCAATAAGTCCTCGAGTTCCCTCGCTTCTGCCGTGTCCCGGTAGGTCAAAGGCGTAGACATCGATGCCGAGAGCATTTAGTTTTGGCACCAGCTGGCTGTATTGGGTCACATATCGTTCGGAGTACTCACCGAGTCCGTGCTGAAGCAACAACTGGGCCTTTGGAAATGGTGCTCGCCAGATAAATCCGACTACGCCATCGGCTAGCTTCCAAGGTTCAAATAGCGCGCTCATGCTGTCCTAACTAGTTCTGTGGGAAGCCTAGGTTGATACCGCCGTGACTTGGGTCAAGCCAGCGCGAAGTGATGACCTTGGTCTGAGTGAAGAATCTAAATCCCTCTTCACCGTGTGCCCTGGAGTCACCAAACAGCGAGTGCTTCCAGCCACCAAAGGAGAAATAAGCAACCGGAACCGGAATCGGCACATTGATACCGATCATGCCAACCTCAACCTCGTGCTGGAAACGCCTCGCTGCTCCCCCATCGTTGGTGAAGATTGCCGTGCCATTACCGAAGGCTCCGGAGTTGATAAGGTCCAAACCTTCTTGGTAGCTCTGAACTCGGACCACAGAAAGCACAGGTCCAAAGATTTCTTCCTGGTAGACCTTCGATGCCACCGGCACCCTGTCAATCAAAGTCGGTCCTAACCAGAAACCGTTTGGAGCACCATCGGCAACAACAGTCCTGCCATCCACAACTACCTCGGCGCCATCTTGCTCCGCGATTTGAATGTAAGAGGCAACCTTGTCGCGGTGCACCTTGGTCACAAGCGGGCCCATGTCGCAAGAACGCCTGCCGTCACCAACCTTGATTTGAGCCATGCGAGAGGCAATCTTTGAGATCAAGGCATCCGCAACCGGTTCAACCGCGACCACCACCGAGATCGCCATACAGCGCTCACCAGCCGAACCAAAACCTGCGTTCACCGCTGAGTCGGCTACTAGGTCTAGATCGGCATCTGGCAGCACCAGCATGTGATTCTTCGCCCCGCCCAGGGCCTGAACCCGCTTGCCGTGTCGAGCAGCAGTTTCATAGATGTACTGCGCGATTGGGGTTGAGCCAACGAAGGAAATCGATGCCACATCGGGGTGGGTCAAAAGACCATCTACGGCTTCTTTATCGCCCTGTAGAACATTGAATACACCGTCAGGAAGGCCCGCCTCTTTCCAAAGCTTTGCCAACCAGATTGCTGCCGAAGGATCTTTCTCACTTGGCTTGAGCACCACGCAGTTACCGGCAGCAATCGCCACCGGGAAGAACCACATCGGCACCATGGCCGGGAAGTTGAATGGGCTGATAATGCCAACCACGCCCAGCGGCTGCTTGATCGAATAAACATCGACATTGGTGGAGGCGTTCTCGGAGTATTCACCCTTGAGTAGCTGCGGCATGCCACAGGCAAACTCAACCACCTCTTGCCCACGAGTAATCTCACCCA
>CAZKLA010000160.1:0-2159 GCA_964553455.1 uncultured Aquiluna sp. | reverse complement strand
TCAACTCGCGGGGCAGACCCGGGAGTTGCGAGCACTAGGTGCCTACTCTTCTTCACCGCCGTGACTTTGGTGTCCGATGTGAACTCAGAGATTGTGATGCCTGGAAAGGCCTTGCCAAACTCAGCTGCTGTTCGAGTGCTTCCGGTGCGACCTCGGCGCAGCTTGGTGGAGCCACACTTCGGGCAGCCGTGGCTGATGCCTTGGCAGACTCGGCAGCGGTACTCGCCCTTCTCGGTCTCCCAAATTGGGCCCTTGCAGTTTTGGCACACCAAACGCTCATCGCAGCCGGCACAGTAAACCGTTGCGGAGTTTCCCTTGCGCGGAATCAAGACCAATACCGGGCCAACCTCAAGGGCATCTCGCATCAGCTTGAAGCTTGCTGCGTCAAGTCGTTGGGCGGGAGCTGAGAAAGAGATGCGAGCCGGCGGTAGCTTGACTGAGAGATCCTGAAGGTAGCCAATCTCGACTAATCGCTGGACTTCGAGTGAGCGATAGTTGCCAGCCAACAACAGTTTGACCCCGCCGCTAGCGCGCATCAGCGCAATCTCTCTAGCGTGGGTGTAGGGCGACCCCTGCTCTCTAAGGGATTCATCGGCGTCGTCGAAGAGCGCGATTAGCCCTAGGTTCTGCGCAGGAGCGTAAACCGCGGATCGACTTCCGATGACAATGGAGCTTTCCTGCCCAAGAATCTTGTGGAAGCCAATATAGCGATCTGATTTCTTCGCCCCCGGTAGCAAAGTGGTGACCGCTTGCTCGAGCCCGACAGCCTCAAAGAGCGATGACAGCTGAAGAATCTGATCCTTCTCAGGCAAGACAATGATCGATGACTTGCCCTGCGCTAGGCAGTCGTTGGCCGCCTTCAAAAACAGCCAGCACCAGTCTGGGTATCGAAGGCTTTCGAAAGTAATTGAGCGGGCAGAGGTAAGAACCGTGCACCGCTCAGGAAGGTTGTCAATCCCAGGGATTGCCGGCAAGTTGGCGACTGGCTCGGCACGATTGCCGAGCTCTGGTTTTGCGATGCGAGGCATGTGCTCGACAATCGCTTGCTGGAGAATCTCGCCCATCGCAACCGCTTGGCGCTTTGCCACCTGTCGAGCCAGAGCAAACAGCTCAGGTGTCACCACAGGTGTTTCATCGACGATTTCTGACAGTTCGGAGGTAGCGAACTGGCTCTGCTCTGGCAGGGCCGAAACAAAGCCGCTGGCCGCCTTCTTTGTTCTACCAAGCTGAAACTTGACACGCTGCCCGACTCTGACCACGTCGGCAAGGCGAGCCGGCACTAGAAAGTCAAACTCACGGTCCAGCTGAAGTAAGTCGGACTCGACAACTACGCTCGCGTAGTTGGCCATCTATCGACCTGCTGCCTCGCGGAGCGCATCGGCACGGTCTGTGCGTTCCCAGGTGAAGTCAGCGAGCTCACGCCCAAAGTGCCCATACGCTGCGGTCTTCGCGTAGATGGGGCGCTTGAGGTCAAGCTCACGAATAATCGCTGCTGGCCTGAGGTCAAATACATCGCGAATGGCTCGTTCGATGGCTTGGGTTTCCACCTTCTCGGTGCCAAAGGTTTCCACAAAGACCGCAACCGGCTTTGCTACGCCGATTGCGTACGCGACCTGAATTTCGGCTCGATCGGCTAGGCCTGCTGCCACAACGTTTTTCGCCACCCAGCGCATCGCATAGGCCGCGGAGCGATCAACCTTCGAAGGGTCCTTGCCACTGAAGGCACCACCGCCGTGTCTTGCCATGCCACCGTAGGTGTCGACAATGATCTTTCTTCCGGTTAGGCCAGCATCTCCCTGTGGACCACCAATTACGAATCTGCCCGACGGGTTGATAAAGAACTTGGTGTTCTCCGAGCTCAGTCCGGACTCGGTAAGAACTGGCTGAATTACGCGCTCCAGAACCAGGTTGGCCAAGTCATCCTGCGTGATGTCAGGGTGGTGTTGAGTGGAAAGTACGACTGTGTCGATTGAAACCGGGTTGGCTCCGTCGTAGTTGACTGAAACTTGCGCTTTACCATCCGGGCGAATTACTCCGTTGTTTAGCTCCCGCCGAACGATGCTCAATCGCTCTGTGATGCGGTGAGAAAGCAAAATCGGTGTTGGCATTAGTACGGCGGTCTCATTGGTGGCATAGCCAAACATCATGCCCTGGTCTCC
>CAZKLA010000159.1:0-2165 GCA_964553455.1 uncultured Aquiluna sp. | reverse complement strand
GAAAGTAGAACGTCTGGAACTTCAAGTCCACGCCAGCTCTGCGGCTTGGTATAGCTCGGATACTCGAGCAGTCCGTCCGAGTGAGACTCTTCAACAATGGACTCGGCATTGCCCATAAAGCCAGGAATCAGGCGGGTGATCGCCTCAATCATGGCGAGCGCTGCGACTTCGCCACCGTTGAGAACGTAGTCGCCAAGGGAGACCTCTAGAACCTCAGCCCTGGTTTTCGCGTGCTCCACCACGCGCTGGTCAATGCCCTCATAGCGACCACAGGCAAAGACGATGTGCTCTTTTTGGGAGAGCTCCTTGGCAAGAGCCTGATTAAACGGTCTGCCTGCAGGGGTGGTAAAGATCACGGTTGGCTTGTTATCGCCAAGTAGCTGGTCGAATGCTTCACCCCAAGGCTCTGGCTTCATGACCATGCCGGCTCCGCCACCGTATGGAGAGTCGTCTACGGTCTTGTGGACATCATGGGTCCAAGTGCGAAGATCATGGGCTTGAAAGCTGATTAGGCCCTGCTTCTGGGCTTTACCTAGGAGTGAGATCTCTAGAACATTGAAGTAGTCAGGGAAGATTGAAACCGCATCAATTCGCATCAGCTTCCTCGATCTGCTCGAACAATCCACCCGGTGGGGTGATCTCAATTACACCAGCCTCAACATCAACCTTTGGCACAAATGCCTTCACGAAGGGAAGCAGAACCTCGGCGTCTTCGGTTTTGATGACCAATAGATCTTGGGCTGGCATGTGCTCGACTCGCAAGAGCGTGCCAATCTCACTGCCGTCGCGGACGACCTTCAGACCAGCCAACTGGTGGTCATACCAGGCATCTGGCTCTTGAGGTGACACATCAAGCGGCTGTTCGACCAGCAAAATCGCCTTGATCAGGCTCTCGGCCTGAGTGCGGTCCGTGATGTCTTTTAGAAACAAAACTGGGGAGCTGTTAAACCACTTGAGTTCAGAGACGGTGACCGTCTTGCCAAACCAAGGGGATTGTTCGGGAACTTGAAGTTCTAATACCGCGCCAGGAACAAAACGTTCATTTGGGCTGTCGGTGTAAAGCTCTAACTTGATTGCTCCCTTTAGGCCATGGGCTTTCAAAAACCGGCCAACGCGGAGCTTGGTGCTTTTAGAAATCTGTATCCACCACGTCAACTCGGACGCGCTTGCCATCCGCAAGGGCGTTGACAACGGTTCTGAGAGCTGTTGCGGTGCGGCCGCTCTTGCCGATCACACGACCGAGGTCGTCTGGGTGCACGCGCACCTCCAGCAAATCGCCCTTGCCGCCGTTGCGGGCGGCTACGGTTGCGTCATCTGGGTTATCCACGATGGCGCGAACGATGTGCTGGAGGCTTGCTTGCAACATTTGAACTACTCTGCCTTTGGCTCTTCTGCCTCGGCCGCAGGAGCTTCTTCAGCCACTACTTCCTCAGCTGGTGCCTCTGCAGCAACTTCTTCAACAACTGCCTCAGCTGCGACCTCTGCGGTCTCAACCTCTGCTACTGCCTCTACTGCTACCTCTTCCGAAGCTGGAGCCTCAACGGCTGCTTCAGCGGCAGGTGCCTCTTCGACAACTGGAGCCTTCTTCTCAACCTTTGGAAGAACAACGGACTTCTTCGCAGTGTCAACTGCGAAAGCCTCCTTTGCCTTCTGAGGCTTCACGGTGTTCTTCTTCTCGCCCTTGGCGTTAGCTAGGTCACCGGTTAGCTTTAGTAGCACAGCTGCCTGCTCGGTTGGCTGTGCGCCAACAGATAGCCAGTACTGAGCACGCTCGGAGTTGACCTCGATGATCGATGGGTCATTGGTCGGAACGTAACGACCGATTTCTTCAATTACACGACCGTCGCGGTGAGTGCGAGAGTCGGCTACCACGATGCGGTAGTGCGGGGTGCGCGTCTTGCCAATGCGCTTAAGGCGGATCTTTACAGCCACAATGCTCCTGTTATAGGTGTCTTTGGCGAGATTCTGCCGTGAGCGTGGGGGCACACTCGTCAGGTCTCAAATGGTTTCGAATAAGTCTGGATAGAGGGTCGAGACTTTTCGAACTCGGATAGTCTGCCAGAAAATCTGGTGTTTAGCTAGCTCTAAAGCCCAAATGCGCTTCCGGGGCCCGAAGATTTTTCGGATCCGAAGTCCAAACCCGAGTTTTCAGCTGCGCGCTTGGC
>CAZKLA010000158.1:0-2192 GCA_964553455.1 uncultured Aquiluna sp. | reverse complement strand
AGCGGAAAGCTCATCTCGGTGGCAACAAGTGCTAAAACCGCTTCAGCATTGAGCTCTCGAAAGGTCGATTTAGGCAGCGTGATGGAATCCGGCGTTTGAACCCCGTGACGCTTGAGGATGATCTTTGCAGCGGGCTTGTTCCACGCTAAACGAGCGCCATCGGCATCGGATCCCACGAATGGGATTCTGGCAAGTCTCAATAGGTCTTGGAGCGAGCCATCTTCCCCCACAGAACCGTGAAGCGTGGACCAGACGACATCTGGTCTAGTGGCTAACAGGTGCCCAAAGAGTTCTGAGTCTGGCTCGCGGAAGTCAACTTCAGCACCCGCCTCTGTCAGCGCATCGGCAACTCGGCGGCCAGATTTCAAAGAAACATCGCGCTCATGCGATATCCCACCGGCTAAAACCAAAATGGTGGGCTGCATGCTTAGTCCTTAGCTCCGAAGGTGTCCAATAGGTCCAATTGCAGGTTGACGACGTTAGATAGGCGCTTGATGCCAACCTTTACGTTCTCTGCGGTTGGGTGGCTAAAGCAGACTCTGATGTTGTTTGCTCCACGGCCATCGCCATAGAAGGCGGTTCCAGGGGTGTAAGCAACCAGCTCATTCACGGCCAATGGCAGCATTTCCTTGCTGTTTAGACCCTCCGGCAGGGTTAGCCAGAGGAAGAAGCCGCCCTGTGGCCTGGTGGTCTTAACCCTGGGTAGGTATTGGGCTAGCGCTTCTAGAGCAGCGTCGCGCTTGGAGGCATAGAGTTTCCGGTAGGTGTCAATCTGCCCCTGCCAGTCAGCAAGAGACAAATACTCGCTAACCATCATTTGAGCAAAGGTGGCAGGCGAGAGAATGGCGGACTCATTGGCCAAAACCAGTTTCTCGCGGATTGCCGGTGGTGCCAGAACGTAACCGACCCTGAGCCCAGGGGAGAGAATCTTTGAGAAGCTGCCCAGGTAGACCACGCCCTCGGCATCCAGCGAGCGCATGGCAGCCGGTGGCTTTTGGTCAAAGTACAAAAGACCGTATGGATTGTCCTCAATGATCAAGATGCCGCGCTCGCGACAAACCTGCAGCACCTGCGCTCTGCGCTCAGCGCTCAGGGTCACACCCGAAGGGTTAGCGAAGTTAGGCACCAGGTAAAGCAACTTGACCTTGCGGCCCTGCTCAATCAGGCGATCTGCCGCCTCGGCAAGCGCTTCTGGGGAAATACCGTCGTCGTCGGTGAAAACGTGCTCGATGTGAGCTTCTTTGTGGCGGAAGATACCCACAGCACCCACGTAGCTTGGTGCTTCAACCAAAACCACATCGCCCTGGTCCAAGAAGAGGTCAGCCAGAAGCTCTAGGGCGTGCTGGCTACCAGTGGTGATCATTAGGTCTTCGACAGAGCCGTGAACGCCATCCAGGGCCATAATCTCTTGGATTTGCTCACGCAGGCGCAGGTCGCCCTGACCACCACCGTACTGAAGGGCGTAATTGCGGCGGTTGGACATTAGAGAGCGGAAAGCCTGCTCGATCAGTTCGCCATCAAGGGCAGATACATCCGGCATGCCACCGGCTAGCGAGACAACTTCGGGTCTAGAAACCACAGAAAAAAGGGCTCTTACCTCAGAAACAGAGAGGTTTGCCGCTCGCGCCGCATACGCATGCTTCCAGGCGTCAAAATTAGTGACACTTCCTGTGCGCGTTTCGGACAATTGCTGCTCCCAAGGTTTTAGGGGATAGCTTACTTTGATAAGCCCCGTCAGGGCTAGAAAGTTACGGTGTTACGCCAGGTATTCGCTTAGTTCAGAGACCAAGGCGGCCTTAGGTCTAGCGCCAACCAATTGCTTGACCAGTTGACCATTGTGGAAGATTCCCAAAAGCGGGATACCGGTCACCTTGTAGTCCATGGCGAGCTGACCCTCGTGGTCAACATTCACCTTCACGACCTTGATCTTGTCGTGGTACTCGGCGGCCATTTCCTCAAGAACTGGGCCAATCATGCGGCACGGACCGCACCACTCCGCCCAAAAGTCAACAATCACTGGAAGGTCGGCCTTGAGTACGTCTTGCTCAAAGCTGGCAACGGTAGTGTCGATAGGTTTCACGTGAAACTCCTTAGTGACTTGCTAGGTAGTGCTCGGCATCTAGTGCCGCAACACAACCGGAACCGGCAGCGGTAATTGCCTGTCGGTAGGTTGGGTCGATCACGTCTCCAGC
>CAZKLA010000157.1:0-2234 GCA_964553455.1 uncultured Aquiluna sp. | reverse complement strand
AGTCGTGGGCCTTACGGCCCCAAAACTGGGAGGGCCAAATGCCTAACGAGAACAATAAGTGTCAATCCTTTAGGGCAGGGCACAATGCGCACTGGAAGCACATCAACGAGAGCTCACACTTTCCCAGATTCTGGGCGAAGGTGGACCTCATTGGGCCAAGAGCGATTCGTGTTATCACCGACAAGCAAGATGATCTGCTGTTTCACCATGATGCGGTGGAGCTCTACATGTATTCGCTAATTGCCATGGATGGTGAGATTAAGTACGCTCCAGAATCAAGACTGATCTATGTTCATGTGGAGCTAGAGAAGTACGAGTCGGATGCCTGGCTGGTTTTCTCTTTGGCTGAGGGTGAGCTTTCAGCCTGCGGCAGCCATGGTGACAGCGGGGCATTACCGGTGAACGAGATGTTCCGAGATGAGCGGTAAGAACAGAGTCCCAACGAAAGGGGAAAACGAATGACCGAAAAGAAGATTTTGTATATCGACATGGACAACGTGATCGTGGACTTCAAGACTGGAATTGAACGCCTGCCAGCCAAGGTGTTGCAGCAGCACATCGAGACCTATGGTGTCGACGAGCATGGCAATCCAAAGGACCTTGACGATATCCCGGGCATCTTCTCCCTGATGGAGCCGCTGCCAAACGCGATTGAATCAATCACCGAGCTGGCAGGGCTGTTCGATACCTACGTCTTGTCATCGTCCCCCTGGAACAACCCCACTGCGTGGTCAGACAAGGTCCGCTGGATTCAGCTCCACTTTGGTCAGGGAGAGAATTCGCCGCTTTATAAGAGGTTGATTCTCAGCCACCACAAAAACCTCAATGACGGCCACTTCCTGGTGGACGACAGGCTCAAGAACGGTGCTGAAGAGTTTGGCCTCAGGGGTCACTCGGAACACATTCACTTTGGGCAAGAAAACTTTGAGAACTGGACCAAGGTGCTGCCATACCTTCGGGAGCGTGCGTGATGAGCGATCCAAAGGATGACAATGAGTATCTAACCGCGAGTGAGCTTGCTGATGCCCTGCGCGATTGGTGGGATGCCGGGTCAGATGAGGAGGAGGACGAAGATGAGCGTCCAGAGAATCCGGAACTGCTCGAACCAGTCGACAGTGATCTAGCCCACCGCACCGCATTTATGGCTGGTCAAGGTTTCGACCGCGATGAGGCCTGCAACATTCTCGGTGTCCCGGTGTCCCAGTACTACAACTGGGTTCAACTTTGGAAAGCCATTAAGGCCGAAGAACCCAAGCGCGTCAGTGGCAGTGAATAGGATGAAGGACAAGGCTGTTTCAGTATCAAAGGGGGGGCAAGTGAAGACGAATTGCGAATGTAAAAGTGAGGTTCGGGCCGGTTCGTTTCAGGGGGTCAACTTTCGAATCTGCCTCAAGTGTAGATATCTGCAGTGGGAGCCTCACGAGGGGTTAACGTTCATTCGCCCTGAGTTCGTTTATAAATTTCAGCTTCGACCGGATGTTGAGCAATTTCAACTAGTAGAGCTGATGACTTGGCTTGAAGGAGCTCTTCAGGCCTTCCAGAAACTGAATCTTGCTATTGATTATGAGTGGCTTGGATTAGAGGACATCGGAGACTTCGACTCCGACTGGGCAAGTGACTTAATCGAAGATTTTGTGGAGTTCGGGGAAGTCGCTCTGAAGATTGTTTCCAATATCTCAATCTGGGAAATGGAGCTCCCTGAAGAGGAACGTGAAGGTTTCGTGGATCCTCTCGTAGTCTCGAAACTCGCAAGCTACACAACTGATCAGCTTTTGGTGGAGACGCTCAGAGAAATGTGGTTCGAAATGGGTGATTACATGCAGAAAGCGCAGGCCCATGGGTTGATGGAGTTCCTGTCAGCTCATGAAATTCGAGGTCCCCAACTAGTCATAAGTCTGCAAGAATTTGATTTGGTCAATCCACTACCAGTTTCTTGGGATCAAGCAACTGTAGGTCCTGAAATCGAAAGATAACGCCTTAAGTGTCTTTAGCAGAGGTTCTAGAAAACCTAAAGCCGTAGTCGATTTTTAGTCAGCTAGGTCACGCTCAGCCAGAGGCAGATGAGCAAGTACCTGGTTAGTCCGAATCGTCCGTAAAGCTGGATTCTGACTTGGAAGGATCTGCCCAATCTCGAAGTGAGTAGAGTGTGGCAGGCTTACCCGGGCGACGCTGCTTAGTCTCCTTGGCATCGGATTCCGCAATAAAGCTGGATTCACTCAATACACTTCTGCGGA
>CAZKLA010000156.1:0-2298 GCA_964553455.1 uncultured Aquiluna sp. | reverse complement strand
GCTCAAATCGAAAGACTTGTTCCCTTGGATATTGAGTCTTTGGGGTCGGAGAACTGTTTTAAAGGCTGCTATCCTGGCGAACCCACTGTTTTTAGGTATGTTCTGGAGTCGTTGAAAAATGGAATGGTCGAAAACAGAAGTTGAAGCAATCGTTGACGATTACATCAAAATGCTGTCTCTTGAGCTGTCGGGTCAAAGCTACAAGAAATCCGCCCACAGAGAGGCTTTGAAGCTTAAGCTGAATGGGCGGACCGATGGTTCTATCGAGTTTAAACATTGCAACATCAGTGCCGTGATGATTGAGCTTGGATTCCCATATATCAAAGGCTACCAGCCGAGAAATAACTTTCAGGGCATGCTCCTAGATGTAGTCAGTGAGCAGCTGAAAAATATGACTTTACTTGATTCGGTTTCTCAGGCGGCTGTTTTGCAACCTGCAGTTTCTCCCTTGATTCAAGACTTCAAATCTATACTGGTCGCACCACCCGTCAGGCAACATAAGGCTTCGGACGTTTCAAGCAATTTCTCAGCATATCAACCCATAAAGCGTGACTATCTGGCGCAGGAGGCCCGAAATCAATCACTCGGTTTGGCTGGCGAAGAGTTTATTTTGCAATACGAGCATTGGCGCCTTGTATCTGCTGGACATCAAAAACTGGCAGATCGAGTGGAGCACGTTTCCAAAACTAAGGGTGATGGTTTAGGCTACGACATCTTGTCGTTTGACCTATCAGGGCGTGAGCGGTTTCTTGAGGTAAAAACGACATCTTTTGGAAAAGAAACCCCGTTTTTTGTATCGAACAGAGAGCTTAAGTTTTCTGAAGAGGCAGTAGATCAGTTTCACCTTGTACGTGTGTTTGAGTTCCGAAAGTCACCACGACTTTTTTCAATGCCTGGTTCTATTCGACAGCATTGCATGCTTGATCCCGTAAGTTACAAAGCTAGTTTTGCTTAAAAAAGTTGAGTATTTGTGCCTATGAATTGGGTTGGCTAGTGAAAGACGTCAGGTCGAAGGCCTTGCCTTTTGTTTAAACACATTGGTCCAGTTCCAGTGAAGAAACTCTGGGCTGGGTCTGACCTCAGCAGTTTGTGGTGCAAGTAAATCTTGGCCATGAAAGCGTAACTCACCGGTCATGCCTCTGTTGCCCGATATGGCATGTTCACTAAACAAAACTTTGAGCGTATGGGGCTCTAAGGTGAAAGCACCCAAGTCAAAAAGTTTGTGGTGCAAGGCGCAAAGAGATAAGCCATTAGGCTCAATGTCAGGTCCACCCACCGTATGCCATTGAATATGTGCCGCTTCTAAGCCAGCGGGAATGTGGCCGATACGCAGGTCGAACCCGCAGACGCAGCAGCGGTATTCATAGGCGCGCAGAACCTTTTCACGAAAAGCTTTGTCTCGTTTTTTACGAGCTGTCACATACTGCGGAGACTGAAACTGGACTCCAGTCTCAACAGGGCTTAGGTCAATACCCACAGCACCAGCTAAATCTTGGTGCAGTGTTTCAGGGAAGGTGGTTTCTAGAAGAGTGCGAGCTAACTCAACAAGCAATTGAGGGTTGGCTTTTAAGGTGGCCTCAACCTCTGAACTCAGGCCACCTTCAACAGCATATTTTCGTAACTCACCAAACGTAGGCGCGGTACCTTTGGGGTGGTCTGCAAGTGCTTCTGGAAGCTTAAGACGCCAAAGTTGTCCGCCGCCATCGTTTTGCAAAAACCAGAAGGGCATGTTTCGGGTTTTGGGAGCATTTGAGGGCCCAAATTCAGTCAGCAGTGTTTTTAAATCAGACTCGATGGACTCGTAGGTAAATCGTCCAGGCTCTCCACGCTGAAGTCTAGCCAAGGTGAGCAAGAGCAGAAGCGGTTTATGAGGTGCGAAACGCCCAGCAGTTCCAGGTGCCATGCGGATACCGCTAAAGAGTTTGCGGATGTCGTCAGCAGTTTTCATGACCAGTACTTTGCTTTGTCGGGAATGATCCACCGCACGCCACCTCTTGGATCAGCGATGTCACCTTGATATCTGGGTATGAGGTGTATGTGTAGATGGGGCACGGTTTGCCCTGCTGCTGGGCCATCGTTGATGCCAATGTTGAAGGCATCTGGTTTGTGCAGTCGGTCAAGTACGCTTTTCTCTTGTTCTAGCAGCGACATCATGGCGTCCCGCTCGATTGCTGTTAGGTCAAAGAAGGATCCAATATGCCTCTTCGGAATCACCAATGAATGACCCAAACTAACCGGGTACGCATCGCGGATGCATACAGCAAACTCGTTGGAGTTTTCTATTCTGTGAGCGGGGAG
>CAZKLA010000155.1:865-2304 GCA_964553455.1 uncultured Aquiluna sp. | reverse complement strand
AAGGCAGGTAGTCGACCACGGCGTCGAGCAGGGGCTGCACGCCCTTGTTCTTGAACGCCGAGCCGCAGGTCACCGGCACGAAGGCGCGCGCGATGGTGCCCTGACGGATCAGCTTCTTGATCGTCGGGACATCGGGCTCGTTGCCTTCGAGATAGGCTTCCATGATCTCGTCGTCCTGCTCGACGACGAGCTCGATCAGGCGCTCGCGGTATTCGGCAGCCTTGTCGGCGAGGTCAGCGGGGATTTCGATGAACTCGTACTTCGCGCCGAGGCTCTCGTCCTTCCAGACGATGCCGCGGTTGTTGACGAGATCGACCACGCCCTGCAGCTGGCTCTCGGCCCCGATCGGAAGATAGAGCACAAGAGGCTTGGCACCCAGACGATCAATGATCGACTGGACACAGTAATAAAAGTCGGCGCCGGTGCGGTCCAATTTATTAATGAAGCACATTCTGGGGACGCCGTACTTGTCGGCTTGACGCCACACAGTCTCGGATTGGGGCTCAACGCCGGCAACGCCGTCGAATACTGCAACTGCGCCGTCGAGGACGCGCAGCGAGCGTTCGACTTCGATGGTGAAGTCGACGTGGCCGGGGGTGTCGATGATGTTGATGCGGTGCTTGGGCTGGCCTTCACGCAGCGCGTCGGGATCGCTCATCGGATCCATCGACGAATCTTCCGCGGTCCAGAAGGTCGTCGTCGCAGCCGAGGTGATCGTGATCCCGCGCTCCTGCTCCTGCTCCATCCAGTCCATCGTCGCGGCACCATCGTGCACTTCGCCGATCTTGTAGGACTTGCCGGTGTAGTAGAGAATGCGCTCGGTCGTGGTGGTCTTGCCGGCATCGATGTGCGCCATGATGCCGATATTGCGATAGCGCTCCAGCGGATACTCGCGGGCCATATCAGGTTCCTTGGATTGAGGGGGGCCGCCGGGTCGCGGGCTAGCCCCCATATAGGGAGAATTGTGACAGCCGGAAGACCCTACACACTTCGGGTCGCCGGGCTGCCCACAATCCGCGAGATTACCAGCGGTAGTGCGAGAAGGCGCGGTTCGCGTCCGCCATGCGGTGCGTGTCCTCGCGCTTCTTCACCGCGTTGCCGCGGTTGTTCGCCGCATCGAGCAGCTCGCCCGACAGGCGCGCCGCCATGGTGGTTTCCGGACGACCGCGCGCAGCCGTGATCAGCCAGCGGATCGCGAGCGCCTGGGCACGCTCGGGGCGAACCTCGACCGGCACCTGATAGGTCGCACCACCGACACGGCGGCTGCGGACTTCCACCTGCGGCTTCACATTGTTCAGCGCATCATGGAACAGCTGGATCGGATCGGCCTTGGCCTTGCTCTCCACCGTGGCGAGCGCGCCATAGACGATCTTTTCGGCAACAGCCTTCTTACCATCGAGCATGAGGTTGTTCATGAACTTCGACAGGATCTGATCCCC
>CAZKLA010000155.1:0-855 GCA_964553455.1 uncultured Aquiluna sp. | reverse complement strand
GACGACGACGACGTGACATATTTGAAAACTCCTTCGGAGTGGTCGCTCACCTCCGTGAGCGCCCTGCGGCTCCGGCCCGCTCCCCCACCCGGCCACCCAGAGACTACCTCGTTAGGGTAGCCGGGTGGGGGAACGTGCCGAACCCGCGCCTGAACCTTACTTGGGCCGCTTCGCCCCGTACTTCGAGCGCGACTGCTTGCGGTCCTTCACGCCCTGCGTGTCGAGCACGCCGCGAAGGACGTGATAGCGCACGCCCGGAAGGTCGCGCACACGGCCGCCGCGGATGAGCACCACCGAGTGCTCCTGCAGGTTGTGGCCCTCGCCCGGGATGTAGGAGATGACCTCGCGCTGGTTGGTCAGGCGCACCTTGGCCACCTTGCGCAGCGCCGAGTTCGGCTTCTTCGGGGTCGTCGTGTAGACGCGGGTGCAGACACCGCGCTTCTGCGGGTTCTGCTCCATCGCAGGGACCTTGGACTTGGCCTTCTGCGGAACGCGGCCCTTGCGGACCAGCTGGTTGATCGTCGGCATTAAGTTCTCACTTCACCAGATCGACCCGTCAGCCAAAGTGGGCACCGGTTTGGCGCCCGGACGGGTCGAAGTTGAAGGTGACACCGGAACCGGACGATGGGGGAGAGAGGATTGCCTTGCGCGAGGCCGTCATCCCGGCGCAGGCCGGGACCCAGCGAACAAAGACGCCCGCTGCAAGCGGACATCCTCGCATGTCGCACAAGCCGAAACGCTCCACCCACATGGTCAGGCCCTTCGGCCACCGGGTTACTTTGACGGCTGCCCTACGGAGAGGACGCACCGCCAATGTTCAGCTCGCTTTCCGAGGGAGACCCTGCGGAAGGATGC
>CAZKLA010000154.1:0-2311 GCA_964553455.1 uncultured Aquiluna sp. | reverse complement strand
CCCACCCATTTCAAAACGGTGAGCAGGTCAGCCGACGCTTGAAGCAGCGCTCCAATGCCGAACATGCTCATGCCAATAACGGCGGCAAAGCCCAAGAGACCACCAAAGATTGTTGAGAGAGTTTTCCTGGTGCCGTAGAGAGCTCCATGGGTTAGCGCTAAAAGCCCATTAGGGCCAGGGGTCAGCGAGAGCCCAACCGCAGCTGCGGCATAGAGGACCCATGTGCCAAACTCCACTAGTAGCCAAGTTCCTTATCGACGACACCCGTAAGCGGCTCACCAGCCAGCCAAGCCGATACATTGACTCTCAATCGCTCAGAAAACAAACGCGTCACCTGTGGCAGTGTGTCTGCGGTGTGAGGGGTGATGATTAGCTTTGGCTCGCTCCACATTGGATGGCCCTCGGGTAGTGGCTCAGGATAAGTGACGTCGGTCGCAGCCCCCGCGATTTGACCACTTGAAAGGGCAGCTAAAAGAGCATCCTGATCAACTACCTCTCCCCTGGCGATGTTCACAAGGTAAGAATCGGGACGCATCAGAGCAAAGCGGGTGGAGTCAAAAAGGAACCTGGTCTCATCGGTTAGGGCGCATGCCAAAACCACAAACTGAGCTTTTGACAGTTCGGTATCTAGCTCCGAAAAACCGACAACTCGGCCGGTAAACCCTGACAAGAAACCTGCCTGCGGATGCTTGCGAACCACAGTTATCTTGGACCTAAAGGGCAACAGCATTTCAACCAGTTGCTCAGCTATGCCGCCACCTCCGACGATTAGGACCTCGGCATCAAATAGAGAGTCAGCGTGCTTTTTGCCCCAGCTGGTGGCACGAATTCGCTCCGGCAGAATGCGCCCCAAAGCCATACACAACATCAGAGCGTGCTCGGCCACCGGCTCAGAATATGAACGCTTGGCTGAGGTGAAGGTAGGTTTGGCCTGAATGATGTCGCTGAACGCATCGACGCCTGCGAACGGTAACTGCACCCACTCCAACTGAGGGTTCGAAGCCAACGTGTCTGCTAAACCCTGTGGATTGGCGTAGTCTGTCCAAACCAAAGCCCGAACCTCTTGCCCCATTGGCACGACCTTCGCACCAACGCTCTCAATTGCCTCAAGGTAGGCGGGGAACTGCTTTGGCTCTAGGGCAACAAGGTTATTCATGACAGGGCTTCTAGTTCTCGCTGTACTCGATCTGAAATCTCACTGGCTGGGGTTGGGTCTTCCGAACCTGGAAAACCACCGTCATAGGTGCCGTGAAGCTTGCGGTCAACTGAAATCTTGAATCCAAGAGCATGGGCACCTTTCGCAGACTCCCCCAGGCACATGTCCGACTGGACTCCAACAAGCTCTAGCTCAGAGATGCCCTTAGCACGAAGTTCGTCGGCCAAATCTGGGTTTGACTCAAAGACGTTCTGGTGGGTCTTTCGAACCACCAACTCAGTTTCCTTGGGCGCTAACACCAACTCCCACCAAGGCTCTCCAGGGGCATCCATCTCATCCTCAGGACCATCGTTTTGAACGTGAACCACCTGCTCGCCCTCAAGGCGAGCTTTCAAAAGGCGATCTCCGATTCGCTGAAGCAGCTCGGCTGCGCCAGGCACTGGCCAAGGGCCAAAAAACATGCTTGCCTGCACGTCCACGATCACTAGCGCTTTGGACATTTATCGCCTCTCAATCACCACCAGCCTATTGCGAATTGGTGGGAGAATGACGAGGTGCCGATAGAGCTTCTAGTTGCCGTAGCAACCTTTGGATTTGTGACCGCAATCACTCCAGGGCCCAACAACACCTACCTTTTGGCAGCTGGCGCAAACCATGGCACTCGAAAGTCTTTGGTTTTTGTAAACGGCATCATGTTGGGACTTGGCAGCATGCTCGCGGCGATTGGCTTGGGCCTCGGAGCCGTTTTTGTAGCGGTTCCGAACATCTATGAAGTCCTGAAATACATCGGGTTTGGTTACATCGTCTACCTTGCCTACAAGGTCATCCGCTCCGGCTACAAAACTGGACCCGACGATGTTGAAGCGCCAAGATTTTTCAAGTCTTTTCTGCTTCAGTTCGTAAACCCAAAGGCTTGGATCGTCTGCACGTCTTTCATGGCCACCTATGCTCCGGTTGACATGGGTGTCACGGCGGTTGCGATCTGCATCGCCATTTTCCTAATCACCACATACCCCGGAGCGGTTGCCTGGGCCGTCATGGGTCAAGGCATATCAAAGGTGCTAACCAACCCAGCCAGACTTCGAGCTTTCAACTGGACCGCTGGCATTTTGCTAGTGGCATCAATGATCCCAGCGTTGTTTATCTAATGCTTAG
>CAZKLA010000153.1:0-2318 GCA_964553455.1 uncultured Aquiluna sp. | reverse complement strand
CTCCCTGCTGCTTTGTGAATATCCCTACGGTTTTCCGAAGCTCGGCGATTGTGTTGTTATGTCCGGCAAGTAACCTTTAAACATGTCGAACAAAACGAAAATCTCCAAAAGATTTGTATCGCTTATCGCGTCCCTAGTTCTAGCCTCATCTGCCGGGCTGGCAGCTTGGGCTTCGAACGCTCCATACGAATCGCGCTTGACAGTTACTTTCACATCTTCGGAAACTGGCTCTGGTTCAGGGCGAACGGTCACTTACACTGCAACTGTTGTCGACAGTGCTGCCGAATTGACCACGGCAAATCCAACGGGATCGCAGGTTCGCGTGATGGGAATAGTTATCTTTATGTGCGCTTCACAACAGCCAGTGTCAAGCGTCGGTCATACCATGCCCGCCGGCTGCACATTCTTCAGTGGCACATCATCTACTAATAGCGGAACAGTTTCGACTCGCACATACTCAAGAAGCTACTCTGGTGCTGACTTTGACAACAACATCGCGAATTATCCCTTTATTACGCCAACTATCCACTTCGAAGATGCTTCAAGCAACAGGCTTGGCATTCATGGCAATGCTTCCGGAAATTCAACCCCTCAGTCGTCGGTAACCAAGCCTGTTCCATCAAAGTATGAAGGCCCAGAAATCCTTGCGGTTGACACCTTCCGCCCAATCGTTGCTGGTGGAAAGCTGACCTTCACTGGAAAGAACCTGTCCGCCGTTACCTCGGCAACCATCGGTGCCAAGCCAGCCTCGCTGAGCTTTGATGCCGCTACTGGTCTGTCAATCGGAACCCCGGCTGGATTGGCCCCTGGTAAGTACGACCTGATCATGGAGTCGAGCTACGGAAAGCTCACTCACATCAATGCCGTAACCATCAAGGCTCCAACCCCAACGGTCACCATCGGTTTCAGAAGCGACGATGCCTACTTGGACGAGCAGCAGGTATTGGATTTGGTTGCTTTCAACCAAAAGCTGAACTCTGACTACGAGAAGGTTCGTTGCATAGTGAATTCCGCTGACCCAAAGGTTGCCAAGCGAATTGCTGACCTAGTTTGTGCTCATGTCGCAAGAGGCGAAGCTCGCAATGTTGAGGTCATCAAGGAGCTGCGCGACACCTACCCAGGCGAAGGTTTCTGGGTTCGCGTTTACGCAGCCGGCTAATTTCAGATAGCTAAACGGCAGGGAGGAAGCTCCCTGCCGTTTTTCTTTAGGTGGGATTTTGTCCTGACCGAGCTAACGGCTAAACACGGCCTCAATAATCAGTTCGAAAAGCGTTTGGCTTTACATGCGATTCTCATTACTGGACCTACTGGCTGATTTTCGCTAACGTTCGGCTAACCCAAGCTTTGCTTGGAGCGAATTTTTCGACATTCTAGGCTTGCGCTCATGTTGAAATCAATCACAAAGAAAACTGGCGTTGCTATTGCCATTTTGGCGGCAATCTTCCTGCAGTCTGCTCCCGCTCTTTCCGACACTTTTACTACTCAGGGTGGCCCATGGGGAGCTAACACCATCATCGTGGACAGCCAGGCTGGAACATTAGTTCGGGTTAGCGGGAATGCCTGGCTGGTGGGGTTCTCTGGATCATCCACCACCTTCACCATTGAGGCCCGAAACCCAGACATCACAGGTTGTGCGATGCAGACCGGCGGCGGTTACACACTTGACTCAGTAACGGGCGTCACCTGCTCGTTCACAATTACTGATCAGGCACCCACTGTCTCCCCAAGAATGATTCAGCTTCAGGCGCTCCAGGGTGGAGTGACGGTTTCTTACTCACTCTTCTTCCAAAGGTTGACAAGCTTTGACACCGCTGCCACACCAACTCAATATGGGACCTCTGCGAGCATATTTGGTCAAGGCGTCTGGCAATCGCAAGCCGGATTCGGTGCCCAGCAGTACATGTCCACAACAGTGACTGCGAATAGCACAGCTTCCAAGGAAGTCATCATCCGGGCCACGTCCAACTCTGCCGCGGTTAATTTGTCAACAGCCACCTGTGCTTTTCCGGGAGTTGTGCCTTCAGGGGTGACTATCACCACTGTCGTTGCCTACCCCGGATCACTAATGTGTCGACTTACATTCTCAAACCTTGCGCCTAACGAAGGCCGAGAGTTTGAATTTGGAGTAAGGACAAACGCAAACTGGGTTGACGGCCAGTATGGAACCGTTAAGTTCCGTGCCACAGCGGTGGTTAACATCGGTGGCGGTGGCGGTGGTGGTGGCGGTTCAGCACCAGCACCTCGACCTTCCGGTCCTAAGTATGAAGGCCCAGAAATCCTTGCGGTTGACACCTTCCGCCCAATCGTTGCTGGTGGAA
>CAZKLA010000152.1:0-2355 GCA_964553455.1 uncultured Aquiluna sp. | reverse complement strand
CCACGCATACGCTCATGCTTTAGGTGATACTCGAGCGACTTGATCTTGTCGAGTCGGAATCCTGACCATCTTTTTGCATCTGTTTCGATGATGGGTGCAGAGGTAAAACCGAGGGCTAGGAACTTATCAACAGCCTTCGGGGTAAGTTTGCGAGTCGTGTAGATGATGCCACGCTTGTCGAACTCACGCTTGGTCTGCATACACTGCACACAGTTAGGCAGCTCCCACACGGTTATCTTCATCATGCTATTACCTCCAATGTCTCGGTAGTAAGTGTGATTGTTGCTGTAATCATTAGAAATAATGCCGCTGTAATAACGATTGCACCATAGCTAAAGAATGCCCATTCTCTATCTCTCAGTAACTGAATAACGACAACAATAAAAGCAATCAAAGCCGCCCAAGTAGCAATCATTAGAATGCTAAGAGCAACAATCGTCATCATTAGATGTCACCCTTCACGATTGCAACAGCGTGATCGTAGCCAAGCTGGAACTCCTGGTTAGACAGCTTGGGGTTCATGTTCTCGAGCTTGTTGATAACAGCCTTGCGAGATGACACGATGCCGTTGTCAAAGCCCTCATCCCATGAGATTTTGGATTCCTCGGCTACCGAGTAGGCGTAGATGGCGTTGTAGCCATACTTGAAGCCCTTGAGCCTGTCCTCTAGCTTTATCCAGGTGCGGTCAATCCATCTAAGCAATGTTCTCTCCTCGTAGTTCCTTGGCTGCCCAGCGCAGCGCCTCAGCGCCGTTGTGGTCACCCTGATTGTGTAGTTGGTTGGATAGCTCGTCAATGCCGTTTAGCGCACCTTCAAAGCCGTTGTGGTAAGCCAGCATCTCAATCTTGTCGAGGTTGCGATCTAGCTCGTGTCTTAGTTCTTTCATGCTCTCCCCTTGATTTCGGTCAGGACTTGCTGAATGAGCCACTCAGCGTTGTCCTGTGCCATCTTGTCTGCAAGGATGATGGCCTGCTCCTTGTGTTGCTTTACATGCCTCAGAACTGCGTATAGCTCTCTGAGGTTGAGGTCTTTGAGTTCGCCTGGCATTATGACCTAGTTGCTAGGAAGTAGCCTGCAACGCACCATGCGGCGATGATTAGGGTTTCAAGTAGCAGTTGCATTATGCACCCCTGCCATTTAGTCCGACCTCATAAGGCTCTAGAAAGTATTTCTTGCCTGTTGTGGTGATGTCGCTTGGGATCTCGTAGAAACCCTTGAAGGCAAGACTGTTGATTGCTTCGTTTACGAAAGCGTTCTTTGTGCTTTCATTCAAGGAGCTCCAATCGGCAATCATGCTTAGAAGCACTCTCTGAATTTCTCTGATTACTGCGGTCATTTGATTTCCCTTTCTGTTGACCTGTAACTAGGTTAGTCAACCTTTCGGGATGAGGTCAAACACATTTTGCCTCTGTTATCAAAATGTTATAAAGCGGTTATTTTGACGATTGCGCCTGGTTCGGTGTCGTCTGCGTAGAACTTATAGGCAAGGATCTCGATGACCTGCGAGTCATCTCCCCAGATGACCTCTGACTGCCCAATCCCATCGAGCAATCCGCGCAGGAGCTTGTCTGCATCGGGTGGGACTATCGGGAAAGGGCGCTTCTTGATGCTGACCGAGGCAGGGCGAGGCAGATAGAACTCCACCTCAACCCTGACTGGCCCTAGTAACAGCTTGTGTTCGTCTGTCACGATGTCTTGGCAAGCTTGTGCGATTGCCTTGCGCCAGACTTTGAGCTTCTGTCCAGCAGCCTCTACGACTCTCCCATTGAACACCCTCTTAGATCCTTGGGGTGCTGGGTCGCCGTAGATGCGGAGTTCCATTAGAAGGGTGCATCCTCAAGCATGACTTCAGCGTTGTTGATGCTGACAGACACCTTGGTCTTTGGCTTGTTGTCCTTGCCTGTGTATTCGTCAACCTTTGCTGAGAAGTCACCTGCGACTCTGACGACATCGCCAACCTCTACCTTTGCAGTCTTGTTCCAGACTGTGTAGTAGAACTTTGCAAGGTCGCCTGACTGCAACTTGCGCTCCTCATAGACTTCAAAGCCGTAGCCCTGAATAATTCGGCTGACAGTTGCAGCCTCGATCTCGATAGTTGCCATGTGTTATCCCCTTTCAAGGTGTTCTCGGTTGCAGCAATCTGAATTGCCACAGGTTCTCCTGCCTGGCATGACAGGAGTGCCATCTTCGTAAATCGGAGTAACGAAGTCAGCTGCGAATCTACCATGCCAAGGAAGGCATGTGCTGACTTTTGTTGCTCTTCTAGCCCTGCAAGACTCGCAGTAGTCGTTCGGCTTTCGAGAAGGGTTGACTTCCCAAAACATACCGCACCTAAGACACCGCTGATCTGCCATG
>CAZKLA010000151.1:0-2483 GCA_964553455.1 uncultured Aquiluna sp. | reverse complement strand
CAACATGTCAACAGCAAAATTCGACACGCTCTCCAACCTAGCGGGGACGCAAACAATACCAGTCGCAACCGTGGCGCAAGGCTCGGCAAAGGCTTGGGTAAACTTCAACGGCACTGGAACGGTGGCTATCCGGGCCAGCTTCAATGTGAGTTCGATTACGGACAACGGCACGGGTAACTACACGATCAACTTCACGACCGCTATGCCAGATGCGAATTATGCGATAACAGGTCTCGCTTCCCGCAGCCTGTTATCTGACCCTGCGCCGTGCAACGGAATTTATTCACCAGCGCCAACAACTACAGCATGCACCGTGCAAGCTGGAAACACAGCAAACACATTAAATGACGCACTGTATTTTTGCGTCGCCATCTTCGACTAACCATTTTTTCAAAGGAGCATTTAAATGCAAGACAAGAGAATCATTTACCCAAGTGATGACGGCGGGGTTTGCGTCATCGTTCCAGCCCCCGGCGTAACAGAAGAGCAAGTGCTCAAAGCTGTACCCCAAGGCAAGCCATACCAGATCGTTGACGTGGCTGACGTGCCTACTGACCGTACATTCCGTGACGCTTGGACTTACACCGAGGAGTAATCAATATGCCCATCGCAATCAACATCGACAAAGCCAAAGACATCGCCCATGACAAGCGCCGTGCAGCCCGTGCTGCTGAGTTTGCTCCCTTGGACGTGAAGGCCACCATTCCATCCGAAGCCACTGCCGCTGAAGCCGCTCGCGCTGAAGTCCGTGCCAAGTACGCCACCGTGCAAAGCCAGATCGACGCAGCTGCTGACGTGAATGCCCTCAAAACCATCGTTGAAGGTCTGTAAACCATGAGCACGGCAAAGTTTTCTACATGGCTGAATCCCGACGGCACGGAGAACTACAAGTGCCGTGCTTGGGTCAACTTCAACGGCACAGGGACTGTCGCCATCCGAGCTGCAGGCAACGTCGCGTCCATCACTGATAACGCCACGGGCAACTACACAGTCAACTTCACGACTACCATGCCTGATGCAAACTATGACGTATCAACAGGAGCCTCTGATGGTGGGCCAATTCCAATTCTCCGATCATTTACCACTTCGGGATTTGTTATTGCATGTAATTCGCTTGCAGGAGCAGGAACAGATAACGCAACTGTTTGTGCAACCATCTTCCGCTAATCAGCTTCGCCTACATTCACTACGTTCACAGGACAACCAACATGAATCGCATCATCTACAAAACAGACGAAGGCTTGCGCTGACTCTGTTCAACCGGCCGTCAATGCGGGATAATGCCCCCATCTTTGAGGAACCACCATGCCAAGTACCTTTTCTCCCAACCTGCGCATCGAACTGATCGGTGCTGGCGAACAGGCCGGCACATGGGGAACCACGACCAACACCAACCTCGGCACGCTGATTGAAGACGCCATTTCCGGCTTGGCTCAGGTCACAATCAGCTCGGCCAACCAAGCTTTCACTGCCGTCAACGGCGCAGCTGATCAGGCACGAAACGCCATCATCCAGCTCAACTCGGCTTCCGCTGCATTTGCGGTCTACGCCCCGCCTGAGTCCAAGCTGTACACCATCTTCAACAACACCAGCTATACGGGCACCATCTACAACTCCAGCGCTTTGGGCAACACTACTGCTGCGGGTACGGGTGTGGCAATCCCGGCTGGTAAAACGATTTCCGTCTGGTCTGATGGCACGAACTTTGCCGTTCAGAACAACGTGTTTAACGGTGACTTGACGGGGGTTGTTACTGCATCGGCAGGCTCGACCGCCACAACCCAGACGTTCGGCACGAACAACACCACTCTGGCTAACACGGCTTTTGTTCAGGCTGCCCTGCAAGCGCTTCACCCAGTAGGCTCCGTTTACATCAACGCCTCGGACAGCACCAACCCGGCGACTTTGTTCGGTTTTGGTACGTGGACCGCATTCGGTGCCGGTCGAGTGCCTGTCGGCTTCAACGCTGCTGACCCGTTATTCGATACGGCGGAAGAGACTGGTGGCTCAAAAGATGCGATTGTTGTCAGCCACACGCACACTGTTACAGACCCCGGACACACGCACTCGTACACAGCTCCGTTAAACGAAAACGCCAGCGGTCGAATCTCTCTTAACGACCGGTATCCAGTGCAAACCAATACGACGGGGGCCGCATTTACGGGTATTTCGATTGACTCAGCCGGCTCCAGTGGAACAAACGCCAACCTGCAGCCGTACATCACTGTGTATATGTGGAAGCGCACTGCTTGAAAGGGTAGCCCATGCTCGCAGAATTAGCAGTAGCAAACGCGGCGTTTGCCGTCATCAAGGAAGCTGTTGCTAACTCTGGCGACATCATGGCTGCGGGCGAGTCGCTGTTTAAATACTTCGACACCAAGGCGGAAATCCAGAAGAAGGCCAACGAAAAAGGTGGCTCGAATCGGTCTGACCTCGAAGAGTTCATGGCTCTTGAGAAGCTCAAGAAGCAAGAGGAAGAGCTG
>CAZKLA010000150.1:0-2486 GCA_964553455.1 uncultured Aquiluna sp. | reverse complement strand
GGACGCATACCGCAGCGGCCAATACCGTCAGGCAGTCACATGATCACCCAAACCGTCACCACGTCGTTCCAAGCGCAGCTCCTAGAGGGCGTGCACGACTTCAACACCGACACGTTCAAGATCGCCTTGTATCTGGCCACGGCCGATCTGGGCGCAAACACAACGGTGTATGTAACCGAAGGCGAGACCTCGGGCACGGGCTACACGGCCGGCGGCAAGGTTATGACAGGAATCAGCGTGAACGCGGCTGGTTTCGTGAACTTCACCAACGTGTCGTGGAACCCTGCGGTCTTTACCGCACGGGGTGCCCTCATCTACAATAGCACCAAAGGGAACAAGGCTGTTGCGGTCTTGGACTTTGGTTCCGACAAGACTGCCTCGAACACGTTTCTGGTGCAGATGCCCGCCAACACAGCGTCAAGTGCGCTGATCCGATTTTCCTGATAGGAGCTTGAAATGAGCATTGAAAAAGTCAAAGCTGGTGGCGTGTTCACCGTGCAGTGTTTCGACAGCGAGGGCAACCTCAAGTGGACCGAAGAGAACCACAACCTCGTGGTCAACGTTGGCCTGAAGGACATGAACGACAAGTACTTCACCGGCTCGGGCTACACCGCTGCTTGGTACATTGGCCTGTACGGCGCTGCCGCTTCGAACGATCCCGCTGCTGGTGACACCATGGCCTCCCACTCTGGCTGGACCGAAGTCACGGCTTACTCGGAGTCCACTCGCCCTGCGGCTACGTTCGGTGCCGCTACCACGGCCGATCCTTCGGTGATCAGCAACTCCAGCTCTGTGGCAGTGTTCAGCATCAACGGCACGACCACGGTCGGCGGCGCGTTCTTGACCTCCAGTAACACCAAGGGTGGCACGACCGGTATCCTGTTCTCGGCTTCTGACTTCCAGTCCCCCGGCGATCGCTCGGTGGTCTCGGGTGACGTGCTCAACGTCACGTACCAGTTCAGCCTCGACGCGGCATAAGGGGTCATGTGTTTGCTGGCGCTCCGTTTGCAACCGCCCCGTTCGCCGCGTTAAGCGGCAACATCTTCACGGCTGCTGTTTACGAGAATGCCTCCGGGTCGGAGCTGGTCTCAGCTCTGGCCTCCTTCGCTTCCCAGATCACTGAGAGCGCCACCGGTTCGGACCAAATGTCTGCGCGGGTGGTGTTTGCCACGCTGGTCATCGACAGCGCTGTTGGACAAGATCAGACCTCCGCGCTTGTGTCTGTCAATGCGGCTGTGTTCGAGTTGGCCTCGGGTGCGGATAGCGTCTCGGCCCTTACGTCGTTCCAGTCGTCGTTCAGCGACAGCGCCACTGGCGCAGACCAGTTCAGCAGCACTCCGGAGTACGGCGTTGCTGTGTTTGAGAACGCCTCTGGCGCAGATACCGTCAGTGCGTTGGCCGAGTTTGTTGGCTTGGTGTCAGAAAGCTCGACAGCAGAAGACGCGATCAGCGCTTTGAAGGCACAGATGTGCAACATCATTGAGGGTGTTGCCGGGTCTGATTCGGTGGCGTCCAACACAATCTTGCTGGTCAATGTGGTCGAAGCATCGACGGTGGCTGATGTGGCCAGCAGCACCCCTGAGTACGGGGTGAGTGTCATTGAGAGTGCCACGGGCACGGACCGGGTATCGACCCTCACGCTGTTCAAGGCTTTGGTGCGTGAGTTGGGTATCGCAGCAGATTCGGATTCTGGGCGCATTTTGTGGGAAGTGATCAATGACAGCCAGAGCGTCACATGGCAAAATATCGCCACTGGCACGAGCACAACGTGGCAAGTGATCAACACCTCTGAGACGACCGATTGGCAGGTCATCAAAACTCAGCCGTAAGGAACGAACATGCCTTTAGTCGTCAAAGACCGCGTCAAAGTTAGCACCACAACGACTGGTACAGGCACGCTCACGCTCGGCTCGGCTGCCACTGGGTTTCAAAGCTTCTCCGTCATCGGCAACGGCAACACGACCTACTACACCATCACTGACGTAGCCACCGGGGCTTGGGAAGTGGGAATCGGCACCTACACGGCGTCTGGCACAACACTGTCTCGCGATGTCGTGCTGGAGTCCAGCAACTCGGGCAACTTGGTCAACTTCGGCGCTGGCGACAAAGATGTGTTCGTGGCCTACCCAGCGGAGCGTGCTGTCATCGGCGGCATGGGCTACATCGAGAACGCAGCACTGATCACACAGAGCTCAACAATCAACACGGGCAACAACGCGATTTCAGGCGGCCCAATCACAATTTCAGACGGCATCACGGTAACGGTTCCAAGCGGCTCTCGCTGGACAATCGTGTAACAACCCAGTACGATCCCTGTAAGGAAACACCATGCCAAGTTCATACACCCCCAACCTACGCCTTGTGCTCCCCGTCACGGGCGAGTTGGTCGGCACTTGGGGCGACACAGCCAACGTGGGTCTGACCGCTCTGGTGGACTCTTCTGTGGCCGGCACGGCTTCTGTGGCCATGTCGGATGCCAACTACAC
>CAZKLA010000149.1:0-2504 GCA_964553455.1 uncultured Aquiluna sp. | reverse complement strand
AAGGTCTAAGACTTCCCAATAGGAAGATATATCTAACTAAGGAGAAACAAATGGCAAGCAAGAATATCAAGAAGTACACCTACCTTGAGCAGTGGGATACCCGCTATGGTGTGCAGGATCGCGTTGTGATCCGTGATGCAAATGGTAAGTTTGTTGATTCTGTCAATCTTACCTCGCTCCGCAAGGCTCCTAAGGTTGAGTCTCGCTGATATAATATGATTGTCCCTACTAGACCCCACGGTCCTTAGGATGGGACACCACCGCTAAACGAGGCGGGTTACGCCGAGGCTAGCAGGTCGGAACGGGGGGAGGGTCAAATATTCTGGCTCTCCCCCCTCTTGACTTTCACCCCCATAGATGATAGGATGCAGGCATGGATATCAAACGACTAGAGCGTTCAGCAGACAAGATCATTGACGCTTTCGCTGACCTTCGCATTGACGATAGGGAGATCATGTATGTCGCCATGTATGTCGTCATCAAGTCTCAGAGTAGACAGATCATAGATCGTGTGGTAGACTTTGGGGAACAGGTCAAGTGGGAACTCAACAACCGTAGGGAGAATACAGCATATGTCCAAGACAACCTTTTCTGACAAGTGTCGCATCCTTGGCGACTTCTGGTTTGAGTACCGCGAGGATGCTGCCAAGGACGAGAACTGGAAGCAGTTTATTGAGTATGCAGATATGGGTCTGCCTCTCGCTGCCCTCGTTGATCGTGGATATGCTAATGCCCTTACTGATATTGGCGAGGGAATTATTGACGAGACTTGGAATGTATTCTGTGAGATGTGTGCTGTAGATCCTGAGGAACAATACATCACGCTTTCTGATATCTTTGATGCATCCCCCCAGCCTGTGCTAGAGTAATTTAATTTATTCCCAAAAGCCCTTGACAAACAGGGGCTGGCGGGCCGGAATGATATCAAAAATAAAAAGACATTACGACAGCATTTATGAAAATGGCGATTTTTCCGGTGTCAATGAAAATTATTAAACACAAAAATGTATTACGACAGCACTTTACAAATTGCCGATTTTATGATAAGATAGCGGCGTGCCCTTTACGTTCTATAAAATGGTGAAATCAGAGCAGGGGTATGTAATGAAAAAATATATAGAAATATATGATGAAATGAGCGTGTTGTATAAATGACTTGTATCGTTGCTATAGCCCATGAAGATACTGTATATATGGGGGGAGAGAGAGGACATAGTGATGATAATGTTATTGTTTCATCCCTCGCCCCAAAGATCTTTAATAAATCTTTTTATCTTTTCGGGTATGCAGGAAATACAGGTCTAGGACAATTAGTAGCATATACCTTTGATGCTCCTACTATGAGAGTTAATACAGATACCTATAAGTATGTGTATAACTTCTTTATACCCGCCTTGAGAGATCATTTAAAAGATTATTTGTCTGAAAAGGAAGACAGCCATGCTTCATTTATTCTAGGCATCAAGGGCAAGGTATTTGAAATAGATACTGGTGATTTCCAATGTGTAGAATATCAAGAACTAGCCATCGGTTCTGGGGCGGCATATGCATATGGATCTCTCCATACTACCTATAACTATGATATACCTATAGTACATAGGATAAACACTGCCTTGGATGCTGCTATCACATATAGCCCAACATGTCAAGGCCCAATAGATATTCTGTATATGTAAAAGTATTACGAAATCCACAGAAGAATGCCGATTTTGGCATATTTGTGGTATATATTAACAAGTTATCCACAGGTTTTATGAGAAAATGGGGGATTTTTCCACAAAAATGTATTACGAATTAAGTTTTCTTCTGCCCTATATCCCATATTGTTAATAACCTGTGTAAATCATGTGTATGAAAAAACCACAGTAACATCTTTTTCTTGATCGGGCAATGCAGAATAGGCTCTAATATCCTCTAGAACGCTTGTAGGGACGTTATCAAACCCTACTTCTCTCAGCACTATCTCCAATAGATCAAGGCTCATAGCGTGTGCATAATGCTTGTTCAATACTAGTCCATTATGTGTCTTTACTATAAAGGGTAATGTGTTCTTACTATAGGTAATACGGATCTCATTCATCTCTGCCCCCGCGAAAGTTCTACTACTTCTTCTACATCACACAAATGCACAACAAAACAATATCCACCATCTTCTGTAGAAATCTGCTTGATTCGTGTTCTGATCTCATTGACAATAACGGTACGCCAATATTCTTCTGTCTCTTTACGACGAGCATCAATCATGCTGTCTAGGAAATACCCCACTTGGGCATCCATAAAAGGATTACGAAAGATGTTGATTCTCATTCGACTACCTTCACATCAAAGCCTTCTAGACGATAGAAGATTTCAGCGGTATCCACCAATCCCCACGATCCAGATCCATACTTCTTTCCATCAAGAAAAACGTCATAGCAATTATCACGACGAACCAATATACACTGTGTCATTTCATCAACCTCAAGATCATATCGTCTACATCTTCTGTAAACATCATCCATTCA
>CAZKLA010000148.1:0-2515 GCA_964553455.1 uncultured Aquiluna sp. | reverse complement strand
TGGGTGCAGTTTTGAGTCAAATCCCCTCTGAGGCAATGGCCAAATACACCACCATGAAGGTGGGGGGTAAGCCAAAGTCGCTAACCAGGTGCGAGAGCACAAGTGAGCTCTACGAAGCGGTGCTGAGCGCCTGGCGAGATGAGTCGAACTATCAGATTTTGGCGGGTGGATCGAACACGGTTTTTGCCGATGACATCTCAAACCTTGATGTGATTCTGGTTGCCAATCTAGGCAAAGAGATCGTTAGTGAGAGCGACACTTCTGTCACCGTTCGAGTTCAAGCCGGAGAGAACTGGGATGAGTTTGTGGCGTGGGCGGTTAGCAACGGCTATGCCGGCATCGAGGCTATGAGCGGCATCCCGGGCAGCGTTGGAGCGACCCCGGTGCAGAACGTTGGTGGCTACGGCCAGGAAGTTTCTGAAACCATCACACAAATTGAGTTTCTCGATTTTGAAACCTTTGAGGTTGAGGTAAAGCCAGCCGAATTCTTCAATTTCTCCTACCGCGACAGCGCTCTAAAGCACGGCCTCAAAGGCGTGATTGGCTGGGTGGAATTCAAGCTGAAGAAACTCGGCGGGCTGAGTGTGCCGATGGCTTCTGGGCAAATAACCAATCACCTAGGCGAACCCTATGGGTCGCAGTTGCCACTCAATGTAGTGCGTGACACCGTCATTGAACTTCGCTCATCAAAGGGCATGGTGGTCAAGGATTCAGACCCAGCTAGCGTGAGTTGTGGCAGCTTTTTCACCAACCCGGTGGTCTCGAAAATCAAGGCTTTGGAGTTCCCTGAGGACATGCAGAAGTGGTCCATGGAGGATGGCGAGAAGTTCAAGCTCTCTGCCGGCTGGCTGATTGAGCACTCGGGTATCCCAAAGGGTTACTCACTTCCAGGATCCAAGGCGAAGGTAAGCGACAAGCACGCCTTGGCGATCACAAATGCCGGCGGCGCGAAGTCCGAAGAAATCGTTGAACTAGCGCGGTTTATTCAAGAGCGAGTAGCGGCAACCTGGGGAATCAACCTAATCCCAGAGCCGAACCTAATCGGGTTCTAGCTAAACAAGCGCTGTAGGCGCTGAATACCAGCTACCAGCTGGTCATCACCCAGTGCGTAGCTGAGGCGAACGTAGCCAGAAGGTCCAAATGCTTCTCCCGGAACCATCGCAACCTCAGCGGCATCAAGCGCGTAATCACATAGCTCCAGCGAGCTGTTGATCCGCTTGCCGCCCCAGTCCCTACCCAATAGTCCAGAGACATCGCTGTAGATGTAGAAAGCTCCCTTAGGGGTCGGGGTGAGCACTCCTGGAACCTTGTTCATCTCAGCAACCGCCAACTGTCTGCGACGGTCAAAGGCAGCCAGCATGTCCTTCACTGGTTGCTGATCGCCAGTCAGCGCGGTCAGCGCAGCCCGCTGTGAGATGTTGGAAACGTTCGATGACAGGTGCGACTGTAGGTTGGCAGCAGCCTTCGCAGCGTCTAGTGGAGCAACCATCCAGCCCAAGCGCCAACCGGTCATTGCGTAGGTTTTGGCAACACCGTTCACCATGATGGTGCGGTCGGCAAGCTCTGGCACCAACTCAGTGATTGAGTGCGCGTAAAGGCCGTCGTAGGTGAGGTTCTGGTAAATCTCATCCGAAACCACCCAAAGGTTTGGCTTGGAGGCAACCCACTGGCCGATCGCCAGGATCTCTTCCTTGGTGTAGACCGCACCGGTTGGGTTTGATGGCGAGCACATCAAAAGCGCTTTGGTCTTCGGAGTGTAAGCGGCTTCTAGCTGGGCAACGGTGACCTTGTAGCCCTGGTCGCTGCCAGCAAAAACGTCCACCTGCTTGCCGCCGGCAAGCTTGATGGCCTCTGGATACGTGGTCCAGTAGGGAGCTGGAACCAAAACCTCGTCCAGCGGGTCCAAGATCACGGCAAATGCCTGGTAAACCGCCTGCTTGCCACCGTTGGTAACAATCACTTGTGCCGCAGTTACATCGGTGCCGGAGTCACGCTTGGTCTTCTCAACAATGGCCTCGCGAAGCTCTGGCAGACCGGCTGCTGGGGTGTAGCGGTGGTTTTTTGGGTCGCGAACTGCCGCAACAGCAGCCTCAACGATGTGCTGAGGGGTAGCAAAATCGGGCTCTCCGGCAGCAAAAGAAATGACATCCTTACCCTCGGCCTTGAGGGCTTTTGCCTTGGCATCGACCTTTAGAGTTGCACTCTCGGCGATGGCAGCGATTCTTTGAGAAATTCGGTTTGCGGACATGCCTTACAGGATACTTAGGTTTCGAGCCAATCGGGCCAGAAATTCCTTTGCATATCGGCGCTTTAACCCCTAAACTCTTTCAAGTTGACATCTGCCCAAAACTAATCTGGCGAAAAATCAAACTTCAAGATTCAATCTAGAAGTCTGCCTTTCCCAGGTGGCACTTGAAACCAAGCCTCGTGCCTGTTAAAGGTTGATGGCGATGGCAACGATAGGGCGGTAGTTCAATTGGTAGAGCAGCGGTCTCCAAAACCGCAAGTTGCAGGT
>CAZKLA010000147.1:0-2555 GCA_964553455.1 uncultured Aquiluna sp. | reverse complement strand
ACCATGGCAGAACCAAGATCAAGCGGCGGCTGGCGCAAATACTTCAAAGTAGCAGACACATCAGGTGTGATGAGTCCAATTTCGGGCAGCAATCAATACGGCCTGCCCGGCTACGGCAAAAACGACGGCACTGGCGGCATGCCCCCAGACTTTGTGTTCCGCAACTATGCCAGCAGATTGCCCGAAGTTTACAGTGGTCATCCCAACCGTATTGAGCGATACAATCAGTACGAAAACATGGACATGGATTCGGAAATCAATGCTTGCTTGGACATCATTGCTGAATTCTCCACACAGATCAACGAAGACAACGGCACACCTTTTGCTGTTGATTACAAAGACAAGCCCACTGACAACGAAGTCAGTATTATCCGCAAGCAATTGCAACAGTGGGTCAAGATTAACCAATTAGACAACAGAATTTTCAAACTGTTCCGTAACACTATCAAGTACGGAGATCAGGTATTTGTGCGTGATCCAGAAACGTTTGAAATGTTCTGGGTAGACATGTCTAAAGTCATGCGAATCATTGTGAACGAATCAGAAGGCAAGCGCCCTGAGCAGTATGTGATTCGTGACATCAACCCCAACTTCCAAAACATGACTGTGGCTGCAAAAACAACCACAGACTACATGACCAACCCTGTGACAGGCACAATCAGCGGCTCAGCAAACTATACCATGCCCAACGGTGGCGTAGGTGGCGGTGTGGGCAACAGTCGTTTCATGACTGCTATGAACGAAACCTGCATTGATGCCAAGCACGTGGTACACATGAGTTTGAACGAAGGCCTTGACGTATTTTGGCCTTTTGGACGCAGTGTACTGGAGCAGATTTACAAAGTATTCAAGCAAAAAGAACTGTTAGAAGACAGTATTCTTATCTATCGTGTGAGCCGCGCTCCAGAGCGCAGAATCTTCAAAATTGACGTGGGCAGCATGCCCAGCCACCTTGCTATGGCTTTTGTGGAACGTGTGAAAAACGAAATGCACCAGCGTAGAATCCCCACTGTTACAGGTGGTGGACAAAACATGATGGATGCCAGTTACAACCCACTCAGCATCAACGAAGATTACTTCTTCCCACAAACACAAGACGGTCGTGGCAGCTCAGTGGAAACATTGCCAGGCGGTCAGAACCTGGGCGAAATTGACGACTTGAAGTACTTCAACAACAAGATGGCACGTGGTCTGCGTGTGCCCTCTAGCTACTTGCCCACAGGCCCCGACGATTCAGATCGTAGCATGGCTGACGGCAAAGTAGGCACAGCACTGATTCAAGAATATCGTTTCAATCAGTACTGCGAACGCTTGCAAGGACACATTGCACAAAAGCTAGACGACGAATTCAAGATGTTCTTGAAGTGGCGCGGTTTCAATATTGATTCCAGTTTGTTCACACTGAAGTTCAATCCACCACAGAACTTTGCTAGCTATCGTCAAGCTGAACTGGATACCACACGTATCAATGCATTTACTAGTTTAGAGCCACTGCCTTACATGAGCAAGCGTTTCTTGCTCAAACGTTATCTTGGACTCACAGAAGACGAGATCAAAGAAAACGAAGACATGTGGATGGAAGAACGTGATCAACCTGAAATGCAAACCACTTCAGGACAGGATCTACGTTCTGTGGGCATTACTCCAGGCGGCTTGGAAAGTGACATCGAAGCTGGTGCAGAAATGGCTGGAATGCAGCCAGGCACACCTGGTACGCCCGGAGTTGACGCTGCTGCTGCCCCAGGTGGTCCAGGCGGCGTGGTACCTTCCAGTGCCACAGGCGCACCACCAGCCGCATAAATAAACACATGCTGTTACAAGAATTTTGGAAAAAGGCTCCCGAAGCCTATCAAGACGTAAGTCAAGACAATGCGCAGGTTACCAAAGATGACCTGCGTAAAACTCGTTTGACTCTGCGACAGCTCAACAAGCTACGAAAGATGAATGATGTACGAGCTTTTGAATACAAAGAAAAGCTCAAAAAAATTCGTCAACAGTACGCACCTCCACCGCAACCCATAGCGTAATCTAATAAGATTAGACAATTTATAGTCTTTTTTGCCGATTAAACCGCGTATTTTTCCCCTCTATTGTAAATAACAATACACTTTACCTATAGGAGTTTTCTCTATGAACAGATTTGAACAGTTGATCGAATACGTGATCAACGATGAAGAACAAAAAGCTCGCGAGCTTTTCCACGACATTGTTGTTGAAAAGAGCCGCCAGATTTACGAAAATATCATGGCCGAGGAAGACCTCGACGAAGCCAAAGAAGAAGAGCTTGATGAAGCCAAGGACGAAGAAGAACTTGACGAATCAGCTGAAGAAGATATCGAAGAAGGTGCCATGGGCGGTGACGCTGCTGACGACCTGATCGACGACGTCGAAATGGAAGAAGAGTCTGACATGCACATGGAAGGCGACGAAGAAGGCGCCGAAGACGACATGGAAGTTGGTGCTGCTGACGAAGCAGGCGCTGAAGCCGGCGAAGAAGAACTCGAAGACCGTGTTATGGACCTCGAAGACAAGCTTGACGAACTCATGGCTGAATT
>CAZKLA010000146.1:0-2587 GCA_964553455.1 uncultured Aquiluna sp. | reverse complement strand
GGTATCCAATGTTTGTTCAATAAACATGGTCTTGAGATCTTCAACTAGAGCTTCTTGCTCACCTACGTCAGCAGGAGTCCAGGATTCAAAATAGGTTTGATAGCCACGGGCGCTGCCCATGTGCTTGAGATTGTTCTGTAGATTGTGATAGTATTCACGAGCAGCTTCAACCAGTTGCTGTGTTTGGCCTTCAAACATTTTGTTTTGGCTGGCTCTGTTGAATCTGGCCAATACAGCCATTTCATTCACAGTTTCAGCAATGTGAACTCCACGCACATCATAGGGCTTGCCGCCTTGACGTACATGCTCCAGCATGGCGCGGCCGCCTACCAGTTTGTTAAAAGGCAGTCGGAATCTTTCGCCATCAGCAGTTTCAATAAACAAACTTTCCACATAGCGATAACGCTTGTCATCTTCGCCAATCAATCGGTTGTGCTTGATTACCAGCCGTGCATCTGTAGCTTCACCCATGTAGCTCATACGGCGATTGCCATAGTAGCCTTCAAACAAGCCTTCTTTGATAGCAGCCATGCCTGCCATAGTATGTTTGATTGCGTTTAAGTTTTTGGGTGTAAATGTATGGAAGTTGTGGCGTGTAGCAAACTTGCTTAGTTGTTGCAAGAAACTGAACCACTCGTCTTTGTCGCCTTCATCGTCCATACTCTTGCCAAGATTGTCCCCAAAAAACAGCATGAGTTCTTTGTCGTCCCCGATCAGTGCCACCGCAGTACCATAATTTTTGCCCGAGCTTGATACATAATCAAACTTGAACACAGAACCTTCGTCGGGGGTGGTTTCTCGACCTTGTTCGTCCGTGACCTGCGGATCAAAATTCTTGCTGACTAGCAAGTCGTAAAGGTCTTTGCTGATGTTGATATCTTGTGCCATAGTTGTATATTTAGCGCATTACAATAAAGGGCAAGGGTTCAACTACACTGTCAGAGTGGTCCCGCAAGTGTGTGTCCAACTCGCTGTGATAGCTCTGCAACAGCATCAACATACGTGCTACTAGCAGCGTGGCCATCACAAGATCGTCGGTTTCCCCCTGCTTGGCAGCATAGCTAGATCCATTGGCCACAAAGTTTTTAAATTCACTGATCAAAGGCTTCGAACGCAGCTTCATACGCCCAGACTCAATCAAGATCTTTACTTTGTTACAAGCAGTTAGTTTGGCTTTGTTTGTAGTGTTAAATCCTTTGCGGAACCTACGACCTGTGCCCGATACCACAGTGTTATCGCTGAGAAAGTACCCTGGAATGTTTTCTTCTCCGTATTCAGCAATAGAGATCAGTGCTGCTTCGCCAATGGTATTGTTTTCCACTGAATAATAAACACTTTTACTGTCGCGTGTGACGCTGTGTAGCTCTTTGACAATGTCTGCAAGTATGCGTATTTGATTGGGAATATCTGTTTTGTTGTGTTTCCATTCTGCAATCTGTTCCGTAGTTCTGGCTTCAAATACCTGTATAGCAGCAGGATCGCCGCCAGTACCCAAGCTAGGGTCCAACGCTACAACATAGATTTCTCCTGCACGCGGTTCTCGATACCAACGTACCTGTCCTGATTTACGATTGGGTTCTACCCCTTCGAGATCCAACAGTTTGATAGGAGCAATCAAAGTTTCGTCATTGATCACAAACTCACAGTCCATTTCTCTGCGGAAACGTTCTTCGCCTAGCTGTGCTCGCTGTTCATCAGCCCATGTCTCGTCACGATCTGGGTGTTCCCGCCAAAAAGCACGATATGCTTTAAATCCGTTGATACCTACTCCGCCCGGACGTGGATTACCGTATTCGTCTTCAACTTTGTTGGCGCCTTTCCAGATCAGCGCAAATTGGTCTTCGTCCGAGTTGGGTGTTGATGTAATAATGGCTTTACCACCTGTTGACAGTGTGGGTGTTATAGAAGTCCAGAACTCGCTGGCAATAGTGGGTCTCACGAACGCAAATTCGTCCAAGTACAACAATGTAATAGACATACCACGACCTGTGTTTTCTGTAGTGGTCTGACTTACAATACGACTACCGTTTTCAAATTCTATGCTGCCTTTGTTGTAACTGGTGGCACCTGCACGTATGTGATTGGGACACAATTCGTAAGCATAGCGAATACGCTGCATGATTTCCTGTGCGCCTAGATACTTGTGTGCTGCAATAAGAATAGTAGAGTCTGGCACAAACATTGCGTACCATAACAGGTATCCAGCAGCTGATGTTGACTTACCTGTCTGTCGAGGCATCAAAGATATCGAGAAACGATTGTTGTGATAGTTTTCGATTAGTCTGCGCTGATACTCAAAAGGATGGTACAGCATCTTACCACGTGTGGGATGCTGGATGTAGAAGAAATTGTCCATGAAATACATGGGACCGTCTGCAGGGTCTGCACATCGTGCAAATTCTTCTAGTTCTTGTTCTGTATAAGTCTCACGCCGATGCGGAGCCTTGACCAGTACTGTTTCAAGATTTTTGGGTTGCATACCAATCATTTAATATCCTATCTGCAACTCTGCGATGGGCTTCCGGGCCTCCATGCATGGCATCTCTTGCATAGCCTATTTCTTCTCTGGGTTTTGACATAAAGTCCA
>CAZKLA010000145.1:0-2607 GCA_964553455.1 uncultured Aquiluna sp. | reverse complement strand
GGGGCTTTTGGTTGAAGCTTTAGCGAGCGGCGCTACCCTCTTGGTAGTCGTCGTCGGTCTTGATCCAGCTAAATAGCTTGCGCAGTTCGCGACCGGTGGCCTCGATTGGGTGAGCCTCACCCTTGGCGCGAAGTGCCTTGAACTCTGGAGCTCCAGCATCCTGGTCGTCGATGAAGCGCTTAGCGAAAGCACCGGTCTGGATGTCGGTTAGCACATCCTTCATTCGGTCCTTAACCTCTGGTCCAATTACGCGTGGGCCGGAAACGTAGTCACCGTACTCAGCGGTGTCAGAAACACTCCAACGCTGCTTAGCAATGCCGCCCTCATACATCAGGTCAACAATTAGCTTTAGCTCGTGAAGTACCTCGAAGTAAGCGATCTCTGGCTGGTAACCAGCCTCGGTTAGGGTCTCAAAGCCGTACATAACTAGCTGAGAGGCACCACCGCAGAGAACTGCCTGCTCACCGAATAGGTCGGTCTCGGTCTCCTCGGTGAAGGTGGTCTTGATGGTGCCGGCGCGGGTTCCACCGATTGCCTTGGAGTAGGAAAGACCTACCTCAAATGCGTGACCGGTTGCGTCCTGCTCGACAGCGATAAGGTTTGGCACACCCTTGCCCGCAACATACTCGCGGCGAACCAGGTGACCAGGTCCCTTTGGAGCCACTAGGAATACGTCAACATCGGCTGGCGGGGTGATGTAGCCAAAGCGAATAGCAAAACCGTGACCGAAGACGATGGCGTCGCCTGCCTGAAGGTTGGGTGCGATGTCGTTGGTGTAAAGGTCGCGCTGCTTTGGGTCCGGAGCAAGCACCACGATTACGTTTGCCCACTTGACTGCCTCACCTGGGGTTAGAACCTTTAGGCCCTGCTCGGTTGCCTTGGCACGAGACTTGGATCCTTCCGGAAGACCTACTACGACGTCTACGCCGGAGTCCTTCAGGTTCAGTGCGTGAGCGTGGCCCTGTGAGCCAAAGCCCAACACGGCGACCTTGCGGCCCTGGATGATGCTTAGGTCTGCATCCTTGTCGTAGAAGATTTCTGCCACTTTATTTCTTTCTCTGATGGTTGATAGGAAAACTGTTTAGCGAAGTACTTTTTCGCTCATGGACTTAGAGCCACGCGAAATCGCGATTGCTCCAGATTGAACTAGTTCTTTGATGCCGAATGGCTCGAGCACCTTTATGAACGCCTTGCACTTTGCTGAGTCGCCGGTGACTTCGATTACAACCGAGTCGCTCACAACATCGATGACTCGGGCTCTAAATAGCGTAACGGCTTCTAGCACCTGTGAGCGAGTTGACGCATCGGTTTTTACCTTGATCAGCATGTGGTCACGCGCGATCGAAGTGTCCGGTTCGAGCTCAACAATTTTCAGAACATTGATCAGCTTGTTCAGCTGCTTAGTCACCTGCTCTAGTGGCTGACCATCCAAGCTCACCACTGCGGTGATGCGAGATAGTCCTTCGACTTCGGTGGTTCCTACCGCTAGGGATTCAATGTTGAAGCCACGGCGAGCAAACAGGGCAGCAACGCGAGTCAAAATACCGGGACGGTCCTCAACCAAAAGTGAAAGTACGTGCTGAGACATTTCTACTCCTCCCCATCCCAGATCGGAGCTGCGTCACGGGCATACTGCACCGCATCGTTTGAAACTCCAGCCGGAACCATTGGCCAAACCATGGCGTCGCGACCCACGATGAAGTCGATCACAACTGGTCGGTCGTTAGTCTCCATCGCAAGCTTGATTGCGGCGTCGATCTCTTCTTCCTTCTCAACGCGAATCGCTAGGCAGCCGTAAGCATCCGCCAGCTTCACGAAGTCTGGAATCATCACGGTGTCGGTGCCAGTGTGAAGATCGGTGTTCGAGTAACGCTTGTCATAGAACAGCGTCTGCCACTGGCGAACCATTCCAAGCGAAGAGTTGTTGATAATCGCAACCTTGATTGGAATGTTGTTGATCGCGCAGGTCGCTAGCTCCTGGTTGGTCATCTGGAAACAGCCATCGCCATCGATTGCCCAAACTAGGCGTTCTGGTTGGGCAACCTTGGCACCCATGGCCGCAGGAACCGAGTAACCCATGGTTCCAGCTCCACCTGAATTCAGCCAAGAGTTTGGACGCTCATACTGGATGAACTGTGCCGCCCACATCTGGTGCTGTCCAACTCCGGCGCAGTAAATAGCTTCTGGCCCGGATAGCTCACCAATGCGCTTGATGACAAGCTGAGGTGTCAACTTGCCGTCATCGACATCAACGTAACCAAGTGGGTAACGCTCTTTGAGGCCGTTTAGGAACTGCCACCAAGAGCCAAAGTCAGGCTTTGAGCCAGCCAATTGCTTCTCAAGTTCTGCGGTGAGCATTGCGATGACAACCTTGGCATCGCCCACGATTGGGACATCGGCGTGACGAATCTTGCCAATCTCAGCCGGGTCGATGTCAACGTGAATGACCTTCGCGCCCGGTGCGAAGCTCTTTACGTCTCCGGTTACTCGGTCATCGAAGCGAGCACCCAAGGTGATCAGCAAATCTGCCTTCTGAAGCCCGGTTACCGCAGGAACGGTGCCGTGCATACCTGGCATGCCGAGGTGGTTTGGGTGTGAGTCTGGGAA
>CAZKLA010000144.1:0-2615 GCA_964553455.1 uncultured Aquiluna sp. | reverse complement strand
ACAATGGTCTTCAAACCAGTTCGGGCACACAGCGCACTCACAACAGAACTATCAATACCGCCAGAGATACCTACTACAAAAGTAGAGATTTTGGCACTCTTGGCATACTGCTTCAACCACTTTACAATGTGATTGATGCGTTGCTTTGGTGTTATTTGATTTCCGGTGGCGGCATTTGCTTTAGCTTTTTCCACATTTCGCCTTTCTCTTTGCATTTCTTTTCTAATTCACGATAGCGTTCGCCCAGTTCACGCAGTTCGTCCCATTCTGTTTCCAACTCAGGGTTGGGCACAAGAATGTTGAGACGTTGCTCTAGAGCATCAATGGCATCCATTAGACTGCGACCATTGACTTTGACGTCAGCGTTTTCTCCACGCAGTTCCATTACTCCGCTTTGGCTGATTGTGGTAGGAGTGGTTGTGGTCCAACCACTGCTGACACTGATGTTACTCCAATCCAAGGAACTGGTACCATTGGCACCAATTGTGTAACCGGTGCCTGTGGTATACAAGCCTTGCATACTAGAACCTGTGGCACCTAGACCTGACATTGTAGTGATACTGATTGTATCATCAACAGCGGTGGTATAGTCACTCAAACTGTTGTGAAAGATATCAATGGTGTTGACATTCTTTGTCATTGCAACAAATTACATTGAGCTCATCCCGTATTAGTTGGGGCAACTTCCTGCGAATTTTCATCGCATGCTGGACACGAGCAAGTTTGTCCAGCAGAAGTTGTTCTCTTTGCTCGGGGGTCAATATTGTTGGCCACTCAGGCCGATTCAAGAGAACACAATCCATTGCGCAATTACTTGGCAGCAGCCAAGGCCTCCTTTTCGGCGGTGATTTCTTTGCGGCGCTCTTTGATGCCCTTGCTCATTTCTTGCAAAGCCTTGCGAGCGCGAGCGGCTGCGGCCTTGACACCCTTTTGGGTAAACTTTTCATTTTCCGCAATGTATGTTTCGTAAGCGGCGACGATTTGTTCATGTTGTGTCATGATTAACTCCTTTTAATGACAATGAATTATAACACTGCTAGACAGCAGAGTCAACGAAAAAACAACAGTTTTGGCACTCCTGGCTCAGGCCAGATAGATGTGTCTACGGTGCCAAGTGTCCCAGATAGTAGCATACTCTAAACTGGCGGTCCAGGTTACTACAAATCGATCAAACGCTTGTTGGTGATGTAGCATCATGCGATTGCCCGATACCGAAGCATGCTCGACTCGATTGTCTCGAATCCAGTTTTTTAATTGAGTTTCGGCCTGCGCATTGTTGCGCAGTGTTACAATATACAGCGGTTCGGCTGATCTATATGTGGGCAAAGACATTAAACTAGAAGCGCCTGTGGGACAGGGCTGTTGACTGACCAAATATTTAGCGGTACATCAACAGCACGAAAATTTCACAGCGCACTTTTAGTTATCCCAAAAACAAAAAAGCGACCCCGAAGGGTCGCTGTCACGTGCCGGGCGTGATGTATTACAGAGGTGCGTCTTCGGCAGCAGCCAGCACCTGCTCAGCAGTGACTGCCTTCTTGGCGGTCTTGACTTTGGTAGTCTTGGTTGCTTGAACCTTGACTTCGCCCTTCTTGGCCAGCTTGGCTTTCTCAGCCAGCTTGTTAGCCACAGCGAAACCAGCATCACCTTCAGTGATACCTTGTTCGGTGAGATACTGCAGGGCTTGCAGTTTGGTCATTGCCTGGGGCAGTTCGACCAGGTTGATGTCGGTACAACCGGCCTTGTTGAGGATCTTGATGCGAGCCACCAAGTCATTTGCGAAACGGGCCTTGACGGTGCCGTCGGCGTTTTTAGCGGTACCAGCTACGGTAAACAGTTTTTCTGCGGACATAATGTTGCCTTTCAAAGTTGCCTTACAAGTTTTAAAAAATGTTGCCTTACTGCACAACATATCAATATTATAGCAAAAGATCATTTATTGGTCAACCTTTTGAACTACAATTTTGATTCAGTTTGCCCAAATTATTGGGCCAATTCTTTGCTTTGTTCTTGGATGGTTTGTACACCGCGGTCCAGGATTCGGGCAATGCCACCGAACCCCACACTAGCCACAACCAGACCCAACACAAACCCAATGATCAAATTACGCATTTCAACGACTCCTAATCCATTCGCCGGCTTTGGTCAGGTCAGTACCTGCACCACTTACAGCCCCGCCCACTGTGCCACAGCCAGTGAGCACCACGACCATAGCGGCCACAATCAGTTGTTTCATCACAACACCTTTACATAGTTGAGTTGGGTCAAATTGTCACGATGGGCTTTGACCTTGCCCTGGATATCAAGCCATGTGCCTGCATCAAATTTTTCCTTGGCGCTGAACATCACAGGTTGATCTTGGTCAGTGATGCCGCGCACCCAGAAGATATTGTATTCTTTGCTATAGTTGCAGGTCAGCACTTCTACGCGAGTGGTAATCTTGGCACCGGGCTGAGCAATGAAGCCGCCGCGGGCAAGTTGCAGTCGAGTGTCGCTGTTTTGACGTTGCTGGCTACGGATCGCCGAGTTGGGCAGTGCCGCAACCACAGCCAGTTCATAATTGTGTGTCACAGTGTAAAAGCGATCCTTCACTGCCAGCACTCGCTGAACACTGG
>CAZKLA010000143.1:0-2625 GCA_964553455.1 uncultured Aquiluna sp. | reverse complement strand
GCGCGTGGAGCAACCACTGGTCGCACCGCACTGCTATACCCAAACTTCAAGAACAGCTGGACAGCTCCCAACGGCACAAAGTTTGATGCCAGCAATTGGGTGGCAACGGCCTGTTTTCACGTCTGGATTGATTGACGTATCGGGATCAGATAGGTCCACTCGGTAGCTGACAGCTGGGTATTGCCGGTTAGTGTGCGAGCCTTCTCAACAATCTCCGGTTCGGTAATTAGCCCGAAGAGCTCATCCATGCTCACCAGCTGTTTTGAGCCTTCGATTGGCCGAATCACATTGAGGTGATTCTCAGCGGCAAACTTGTATCCAGCAGGGATTAGCCCGGCCTTAATCACACCCTTGCCAACTCCACCGATGATGCGATTGACGACAATCGCTTCACCTGTCATAAAGCGTCCACCATCGATGTATTGCGGACGACGCTCATCTGGGCTCAGTGCGACACCGCCATCGACAATGTTGCGTGCGTAGAGCAGCGGCACAGTTGTTTTGCTTTCAACATTGGTCAGCTTGTCTTTGTGCTGATTCCAGACCGTAGTTCCAGTGACTGCCTCGTAACCCAAGGAGGCAAGTGAAACGCAGCCTTCATACAGCCGACCAAACTCCTTGGGATCTTCGCAAAAAACCAATGAACTTACGCCCGAGTGTGCATCCTCAACGAAGAAGGTGTGCTTTGACTTACCTGGGCCTTTTCGAATCAGGATCACCTGTACCGAGGTCTGGGCATCTACAAACAGTGAACTGTCGTTGAAAACCTTGAGGCTCACAACGTGGTGCTGGGTGGTCAGGTACTTTCGCAAGCTACGGAAGTAGGCACCGGCATTCATAGATGGTGGGACAACGTATGCCAAAATCCCACCTTCCTTTAGTGCGTCAAGGCCAACTTGAAAGAACAGGCCGTAGATGTTGGGGCGACCAGTGATTACCTGCTGGAACTTGGTCCGCATCGCAGGCTCCAGCTTGAGCTCAAAGTAGGGCGGGTTGCCTATTACCCAATCGAACTTCTCCCCGGTGTAGTCATCCAATCCAGAACGTTCAATTAGCTCTGCGGTGGGTACTACCTTGCGGGCGGTTTCAAGAATCGAGGGGTCGATATCCCAGCCGGAGACTGAAATACCAGGGAATCTCTCTAGTGCTTGCCGTAGGAACTCACCAGTGCCAACGGCAGGGTCGAGGACCCGATCGCCGGGTTTGATATCTAGTTGCTCAAGAAGGTAGGAGCGCAGAAACTTCGGGGTCATGTACTGACCCAGTGACTGCCTTGACTTTAGGTTTGCGCCACTAAGCCACTCCAGAGTTTCCGGAGTGAACTCGGTGCTTGCGCTCTTGGTCATTGCTTAAGTCTCTCATTGGCCTCAGACACTAACCGCGGTTTCCGCCCAAGCTCACGGGAGTGGCGTTGAACAGCGCGTAGTCTTTGGGAAAGGAGTGGTTATGGACAAGTGGATCAAAGTGTTGATGTGGCTAACTGCTGCTGTGTTTTTCGCGGTTGGCGCGATATCCGTTCCCTTCGGCCCTTGGCTTGCGGAAAACCAAGGTTCAAATGAGCTTCTGGGTTGGGTGACCTACCTGGCCAGCATCGCGATTCCTTGGGCTATCGCCGGTGTAATCGCCAGATTCGCCCTAAAGCCCAATCAGGACTGAGCAACTACAGCTTTGCGCGCAATTAGGACGCGTGGGTGAGGCGGGGTAGATTTTTACCTCGCCACCCGAAGTTGCCTACACGCCAAAACCCTCAGAAACTTCTCTGAACGACTGATTACTCTTTCTTCATGACAAGTGACATCAGAGAAGCCCTTACGGGTGGAAATAGAACTTCGGTAGGGCAAGCAGCAGAGATAGTAGATGTTTGCCTCAGATCAGATCAGGCCCTCGATGAGGTATACCGACTCTTCTTTGATGACGATCCAGTCGTCGTAATGCGTTCTAGCTACGTGGCTATGAAAGTTGCTGAAGAGCAACCCAAATCTGTCGAGCGTTTCAAAGCTGAGATTCTCAAGAATCTTGAGAACTACGCGCAGCAAGAAATTCGATGGCACATACCTCAGTTGCTTATGCATGTTGAACTTGCTGATTCCGAGAGAAGTCGCGCTTATTCAGTATTAATGCACTGGGCAGAGACTGACTCCAGCAAGATTGTCGCCTATTACTCTCTACCAACCGCAGCAAAATTTGCGACGGAAGATCAATCGCTCATGTCCGACTTTGTTCCTCGACTCAAGCAGCTGAGCAACTCCGACGCAAAGTCGGTTTCGAACAGATGTAAAAAGATAGCCAAGCAGCTAAATATCGATCTAGCTGCCAACTAGCTCGCCAAAGCAAGGACCGCACACTCAAAAAACTTCCTTTCAAAGGAGCCTTTTGAGGCTCTAAATCAAGGGAGTTGGTGACGGAGAATTCTTGATTCGCACTACCGCGCTGTTGCCCGCATAAATACTGACTTCGTGCTCAAGAGAAACGCTTTCTACGCCATCTTTCTAAGCCAATGATAGAGACCACTAGCTCGATTGTTGTTTGCTTAAGGTCTCAAGAAAGAACCTTAACGACTTGTCTAGTTTTTATTTAGAAGCAGGGCACAACGAATCATTAACTGGAAAGCCAATGACCTTTTCT
>CAZKLA010000142.1:0-2650 GCA_964553455.1 uncultured Aquiluna sp. | reverse complement strand
TCAAAGAGATTAACGCTAAGAATCTCTACGGCACAACTAAGTTCTTCCAAGATGATCCTGCTATCCTAGCTGGTTATGCTGAGTTTAATGCTGCTCAGGCGATTGCTGGTCGTAAGTTCTTAAATGACGCAGCAGAACTAGGTGTTCGTGCTGAAGTAGCTCCTGCTTCCTACGTCACAGTACCAGAAATCCCTGGTATTAAGTTCCCGCCTGAGGTAGCACAGCGTTTAAACCGTTCCTACCAGACTCTTACAAGCAGCGAAGAGATCAACAAGTTCTTGAAGGTCTACGACGGTGCTCAGAACTGGTGGAAGATGTGGTCTCTAGGTGCTCGTCCAGCCTACCACGCTAAGAATACCATCGGTAACTTGTGGAATAACTACCTTGCTGGTGTGACTTCGCCTAAGCCATACGCTGATGCTGCTGCTTTCCAAGTTAAACTCGCTAAAAATAACTTAAACGGTACGATTGCTGGTTATAAAGTAGATGAACTCTATGATGCAATGGCTACTCGTGGTGTGTTTGGTGAAGGACAGTACTCAGGCGACATCGTAAGAACAGTAGAAGATGTTCTCAAGGGTGGTTCGTCTAATCCATTCACTCTGTCTACTCGTAATCCTATCCTTCGTGGTGGTTTTAAGATTGGACAGACCATCGAAGACAATGCTCGTATCGCTTTGTTCATTGATTCATTAAACAAAGGTAAGAACTTCGATGAGGCAGCATCTCAGGTGCGTAAGTATCTATTTGACTACGGTGATCTAAGCCCATTCGAGCGTAGTACATTGAAGCGTTTGATGCCATTCTATACATGGTCTCGTAAGAACTTACCTCTCCAGTTAGAAGCTATTGTTCGTCACCCAGATAAAGTTAACAAGCTTAACTTAGCTCGTGAGAACATCCAGTTTGAGACTGAAGTACCAGACTTAGAAGATGTGCCTGACTACATTCGTGAAGCCATGCCTATCTACGGTGCTGAGAAGTTCTTAGGAGAGCCAGCTCAGCCAGGAACTGCTAAGGCTGTAACACTACAGAACTTAATTCCGTTTGCAGACTTAACTACATTCACTAAGTTCTTAGATGTTGAGACAACTCCTCCGACTACTGAACGAGGAAAGTTATCTAATACTATTTCCACAGCCTTAGGTGGTGTGTCTCCGTTACTCAAAGCTCCGTTGGAGTTCTTCTCTAACTACGATTTCTTCCGTAAAAAGAACATCGAAGAATATAAGGGACAGACAACTGACATGCTTGGTATCGAGATGCCTGTGCATTTAGCAAAGCTGTTGTCTAACATCGTCATGCTTAATGAGATCGACAGAGCTAACCCAGGCGGTGTCTTCGGCACACGCAATGTAGATCCTGTAACCAAGGAAATTACTACAACTCCTGGAATCCTTCAGTTTACACCAAGAGAAGCTCGTAGCGATTTGCCTGAGGAGCAGCGTCAAGCACAATACTTAACTGGTATTCGTGTATTTGATATTGTCTTTGATGATGTCGCTGAGAGAACAGAAAAGAAAATTCGTAGTGATCTAAAATTCTTAGAAGCTAGAATGAAGAAAGCTGATGAGGACGAGAAAGACCGTGAGTTCTTGAAAGCTGAAGAAGCTTTGGAAGCTTACTTAGATGCGCTTGATCGTATCGACGAAGCACGTAAGCGTCGCTTGGAGAGAGAAAAATGATTGAAACTTTACTAGGTAGTTTACTAGGTGGTGTCTTTCGTATCGTGCCTGAGGTAATGAAACTTTGGGATAAGAAGAATGAAAGACAACATGAACTCGCAATGCTTAACGCTGAGATGGAGTTCGCTAAAGTTAAAGGTGAAATCCATATCCGTCAAGCTGAGGTAGCTTTGTCTCAGGCAGAACTCGATGCAATGAGCGTAGCCCTGCAAGAACAAGGACAGACTGCTAGGGCTGCTGGTAAATTTGTTGCAGCGATCTCTGCTTTAGTTCGTCCACTAGTGACCTACTGGTTCGTGGTACTATACAGTGCTGTTAAGATCGTATCAATGATTGAGGCATACGATCAGAACGGTAACTGGAAAGAAATTCTTATCTCGTCTTGGACGATAGACGACATGGCTATTTTAAGCATGATTCTAACCTTCTGGTTTGTTGGTCGTGTCTGGGACGCAAAACATAAATAAGGCACTGGAGTTAGCTGCCGAACTCTGCAGGAAATTCGAAGGCTTCTCCAGCACACCTTACATCTGCCCTGCTGGTTATCCTACTATTGGATACGGTACTGTTTATAAACCTAACGGTACTAAAGTCACCATGCAAGATCAACCTATAAGTAGAGAAACCGCTGATCAATGGTTATTGACTGAGCTCAGGCATAACTATATGGATGGTGTCTTACGAGCATCTCCTACATTGTTAGCGAACACTAACTTACTAGCTGCTATTACCGACTTTGCCTACAACTTAGGAGTGGGTCGCTATAGGGCTTCAACGCTCCGTAAACGAGTCGATGCAGGGGATATAGGGGGTACTATTACCGAGCTTAGAAAATGGAATAGAGGGGCTGGAAAGGTGCTTCCTGGGCTTGTTCGTAGGAGAGAGGCTGAGATAGCTCTGATCCTGAAATAAAAAAGCCCCTTTGCAGGGGCTCTTAAGTTAACGCTCAAAAGAAAACAGTAGGC
>CAZKLA010000141.1:0-2707 GCA_964553455.1 uncultured Aquiluna sp. | reverse complement strand
ATGTTCTTGAGCTTGTTCATCATTTGACTTCCTGTTTGCATGTAGGGCAGGTCTTAGCTGCTTTGGTTGTTTTCTTTGCTTCTTGTTGGTTAGCCAGAATCAGCTTGTAAAGGTCTACTTTTGCGCTAGTGACCCCGAACACGCCCTTCACGGTTTTCGAGGCTGTGGCGTGCAAGTGAGCGCCTGTCGAGGCACTACCTGTGTTGCCAATGCGTAGATACTTCTGCCCGACCTTTACTTCGTCGCCAACCTTTGTAGTTGTCAGCGGTGAAGCGTGGTCGCCTTTGCAGTTGTCTTTGTGCTGTGAGCAGGTTAGGTGACAGTAGCCGATAAACCAACGCTCGCCTTTGTTGTCGGTTGCGGTTTGCACGACGACCCAGCCGAGAACGTTAGACCATTGAATAAGCGCCACCTTGCCGGAAGCAATAGCAGGAATTAGGGTTCCTGACTTAGCGCTCCAATCTGTTCCTGAGTGCGGTTGCATCTTCATCTTGCGACGGTAGTCCGAGAGCGTGCCGTAGTGTCCTGTGATCTGTGAATCAGGGAACGGAAGAATCCAGCTCATTACTAACCTCTAACAATCGTTGCGACTACGGCGGTGAGGACAGCGGCGAACACGGCATAGCTCAGCCCTGCAATTACTTTTAGCCTTGCTAATTCCTGCTCGATAGTAGCTACTCTGTCAGGCAGGTTCTTCATGCCTCGAAGCTCTGTGACGGCTTCAATCTGAATAGCCTTGACTTCGAGTAGCTCTGCGTAGACCTGAGCGTTCGTGATTCTTACTGAGTTAGTTTCGTCTGCCATGCCTACACTTGTGCCTTGAGTTGTGTTTGAAGCGTAGGTTGTCTTACTAGTTTACTAGCCGAGTAGCGCTTGAATCTGAGCTTCGGTTAGTCCTAGTCCGGTTAGGGTCGCAATAGCGTCTGCACGATCCTGAGCCTTCTGAGCCTCGGCTGCCTCACGCTCTGCTTGTTCCTGAGCTGCGATTAGGGCTTGTGCTTCACGCTCTGCGATTTCCTCGGCGGTTAGTGGTCGCTCGATTACTTCGCCTGTTTCGCAGTTTACTTCGATAGCGATGTCTGACATTTTCTTATTCCTGTTCTTTAGGCTTTGGTTACTTTATACAAGCTTGCAGTCGAGTGCTGAACAAAGCTTCCACTGCTGACACTTAGTTGAATTGAAGTGATAGCTGCGGTGTTTGCCCAAGTCCCTGCAACAATAATCTGAGATGCTGCTGTTGCGTTGTTCTCATTTACTCCGTCGCCACTCCAAGTCTTGTTCGCTGAACCGGCATAGTTCGGGATGTAAACAGAGCTGTTTCCGAATGTGTTTGCGGTGGCAGAGCTGATACCAACCTCGCCAACGATTCTTCCGCTGAACGTTCCTGATACAGCGGAGCTTCCTGTGCCTAATAGATAACGGTTGCTGAAACTGGAAGTTGAACCATTGAAGCCAATAAGCAGGTTGTCGGCTCCAGAATCTACCCTGCCAGAAACAAGGAGAACTAAGTCTGTCCCATCCTGCGGTATCCCAGTGAACTCGATTGAAGCGGCTCCACCTGCGCCTACGGTTACGGTTTGGACTAGTGTCATGCTCATGCTGATACTCCGTAAAGTGAGAAGGTGCATCCTGCGCTAAAGGTTGCAGCACCGAGGTTTGCGACAGTCAGGCTAGTAATTGCCGAAGTGCTTGCGAACCTTCCTGCCAGCATTACGGTTCCAGTGTCAGCTCTGCCACCCCTTGACAGAACTGATTTGTGCTTGTTGGTTTGCGTGTAGTCCATAACTGAGATGTTGAACTGTGAAGGGCCTGTGGATGTTGGATTCCAGTTTCGGTTTATGCGAATGTCATCGCCCGTGCTTGCCTCGCTTTGAACCCCTGCGCCAGTTGTTGCATCAGCATAGACCCAGCTGTAAAGACTGCCAGAGCTGACTCCGTTAAATTGCAAGCCCAAGACAGCGTTTGAGTTTGTAATAATGTTTCCGCAAACCAACACCAAGTCCCTGAATGTCCCTGGGATGCTAGAGAAGGTAACGCTAGAGGCTGATGAGGTGAGTGTCTGTGAGGCTATTGCTGTGTAAGACATTTATTTTCCCTTCCGGCTATCCACGAACGCCATACAAGCTGAAGCGACAGCCTGAGATGAAGCTTCCGTTCTGAGAAGTAAGCGCCAAAGTAGTAACGGCTGCGGTGTTGAACCAAGCGTTGCTGTCTAACTGAATTGTGAGGTTATTAGTCCAGCCACCTACGAGAGTCCTTAGAGTGGTGTTCTTTGAGGTGCTTGAGTAATCCAGAACATCCATAACCATTGGGGAGAAGAAGTCAGCCGAAGTGCTTGCCGCTGAAATCGTTGTCAGCATGTAAGCACCGTCAACGCTGCCTGAACCTGATGAGCTAACGCTGCTACCCGAACCTCTCAGTTCGTGATACGAGTAGTTGCTTCCTGAGTCGCTGTTTAGCCTCACAATTAGGTTAGTTGCGTTGGAGCTTGCGTGGTTGTTCCGCATTGTAGCTCTAACCTGAAGGTGCTTATAAGTAGCCGGAATAGAAGAAAAGGTTACTGTCGCAGCAGTAGTGCTAAGCACCTGCGTAGAGATAAGCTCAAATGCTGCTCCCCCGCCACCCGCTCCCGCAGTAGCAAAGAACCCTAATCCAAAAGGCATTAGACCGTAATCTTTCCGATAACCCTGTAAGTTCCTGCGGCTAC
>CAZKLA010000140.1:0-2715 GCA_964553455.1 uncultured Aquiluna sp. | reverse complement strand
ATGATTTTGAGCATCGAAGGCCAAATAGTAAATGCCTACATAGAGCCGCAGTTTGCGGACATAGTGGGCGGGCCAGTTGTCACCGTGGAGTTTGACGCATGGGAGAACGTGCCCAAACTTCGCCGGCACTTGCATGGTGACTTGAGAGTTGCAAAGCCCTCACGCTACTTCAGCTTTGCTGGCTACACGCAACTCTTAGACGTTCGCTTCCTGTCGGATAACTTCAAGATCACAGCAGAAGACCTATTGATTGACACCAATACAAGCCCAGCCCCCGCCGCATTTTCATGGAGTGGGTATGAGGAAGACACTGAGATTGGTGAGGACGAATACGAACCTGGTGAGAGCTACTTTGGCTATTCACTTCCTGAAGATCTGGAGTCTACGAAATACGACTCCGATATCCACTTTGACTGCTTCTACGCTTACCCACTGTTCACGCTACCTAAAGAGCTTCAGCAACTCACAGAGAGTAACCAATGACCATTCGCCTAGTGCTCGGAGGCATCGAATCCCTGCAGGTAGATGCCATCGTCAATGCCGCCAACTCTCAGCTTGAGCCAGGCGGCGGTGTCGATGGCGCTATTCACGCTGCCGCTGGACCGGGCCTCTACGCAGAGCTAAAGGCTCAGCACGATTACCTAACTCCCGGGGAAGCCATCGTTACTTCTGGATATCGACTACCTGCCAAGCACGTAATCCACACCGTGGCTCCGAGGTGGATCGAAGGGTTAAGCAACCAAGTTGAGACCCTGTCTGATTGCTACCGCAACTCGCTTTACCTGGCAGACGAACTAGAACTCAAGAGCATTGCGTTCCCAGCCCTTGGCACCGGTGCTTTTGGTATTCCGAGAGAAGTGGCTATGCCTACCGCGCTTCAAGCTATCTCGCTCTACCTGCAGAACTCACACTCCGATATAGAGGTATTGATCTGCTGCTACAGCGAGGAAGACCTCCAGCTTTATAAAGAAGTAGCAGACGACCTTGACGCGGTTGTGAGTGAAGACGGCGAGATTGTCGTAAATGCTCTTTTGCCTAAGTGCCCCATCTGTTTCCACCAGCTCAAGCGGATCATCTACGGTTTCCCATCAAGGGACACCCTCGAGAATCAAGAGAACATATACATAGGTGGCTGCATCATTTCCGAATATGACCCGGACCTTGGTTGTAAGAACTGTGACTGGCGGGGCTTCATCGGTGGTGTGAATCTGGTCGAGGGCGAGTACGTGGCGATAGTCGTCGATGCCGAAAGCCAGCGGTTTGTAGGGGGCGCTATCTATGACGCGGGTAAACCCCACTCGGCATTAGCTCTGGTTCACCGGTCTCCAGAATTCCAAGGCGGTCTAATTCCCCATTGGCTCAACGAGCAGATCGAGAAGGCTCAGTCTCCAACCTTTTGGATAGTCAAGCGCGAAGATCTGATGTCAGGAGCGCTTGAGAAGATTCTCATGTGGTACCCGACCTTGACGGAGGATGTCCTCGAATTTGTGGGCATGCGACAACTTGACAATAGCCCTAGGTTTTAACCTGCTCTAACAATCAAAGGAGATCGTAGATGCGTGAAATACAGTGCCCACACTGCAAGAAGGCCTTCCAAGTAGATGAAGCTGGATACGCAGAAATCTTGAATCAGGTTCGAAACGAACAGTTCGAACAAGAGCTTCACGCTCGCTTGATTGAAGCCGAGCAGCGTCAAAAGACCGAGATTGCTCTAGCGGAGGCCAAGGTTGCCGAGAAGCTCAAAGACGAAGCATCTAAGAAGGACTCTGAACTCGCAGAACTCCGTGCCAAGCTCGAGGCCACGGAGACCGAGAAGAAACTAGCTGTCCAGGAAGCACTTTCCAAGCTCGAGAAAGAGCGAGACAGACTTGAAGCGGATCTTGAGCTTGCCCAGGCCAAGGCAAAACTCGAAGCCAAGTCACAAAAAGAACTTCACGAGACTCAGCTCAGGGACCGCGATGCCGCCATCGAGCGACTAAAGGACATGAAACTCAAGCTTTCAACCAAGATGGTCGGAGAGACCCTTGAACAACACTGCGAGATCGAATTTGAAAAGCTACGCCAGACTGCCTTTCGCAAGGCGCAGTTTGGTAAAGACAATGACGCAACCTCAGGCTCGAAGGGTGACTACATCTTCCGTGACTTTGACGATTTGAACAACGAGGTCGTTTCGATCATGTTCGAGATGAAGAACGAGTCTGACACCACTGCCACCAAGAAAAAGAACGTTGACTTCCTAAAGGAGCTAGATAAGGACCGTAATGAAAAAGGCTGCGAGTACGCAGTGCTGGTATCTCTTCTTGAAGAGGAAAACGACCTATACAACTCGGGTATCGTCGACGTTTCTCACCTGTACCCAAAGATGTATGTCGTTCGCCCACAATTCTTTATCCCTATCATCACGTTACTCCGCAACGCATCAGAGAACGCTCTGCAGTACAAGGCTGAGCTAGCTTTGGTGAAGTCGCAGAACATCGACATCACCAACTTCGAAGCCCAGCTAAATGACTTCAAAGTCGGATTCTCCAAGAACTACACGCTCGCTTCCGATCAGTTTGCTAAAGCGATTGAGCAGATCGACAAGTCCATCGCAGCCATGACAAAGGTCAAGGAAGAACTTGAGAAGTCTGCTCGAAACCTTCGCTTGGCGAATGACAAGGCTCAGGATGTAAGTATCAAGAAGCTGACTCGAGGTAACCCAACCATGGAACAGAA
>CAZKLA010000139.1:0-2715 GCA_964553455.1 uncultured Aquiluna sp. | reverse complement strand
TTGGGTTACGTCTGGAGAAAACATGAACGCAGTAATTAATTTCATCACCGGCAAGAAGACCGCTTGGGTCACATTGCTAATCGGTCTGATCTTCGCAGGTTTGGCATTTGGCCCACTTCGCGCCGCCACCACTGAGACCGCCCCAACCAATGGATTGTCGGAGACCTCCGAGACCGCTCTTGTAAACAAGGCACTTGAGGGCCTTCCAGGATCAGATGCGACAGCCGCTGTATTGGTTTATAAGTCCGATGCCAAGTTCACCGACTCCCAGATTGAGTGGCTGCAGGGCACCTTTGACCCAATGATTCAGATGCCTGCTGGTGGAGTAAACGAGAAGTTTCTTGAGCTAACCAACGCAGAGCTAATGGGTGAGCCTTTTGTGCCACCAGCCCAGGTTTCCGAGGACGGCAAGGTTGCCGTTGTCACCATCCCGCTGGATAAGTCTGACGAGGTTGAGGTGGTTGCCGAGCGTGCCGCTGAGATTCGCGAGCTTGCTAAAGAGGACATGCCGGCCGGTCTATCGGTTTACCTAACCGGACCAGAGGGCTTCCAGGCAGATTTGAACAACGTCTTTGCGGGGGCAGACTTCACGCTGTTGCTATCAACCGTGATTGTGGTCGCTGTTCTACTGCTGGTGACTTACCGCTCGCCAGTGCTTTGGATTGTGCCGCTATTGGTGGTTGGTACCGCTGACGGCATGGCAGGCCAGCTAGGTCGCCAGGTCGCAACCCTGTTTGGCATGGTTCCAGACGGCTCGGTTACAGGAATTCTGGCAGTTCTGGTTTTTGGTGCGGGCACCAACTACGCACTGTTGTTGATTGCGCGCTATCGAGAAGAGCTACTGCTACACGAAGATCGCCACATCGCCATGGCGGCCGCAGTTCGCGGTGCGGGGCCAGCGATTATCGCTTCCGGATCGACAGTTGCCCTCGCACTTTTGACGCTAACCCTGGCTGAGCTCGGTGGAAACCGAACCCTTGGTTTGGTTTGTGCGACTGGAATTGTGATCGCCATGATTTCGGCTCTTGGTGTCTTGCCAGCCGCACTTGTGGTGTTTGGAAGAGGCCTGTTCTGGCCGTTCATTCCTCGCTTCGGTGGCGAGAACAAGAGCATGACTGGTCTTTGGTCGAAGCTTGGTCGCGGAGTAAGCAAGCGTCCAGCGATTGTTTCCATCCTTGGTGTCTTGGTGCTTGCTGGCCTTGCGGTTGGCTCGAGCGGAATCCAGGTTGGACTATCAACAACCGAGCAGTTCCGTGAGAAGCCAGAGGCAGTATTCGGTCAGGAGATTCTGGCGGATGCCTTCCCTGCCGGAGCCACTACCCCAACCACGGTTATCGTGAACAAGGGCACCGAGGCAGAGGCGGCAAAGCTAGCCGAGTCCGTCCCAGGTGTTGCTGAGGTAACCATTGGTGAGACCGATGGCGAGATCGTGGCGCTGAGCGTGGTGCTTGATGCCACCGCAGGATCCGATGAGGCTTACCAGTCGATTCGAGACTTGCGCGAGGAGCTAAAGGTTCTTGATTCTGCCAACGCACTAGTTGGTGGCTTGGATGCCGAGCAGCTAGATGTGAAGACTGCCTATGAGAACGACCAGCTGCTCGTGATCCCATTGATTCTGCTATTGGTGCTGATCGTTCTGATCCTGCTGCTGCGTTCGCTGCTAGCTCCAGTTCTGCTACTTGGAACAGTGGTCGCATCGTTCTTCGCTGCCATGGGTGCCGCCTGGCTAATCTTCGTAGAGCTGCTTGGTTTACCAGCGCTTGACCTAAGCGTGTTCCTCTATGCCTTCCTGTTCTTAGTTGCGCTGGGTGTGGACTTCAACATCTTCCTGGTCTCTAGAGCTCAGGAGGAAGCGGTCAAGCACGGCACTCGAGAGGGCATGGTTCGAGCACTGAGCGCGACCGGTGGTGTTATCACCTCGGCTGGTATCTTGCTGGCAGCTGTGTTCGCTGTGCTTGGAGTTCTGCCGCTGATTGCGCTGTTCCAGATTGGAATCATCGTCTGCCTCGGTGTGCTACTAGACACACTGTTGGTTCGTACTGTGATTGTGCCGGCGCTCGCCTTTATGACTGGCGACAAGTTCTGGTGGCCAAGAAAGAAGCTAACCGCTCCTAAGTTTGGCTAAACCAAAATCCAAGCGGTGTCGTTGGGTGAGAGCTTTCCGTTCTCATCCAACGGCATCGAACTAATCAGCACTTTTCCAGCTAGAGCAATTGGCTGGTCAGAGAAGTTGTGAATCACAATCACGTTTCCGTTTTGGTAGCTCAGTTCAGGTTCGGTAGCAACCCAATCAAATGAACCTTCTCCGAGCTTGAGTTCACTTCTTAGCTTTAGTGCTCTGCGATAAAGCTCGAGGGTGGAATCTGGGTTCCCCTCTTGCTGGTCCCTGGAAAGATCTGCGTAGCTTGCTGGCTGGGGGAGCCAAGCCAGGCCGGTGTCATTGAATCCGTTTGAGGCATTGCCCTTTTCCCATGGCAGTGGCACGCGGCAACCATCGCGGCCAACTCGTTGACCACCGGTTCTGAAGAAAGTTGGGTCTTGGCGGTGTTCGTCCGCGATGGTGGTGTGATCTGGTAGCCCAAGTTCTTCGCCTTGGTAGAGGTAGCTTGCTCCGGGAAGTCCGAGCATAAACAGCGTTGCGGCTCTAGCTTTTCTTAGGCCCAACACATTGTCGGGCTGCGGGTTGTTTGGTCCAACTCCGTCCGAGGCGGTGGT
>CAZKLA010000138.1:0-2775 GCA_964553455.1 uncultured Aquiluna sp. | reverse complement strand
CTGGGAACAGTTCCGGTGGTGACCACCCCAACGGCCTCGCCGACTCCAAAACCAACCACCACCCCTAAGCCGACCGCCTCCGCGACGGTTTCACCAAGGCCAACTACAACCCCAAGGCCAACGGTGACGCCGACCGCTTCTGCGACGCCAAGGCCAACTCCTAGCCCTACCGCTTCGCCAACACCTAGGCCAACAACGTCTTCCCCAGCTACAACCTCCAGTTTTGTGAACTACAAGGTGGTCTCTGGTGACACCCTTGGGAAGATTGCGACCAAGTTTGGGGTCACAGTTGCTCGCATCCAGGCAGCGAATAATTTGGGCAGTTCAACGACTATCCGAATTGGTCAAGTCCTCAAGATCCCAACCTCGGTCAGCTCCTCACCGCCAGTAACAACCGCTCCGGCGGTTACCACCTACACGGTGAGGGCAGGGGACACGCTCTGGGGCATCGCCAGCAGGCTTGGCGTCAGTGCGACCGCGCTAGCGACGCTAAACGGCATCACCAATCCGAATGTCCTCAGGGTTGGTCAGGTGCTGAAGGTGCCTAACTAGCATCCCAAGCTGATTGCACGATGGCGGCCAGGTCATGCTTGGTTCTAAAGCCCAACACCTTTTCGATCCGAGTCACATCTGCAACCAAGCGAGGTGGATCGCCGGCTCGGCGCTCGCCGATAGCAACCTCAAAATCAATTCCGCTTGCGATCTTTAGAGCGTCCAGCACTTCAATCACGGAGGCACCCTCGCCGGTTCCAACGTTGAAGGTTTGGAATTCTTGCCCTTCGCCAACCAGGTAGGAAACTGCTGCTAGGTGAGCTAGTGCTAGATCCTCGACGTGGAGATAGTCACGTATGCAGCTGCCATCCGGAGTTGGGTAGTCGGTACCGAAAACGATCGGAGACTTTCCAGCCTTCACTGCGTTGATGGCGATTGGAATCAGATTCAAGGCGGCAGTGTCCGCAAGATCACTGGCACCGGCTCCAGCAACATTGAAATAGCGCAGGTTAACTCCCTTGAGCCCCCACACCTCGGCGTTTTTGACCATCAGTTCGCCAATTAGCTTGGTCTGACCGTATGGGTTGATTGGGACACCGGGGTAATCCTCGGTCACCTTGTCCACGTCTGGCATGCCGTAGGTCGCTGCTGAGGATGAGAAAACCAGAGATTTCAGGCCGACCTCGCGCATGGCAAGCAGCAGATTTCCTAAACCGCCAAGATTTTCCAGAAAATATTCCTCGGGTTTTTCAACCGATTCACCGACCTGTTTTCTGGCAGCCAGGTGGATAACGGAGTCAAAATCATGCTCCTTCATCAGTCTTGCCAACTGGGCAACCGCTTCCTGCGAAGCGAGGTCCATTTCTACCACTGGGCAGTCAATCCGCTTGGTAAGGCCTGTCGAGAGGTTATCGACCACCACGCAACTGTGGCCAGCAGCCTCTGCTGCCCTGACAACGTGCGATCCTATGTAGCCTGCGCCACCAGTCACCAATAACTTCATGTCTAAAGGCTACCGTGAGGATTTGCTAACAATTTGAGTTCGGCGGATTAAATACAACTTGACAAGGGCATAATTACACCGATGTAATTACATCATCGAGATTCACAAGGATTAGGGGTTTAAGGCATGGAACAAAGAGGTCAGGTGCCTGCTAACTGGTTCGTCGATGTGCTCAAGCTGGGGGTTGCTGGAGCTTACTCCGATGGCGAGTCAGATCCATTAGCTTGGCAAGAAGATGCTCTCTGCTCCCAGACTGACCCAGAAGCCTTCTTCCCTGAGAAGGGTGGCTCTACTCGCGATGCCAAGCGCATCTGCGCACAGTGCACCGTAAAGAGTGAGTGCCTGGAGTACGCACTAAAGAACGACGAGCGCTTCGGTATCTGGGGTGGCCTCAGCGAGCGCGAGCGTCGCCGTCTGCGCAGGCGCGCCTAAGTCATCGTGGGTTCGCTCTCGGTAGCGGCCATAGTCGTCTCACACGCTCAAGCCGATTTACTTGCTAGATCTCTTGCCGCAGTAAGCGAACAAACCCACCCCATTCAGCAGGTGGTAGTGGTTGAGACCGCCGGCGATCAAGCATCCATCGACCTCGCCCTCAGCTTCGGTTTTTCGGTAATAGAACCCGGACCGCTCAAACTCGGTGCCGCAATCCAGGCCGGTATCAATTCGCTGTCAGAAACCCCAGGCTGGATTTGGGTACTGCACGAGGATGCCATTCCAGAACCGGATGCGCTCAAGCACCTATCCCAGGCTGCCGAGATCTCTCCCTCGGTTGCGATTATTGGTCCAAAGCTTTTGGAGCTGGACAACACAATTCAAATCCAACAGCTGGGGCTAACTGTCACGCCAACCGGCAGGCCTTTTCTTTTGGTTCAGCGCGAATACGACCAGGGTCAGCATGACCGTGCTGGCGACACTATGGCCGTGTCAACCGCGGGAATGTTGGTGTCCCTTGGAGTCTGGCAGCAGCTCGGCGGCCTAGATGATTCGTCTCCCGTTCTAGCTCAAGACCTGGAGTTTTGCGCGAAGGCTCGCGTCGCCGGCTATCGAGTCATCGTAGAGGCCAACTCAAGGGTCTACCACGCTGGACTTTCAATGCAGGGCAAGCGTCCCAAGAGTTGGCTCTCGGGAAGCTTCAGCCAGGCTATTTCACGCGCTCACCTGCACTTTGCGACCTTGTATCTACCGAGCGTGCTGGTCTTCGCTATCTACCTGCTGCTTCCGCTAATGGTTTTACTGGCAATCCCGCAGAATCTGCTCCAAAAGCGGCCCGGCCGCACAAT
>CAZKLA010000137.1:0-2781 GCA_964553455.1 uncultured Aquiluna sp. | reverse complement strand
CCAACTCTACTTGCGATAACGCTTTTGGACTGTGGCAAGCTAGTGCCGTGCAAGAGATGGCCCTAGCCCTTGAGAATCTGCAGCGCAATACCTCTAACCCGCTGTTAGATCGACTTGGCGAACTCTTTGACAAGGCTGGTTTCGAACTGGCGCTAGTGGGCGGACCGGTTCGTGATGCCATTCTGGGCAGAGTGGCACCAGACCTAGATTTCACAACCAACGCAAACCCAGATCAGATTTTGAAACTCTTGAAGCCAATCGCCTCGGGAACCTGGGACATTGGGCGTGAGTTTGGCACGATCGCGGCTCAGATTGGTGATGAGAAGGTCGAGATAACCAGCTATCGCGCCGATTCCTACGACAAGAACACCAGGAAACCAACCGTCGAATTTGGCGACAACCTAGAGGATGACCTGGTTAGGCGTGACTTCACAGTCAACGCCATGGCCCTTCGCCTGCCATCTAGGGCTTTCGTTGACCCTCACTCCGGGCTTAGGGATTTGATGCTGCAAACCCTCAGAACTCCCTCCAAGCCTGAGATTTCATTTTCTGATGACCCACTGCGCATGATGCGAGGTGCGCGTTTCGCCTCTCAGCTTGGCTTTGAGATTGATCCAGAGACCTTTGATGCCATGCGGGACATGGCTAGCCGCATCGAAATCATTTCGGCTGAACGCGTGCGGGATGAGCTCTCCAAGCTGCTGCTATCAAAAGACCCGCGTCCAGGTCTAGAGATTCTTGTAGACAGCGGAATTGCAAAGTTGGTGCTGCCAGAGCTGCCTGCGCTAAAGCTTGAGGCTGATGAGCACCACCACCACAAAGATGTCTACCAACACACCCTTACCGTTGTCATGCAAGCCATTGACTACGAGCAGGATTATGGACTCGATAGAGACCTAGCCCTGCGCTTGGCCGCACTATTGCACGACATCGGAAAGCCCGCCACCAAGCGCCTTGAGGCGGGTGGCGCGGTCTCCTTCCACCACCACGATGTGGTTGGCGCAAAGCTCGCCAAAAAGCGACTTCAAGAGCTCAAGTTCGACAACGACACCATCAAGGCTGTGTCGAGACTGGTTGAGCTCCACCTGCGCTTCTTCGGTTACTCAGACCAGCAGTGGTCTGACAGTGCTGTCCGAAGATATGTTCGGGATGCTGATGACCAACTGCTAAGGCTTCACGCCCTCACCCGCGCTGATGTAACCACCAGAAACAAGCGCAAGGCCGATCGCCTGGCACACGCCTACGACGATCTTGAGCAGCGAATCGCTGTTTTGCGCGAGCAAGAACAGCTGGATGCCATGAGGCCTGAACTTGATGGCCAGCAGATTATGGAAATCCTTCAGATCAAGCCGAGCAGAGAAGTCGGTGAGGCCTATGCCTTCCTGCTAGAAATCAGGCTGGATGAGGGTGAAATTGGCTTTGAAGAAGCAAGAAAACGCTTGCTTAGCTGGTGGGCGGCTCGCTAGACTCTCCAGGTTGCGCATTTTCTGGCAACAACTATGCAAATACCCTCCTGTCACGGAAGGACCGTGACCGTTTAGACCGAAGGAGGTGGGTTAGCTATGCATAACTACGAGCTAATGGTCATTCTTGACCCTACGCTTGACGACCGCACAGTCGCCCCAATGCTCGACAAGTTCCTCACCGTTATCCCTGCACAGGGTGGCACCGTGGACAAGATTGACATCTGGGGACGTCGTCGAATGACATTCCAGATCCAGAAGCACTCAGAGGCTGTCTACGCAGTGGTCAACATGACCTGCTCACCAGCCGCTGTAATCGAGCTTGAGCGTCAGCTCAGGATCAGCGAGAGCGTGCTTCGCACCAAGGTGCTCCGTCTGGAGGATGCTGTTTTCAGCATCAACCCAATTGAGTTTGTGCCAGAAGAGAAGGCTCGCGCACCTCGCGGTCCTCGCTCAGGTGGCAAGCGTCCAGCAGGCAACAGGTCCTAATGGCTGGCGAGGTTAGCGTCACCATCGTCGGCAACCTTGCTGACGACCCGGAGCTTCGCTACACCCAGGGAGGTGTCGCCGTGGTTTCAGTTCGCGTCGGCTCAACTCCACGCACCCTAAACCGCTCCACCAACGAGTGGGTAGACGGCGAAACCGTATGGGTTCGCTGCACCGCATGGCGTGAGGCTGCAGAGAACATTGCCCAGAGCTTGACCAAGGGAACCCGCGTGGTTGTCACCGGTCGCCTCAAGGCACCTTCTGCTTACCAAACCGCACAGGGCGAAGCGCGCGCTTCACTTGAGCTCGAGATCGATGAGATCGGCCCATCCCTGCGCTATGCCACTGCGAGTATCACTCGCCGCGCCCGAGAGGGCCAGGCTCAGGTCGAGTCCCCATGGGGCGAGGCCAAGTCAGCACCTGCCGGTGCTAACGCCTGGGCCAACCCAGCGGCAGACCCACAAGTTGACGAAGCACCCTTTTAGAAAGATTCAGGAGAAATAAATGGCTGGAAAGTCAGCAGCGGCTCGCAAGCCTCGTATGAACTCTAAGTTCGCGAAGCTAGCCCCCGCGAAGACCATCAAGATCGAAGTTATCGACTACAAGGACGTCGCTACGCTTCGCAAGTTCGTATCAGACCGCGGCAAGATCCGCGCTCGTCGCATCACCGGTGCAACGGTGCAGGACCAGCGCAAGATTGCCAAGGCCATCAAGAATGCACGTGAGATGGCGCTACTGCCATACTCCGGTGCTGGACGCTAAGGAGAAACCCCATGTCGAAGCTAATTCTGACCAATGAGGTCTCTGGCCTAGGTTCCGCAGGCGATGTTGT
>CAZKLA010000136.1:0-2901 GCA_964553455.1 uncultured Aquiluna sp. | reverse complement strand
TCGAAGATTCGCTACCACAAGTGCATTTTGATGGCTGACGCCGATGTTGACGGCCAGCACATTCGCACCTTGCTGCTGACCCTGCTGTTCCGCTACATGAGGCCTTTGATAGAGCACGGCTATGTCTACATGGCGCAGCCGCCACTGTTCCGCATCAAGTGGTCAAACGCCGAGCACGAATATGTGTTCTCGGATGCCGAGCGTGATGCTCGTTTGGCAGCTGGTGCTGCCGAAGGCAAGAAGATCCCGAAGGAAAACGCCATTCAGCGTTACAAGGGTCTAGGTGAGATGGACTACGACGAGCTCTGGGACACCACCATGAACCCGGCCACCAGAACCCTGCTTCAGGTGACCCTTGACGATGCCGCTCTAGCCGATGAGGTGTTCAGCACCTTGATGGGTGAAGATGTGGAATCCCGCCGTAACTTCATTCAGCGCAACGCTAAAGACGTTCGCTTCTTGGACATTTAGGACTAGAGGTAGAGAAAATGACTGAAAACCAGATGGACAAGATTGAGCAGGTAGACCTCCAGGTCGAAATGCAGCGTAGCTACCTTGACTACGCAATGAGCGTTATCGTCGGTCGCGCACTGCCGGATGTTCGCGATGGCCTAAAGCCAGTTCACCGTCGCGTGCTTTACGCGATGTATGACGGTGGATACCGCCCAGACAAGCAGTTCTCCAAGTGTTCTCGCGTGGTCGGTGACGTAATGGGCCAGTTCCACCCGCACGGTGACAGCGCTATTTACGACACCTTGGTGCGTTTGGTTCAGGACTGGAACCTTCGCTACCCATTGGTTTGGGGTCAGGGTAACTTCGGATCTCCTGGTAACGACCCAGCTGCTGCTCCTCGTTACACCGAGTGCAAGATGGCGCCTTTGGCGATGGAGATGGTTCGCGATATCGACGAGGAAACCGTTGATTTCCAGGACAACTACGACGGTAGAACCCAAGAACCAACTATTTTGCCCTCCAGGTTCCCGAACCTATTGGTAAATGGTTCGATCGGTATCGCCGTTGGTATGGCCACCAATATCCCACCGCACAACCTGCGTGAGATCTCTCAGGCCGCCCAGTTTGTGCTCAAGAACCCAAATGTGGTCGGCGAAGAGCTAATTGAAGAGCTAATCAAGCTCGTCAAGGGTCCTGACTTCCCAACCGGAGCCCAGATCCTTGGCCGACGTGGAATTGAAGATGCCTACCGCACCGGTCGCGGCTCAATCACTATGCGCGCTGTTGTAAACGTTGAAGAACTTCACAACCGCACCTGCCTAGTGGTTACCGAGCTGCCATACCAGGTAAACCCAGACAACCTAGCCCTAAAGATTGCTGAGCTAGTGAAGGAAGGCAAGCTAACCGGCATCGCGGATATCCGCGACGAGACCTCAGGTCGTACCGGTCAGCGTTTGGTGATTGTTCTAAAGAAGGATGCGGTGGCCCGCGTTGTTCTGAACAACCTCTACAAGTACACCCAGCTGCAGGAAAACTTCGGTGCCAACATGTTGGCACTGGTTGATGGCGTGCCTCGCACCCTGTCAATTGACGGTTTCATTACTAACTGGGTAGCTCACCAGGTAGACGTAATCGTTCGCCGAACCCAGTTCCGCCTGCGCAAGGCCGAAGAGCGTGCCCACATTCTGCGCGGATATCTCAAGGCCCTAGATGCCCTTGACGAGGTAATTGCGCTGATTCGCCGCAGTGCGACTGTGGACGATGCTCGCGATGGCCTGATCAAGCTACTTTCTATCGATGAACTGCAGGCCAGGGCAATCCTGAACATGCAGCTTCGCCAGCTGGCCGCTTTGGAGCGCCAGAAAATCATCGATGAGGCTGCCGAGCTAGAGCGCCAGATCGCTGAATTCCAGCGCATCATCGCCGATGAGGCTGTACAGCGTCAGATCATCTCCGATGAGCTAGAAGAAGTGGTTGGTCGCTACGGTGATGACCGCCGCTCAGAGATCCTGCTCGGCTTCGACGGTGATGTATCGATGGAAGACCTAATCCCCGAAGAGGAAATGGTGGTGACGCTGACCGCCGGTGGTTACATCAAGCGCACCAGAAGCGATAACTACCGAGTTCAGCACCGCGGCGGCAAGGGCGTTAAGGGCGCAAGCCTTCGTGCCGACGATGTGGTGCAAAACTTCATCGTTTCCACCACGCACCACTGGTTGATGTTCTTCACCAACACTGGTCGCGTGTTCCGCTCCAAGGTTTACGAGATCCAGGAATCCGGTCGCGATGCCAAGGGTCAGCACGTAGCGAACCTGCTAGCACTGCAGCCGGAAGAGCGAATTGTTGAAGTTCTGGACCTAAAGGACTACCAGCAGGCGCCATATCTTGTGCTCGCTACCCGTTCCGGACTGGTAAAGAAGACCGCACTCGAGGCCTACGACACCGCAAGAACCGGTGGAATCATTGCCATCAAGCTCCGCGAGGGCGATGAGCTGGTGAACGCGATGTTGGTAAGCGATGAGAACGACCTGCTCTTGGTATCTCGCAAGGGAATGTCGATCAGATTCTCAGCATCCAGCGAGCAGCTAAGGCCAATGGGTCGTGACACCTCAGGTGTGATGGGCATGAGCTTTAGAAAGGGCGATGAGCTACTAAGCGCCACCGTTATCGGTGAGGCCGGCTTTGTATTCGTTGTCACCGAAGGTGGTTACGCAAAGCGCACCAGTGCTGACCAATACCGCATTCAGAACCGCGGTGGTTTGGGAATCAAGGTTGCCAAGCTAGACGAAAAGCGCGGTGACCTGGTTGGTGCTCTGATTGTTGATGAAGCAGATGAGGTTTTGGTCGTGCTTGCCTCCGGCAAGGTAATTAGAACCAATGCCGCCGAGGTTCCAGCCAAGGGCCGCGACACCATGGGCGTGGTATTCGCTCGCTTCGAAGAGTCAGATT
>CAZKLA010000135.1:0-2901 GCA_964553455.1 uncultured Aquiluna sp. | reverse complement strand
GTATCTGACTCTCATGCCATTATCCAGAAAGCTACCAACAGGCCGAAGCCCATGATGATGGTCCCGTAGATGATGTACAGGCAGATGCGTTGCAGTGCGTCCCAGTCGGTCATGTGTTCTTCTCCTTGTTTAAATACCATTTCCATCTGCGCTTCTTGGCAATCATGAGCAAAGATTCTCTAATGAAGTCCTCTACGGATACACCAAGTTTTTTGCATATGTCGTATTCGATTCTTGACATGATGATTTTTTCCACCTTGTCCTTGCCACGAACTTTGCGGACGATCATGTGTTCCCCCTTGCTCGGATAGATTCGGCACACGCATTTGCGTAGCACCCCTCAAAGCCGTCCTTGGTGGCATGGTCGTCACACACCTTCGCACACGCCTCACGCTCCAGAAGTACGGCCTTCTGTATGCCCTCAAGCGCTGCTTGCATGGCGTCCTCAACACCCTTGTCGTAGCTCTCCATGAGTAGCTTGGTTAACTCTTCGTGTGTGTTCATGTGTTCCCCCTTGCTCGGATTTTTTCACGTATAAACGCACCCACATCATCGAAACCGCCCACGGGATCGCACAGCTTCGCACACGCCTCACGCTCGGCGGCAGCAACAAGGGCGGCAAAGCGTTCAAGCTCGTCTGTAATTCCCTGCGGCCATGTGTACACGGCCTCGCTGCCATCAGCGGTGCCGATCACCAGCAGCCCAGCCTCCCGCGCCATCTCAATTACGGTCTTCATGTGTTCTTCTCCTTGAGTTTGGTCATTGCAAAAACAACGCCAGCACGCCACGCTTCTGCCGTCTTAAATGCGTAATCGGAACGCAGTAAGCCTTGGTCAATCTCCTCATCCGTCAGCCCAACCCACTCACGCTTCTGAAACTCACGCAACAAGCACTCGTAGTGTGCTGGCCCCCATGTGTGGCATCCGGGGCCGTGTGTGCCGATGCGCTCTGAGCGGTTCTGTTCCCACGTCAGGGCTTTGTTCAGCCGTGCCACTTCATCCATCAGTTGCTGGTTGAACGACACCAAGCGGCGCAGTTCGGCGGCGGCGCTGTCTTGCACTTGCCAGTGCTGGCCATCAATCTGTTCAAGCAAATCAGCCAGCCGCAGGGCTTCGGTTTGTGTGGTCATGTGTTTCCTTTCGTTGCTTTGGCGATTGCTGCACGGGCATTAATCATTGAAGGCTCTGCGTCTGCATAGCATCCATCAAAATCATTAACCATTGCCTTCAACGCCTCCAACAGTTCCTGATTTACCTCATGCAAGCGGCGCAATTCGGCTTCTTGTGCTGGCTGCTCTGCCAGTCCAGCGTCATAGCCGTATTTCCACCCCATCTCAACCAGACTGAGTTCTTGCTCGCTGTAATACTCGGTGCGTGGCATACCATGCTCCAGCACGTTGCCGTTCTTCCACTGCTCAAAGCTGCGGTAGATGTCTGTCAGTGGCTCCTGCTGTGCTGGCTGCTCTGCCAGTGCTTCATTGAGCGCAGCGATAGCGTCCAAGTCGGCGGTATCTGTCCGAGCTTGCAGTCGTGCAAGCGCCAGCTTCATTGCTTCAATTTGTTTGCTCATTTCATCTCCTTCTTCACCCATGTACAACCAAGGCAGACCTTCATCATCCAGCGCACAAAACAGTTGGGCACTTGGCCTTTGGTGGGTACGTAGACGATGCCGATGCCTCCCGGCTTGTTACCGAACAGGTAGCACTGCCAGTCAGGGTCTCGCTCGGGCGCTATGCTGAACTTGAGTTCGCCGTTCATTTGCTCATCTCCCAAGCCAGCACAATCATCACACCGAACAGTGTGCCAAGCACCCAGCCAAGGGCCAGTGCCACCCAGCCCTTCAAAGACCTGCGCCACGTCATCGGTGGCAGTGCGGCTGCGGCGTGATACCTGCGGCCTACCCGTGCTGGCTGGATGCCGAAGTGCTCCAACTCGAATTGCTCTCTTGGGGTCATTTGGTTCCCTCCTTGGCGTCATCTCTAGCAGAGAGCCAAGCCTCGATAACCTCCGAGTCCCAGCCAACAGCCCTACCTCCAGAGAGGATGGGTTTGGGTTTGGGCAAAGTACCTCTTGCAACCATCACGTATATAGAACTGACACTTAGGCCCAGCCGAGCCGACAGCTCCGATACCCGAACGATGCGTGATAGCTCATTGACATTCACTGAAGGTTGGGGCTTTTGCTTTTTGCCCGATTTTGGTTGGCTTGCTTTTGACTGTCGAGTCAAGTCAGCCGTCTCGTACTCCTTGCTCGCGCCTTCAATCGACACGCTCCATGTTATGAAGTTGTGCTCCTTGCCTTTCTCGGCCACCCAATCGCTGAACTCTTTAACCAGCTTGTCCGTGGGTATCGGGTAGAACGACGCCACCTTCAGGGTGAACGCCAAGTCTTGTGTTACTGCGTGTACGCTGCTCATTTCACCAACCCCGCAATCCCCTGCAACAGGTACAGCTTCGGCGCGAACCAGACGAGGAGCACTGCCTTGACTTGAACAAGGGTACAGAACGCCAAAATAACGCCCGGTATGCTGCCAAAGACTATTAGCATCTGTCCTCTGTCGGCGTCTCTGCAACTTGCTTCGTCTGGCGTCTTCCATCCGCGCCAGAACATCCAGCCGAAAAAACCTGTTGCGGCCACCAACATCACAAACATTACCGTCTCCCACATCCTGCCGAACATGATGTATTGCTGGGCCACATCGGGCAGTTGCTCCACCGCAAAGTCTTTGGCTTGCGTCACACCTTCGGCGATACCGCCGAGCACCTCGGCCAGTTTGTTTTGAAGTTCGTCGTTCATTTCTTGTTCCTTTCACAGTATTGATTCATTGCTTGCTTGGCTCGGGCTTCGCTGCCATCGAACCACCACTTGGTGCAGGTCTGCAAAGACTGCGGTGCCATCAATG
>CAZKLA010000134.1:0-2942 GCA_964553455.1 uncultured Aquiluna sp. | reverse complement strand
GCAAAACAGCCCTTGAGCAAGATGCAAGTGCAAACGAACAGGCTTAGACCTATCAGAATACGATTGACCCAGTAATCCCGCTTTAAACGGTCAGGGTCATGGATTAGGAACGACTGAAGCCGTAGCATATCCATATCTTCTTCAATGTACTTGGGCTTTTGGTAATACACGCCAATCTTTACGCCTGATTTAGTTCTGTATGGTATGTTCATTGTTCTCTCGCTTTTATCATCTCGTCTGCAAATGTATAAGAATATGCACAAATAAGGGATGCGTTTACTTCTTTATCACAATTTGGACTTGATAAAAGTGCTTGCATTGCTTTAGCTGCAAAGTAATCACGCATTTCCAAGTCTTTCATCTTTGGCTTATGTGATTCTTTAATTTCTTTTTTGTAATCTTTTAATTTAAAGCCATGTTGGTCAAGAACATAGATAATCTCGTTAATGGATTTACGGCCCAAGTTGGGCATCCTTAACAAGTCATATTGCGTTTTTTGGATTAATTTGCCAATCGTATCTAATGGTTCATGCTGCCAAGAACCGTCAGGTTGCACGATGTGATAGGCTACTAGCCCACTAAAAGACCGTGTGCTTAAACCCAATTCGCTAATGTGTGTATCTTCAGTCATTATTCCCCCACTTGGTCGTTAATTGATTCCTGAACCATATCCCATAGGTTGCTTTTAGCAATCATCTCGTACACGCTAACACCCCCTATTTGCAAGTCCTCAATATCAACATAACTATTCATAATCCCTACTGATGGCTCGGCAGAACAAACAGTACCATATACATCAACTGGCGTATCGCCAACAATAACTGTGCCAATCACGATACACCCCCTGTACGCAATACATAAACAACGGCTGGTATGCCAAACATCAGTAAGCCAGCTAATGCACCGACCAATATATCAATTAATTCACCACGATTGTCTTTCATATTTCCCCCTTTGTTAGACAGTTCTAATGTTAAGTTATCTTAATTATAATCCTATTAGGATAAACCCTAATAAAAGACAGGGCAAAATTTGGGGTCTAAAGGCTGTAACGCAGAAAGCCACAAAACTCGTTACTTGACCCATCCTCTTGGCGGTGGCTTAACACCCTGTAAAAAAGGTGGGCTACTCGCTGCGTCTAGTATCCACGACCATGTTGTTTTACCAACATTCGGACTGGGTACGCAATAATCTGCGGTTAGTAAAGATAACCCGTACATAAGCACTCTAGCATCCGCTTTTGCCCGTAATAAGGTGGGGTGACAGCCCGTGAAAGAGATTTGTGGGCGGGGGATTGCCCAACTGTCACCCCGTAGTCATTATAGTTTGTTTTTGGCCCTATAAAACGCAAGGAGATGGCTAAAACATTCCCACCCGATTCTCAGGTCAGCATCAGGTATCTCTAGTAGTTTAGCCTTATTTTCGTTGGCGTTGACATAAACAATCGCACACCGAGCGTTAGGCATATCAAAACCCATTCTATAGGCTGCCAGTTGCATTTGGTGGTCAAAGAAGTAGTCGAGCTTATCCACATCCTTTTCGGTGGTTTTAAAGTCGATTACAAAGCCTTCTGAGCGTGGGTGTACATGGGGTCGGCTAATCAGGTCGCATTTACCGCCATATCCCTTGTTTGCAAAGGACTTCTCAGCAACCCATAGCTGTGGCCCAAAATGCTCGTTGATGGTCTTTTCGACCACTCGGACATAGGCTGGTAGCTCAGGGATGTAAACGCCCTCGTAAAACGCTTCTATGATTCCGTGAATTTGTGTGCCACGCTCCGCAGCTTGCTTGGCTGTTTCCTTGCTATCAGCTACTACCCGACTTAGCCAATCTTCCTCAGATTCCCCGTCTATGCGAGGAAGTGTAAGTGCAGCGAGGATGGCTTGTTGTTGTTTCCATACATCAAGTGCGGGTTTTGCCGCACAGCCAATGATTGTGGTAACTGAGGGCAGTAGGCCCAGTTCTCTTGCGTCTTTGACAGTTGTGTTTCTTTCTTTTCCATTCTTGCCAACGATGCGATAGGCTGTATCGCCATTGGGTAGATACCAATGACCGCTCTCACTTTGATACTCTTTCACTAACATAAATCCCCCTTAAATTCATAATAACTGTAGCACAGCTTCCCTATCTTTAGGGCTGTTTACCCTATCCGCACAGGCTTGAACCACCGTTTTAATGACTGTTTCAAGGTCATCAGGGCAGAATCCAATGATAGGTACTTCATCATCGTAGCCCCGCTCTTGATAAGTCTTGACCGTATATTTTTGGTCAATAAAGTCTTTAATCAGATGGTTCATAGCCCTCTCCTTTCTAGAACGGCACGGATAAATCCTCATCATCTTCAATCTTGGCGTCTTGCAGTAACTTGTTTACATCCTTTTTGTTACGCATTTCGGCTGATTGCATGATTTGGTCTTTCAAACCTTGCGATAGTCCATCAAATACCGCTTGGTCAAACTTCTGTAAATCAAAGATTAGACAGGGATTCTCGCCTTTTGGCAGCCCTGCCTTTGCCACAATCGCTGGTACTGGCGTAACCGCTACAGCATCTGCGTACACATTGCCGTTATTGGCGGTGCGGTGCTGAACGGTAACCATGCACCATTTATCCAGTAGGTTGCTAATGTCAAAGCCACGCAACTCATCATCGGTAAAGGATTTGCCCCGCCAAGATTCCAAGTCCTTCCGTAATGAAGCCTTATCGCCTAGCGAGAGCGTGTAGTTGCGTGTCTGAATTAGGGGCTTACCGTCATCGGTCTTGAGGTCATCCCCATGTAATTCCCAAAAAAACTTGACCTTGCGTAGCATTTTGGTCTGACCCATATACTCGGAAGTCTGCGTACCCAAGTCAATAATTCGGTATAAACGAGCCAAGTGCGACCCTACTGGTGCAATCTTGAACTCTTTTTTCGGTGCGTTTGAGCCTGTCACAATCATTGTTT
>CAZKLA010000133.1:0-2971 GCA_964553455.1 uncultured Aquiluna sp. | reverse complement strand
CGGTAACCTCACAACCAGCATGGGTGCAGATTGCTGAGAAGGCGCGGAACGTGCCGGCCTTTGGCTGAACCACCATCAATGGCCCCATGCTGGAATCAACCCTGACTCCTGACCCCACCGCAACCTTGTTGCTGGCAACTAGCGCTTTAGCGCTGGCAGTTGGTGATGGAGTTGCGGCTGCGGTCGCAACGGTGGCGAGCAGGAAGCCTTTGGATACACGGAGCTTGATTGGAGTCAGTCTCAGATTGCCGGAAGTTGCTCGGCCAGTAACCAGGCTGAAAGACCGCCTGTCATTGGCGCAGGTTACCCGAGTTCCCCTGACGTTGCTAGCCGAGAATGCCTTTGAATCACTTGGACATAATGCTTGATACGCCAAGTACTTTGAAGTGGTCTGGCGGTAAACCAGAATCCGGTTCGCACCAGAGCTAAAGATTCTGGATGACCCGACCTTAATCGAGTTGCTTGCTCCCAGATTCAGCTCACTTGCGTGGGCGGGCAGGCCGATGATGGCTGCGGCTGACAGCGCTAGCGCACCGGTTACAACTACTCTGCGATCAATTTCCATGGGTGTTAAAACCCCAGCTATCGCCAAACATTCCGCAGGCCTTCTGAGTGCTCGGCAGCTAGGGTCTGCTGGGAATGATTCCCCGGCTTGATGGCTTGAACCTTAGTGACGGCGATAGCTAAGAGAAGGCAGTGTGAGATGGAGAATTCCTCAGTAAGCGATGACATTCGAGACATTGTCGATGGCGTGCGCAGGGTGATCACCAAATCTCTCGCAAACTCCCCTTTTCAGAACGCCAAGCCAAATCAAAAGCCAGACCTTGAGCTGGCGGTGCTTGCTTCGCTAAGCCAAGGGTCAAAGAATGGCGCTGGAGTCGTAACTCAAATCCGGCTGACCAGCGCTGGCACTTTCTCCCCGACCCAGGCTGAGGTGCAGTTGGTGCTCGAGGGCCTGATTGAAAAGCGCTGGGCCAAGATTTCAGTTGTTGAAGACGCCAGACTCTATGAGCTCACCAAAGCAGGCATAGCGGAATTCGAAGGACGCAAAGATTCCCAGCCTGAGGTGGAGCCAAGCCACGAGCACTCGAGCAACTGCTCCAGTTGCTCGCAGTCCAACTGGGCACCCCACACCGGTGTGTTAGCAGCCGGTGCCAAGCTCGCTCAGACGGTTGTCGAGGCATCGAGTGCTCAACACTCTAAGAAGCACGAAGCGGCAGTTGAGATGCTTGAGCAAACTCGACGCAAGCTTCAAGAGTTACTCAACGAGAAGCCATAGTTTCCTTGACCAGTCAAACCGACAGAAGCCCCGCGCTCAGGGCTAGATATCGACGAATCGTAACCTTTGCCGCCTTGGCTCTCGCGCAGTCATGGTGGTATGAAATTGCGCTGCCACAACTTGGCTTGGGAAGTATTTCCAAGGCGACCCGAATCAAGCGCTTTCAAAAAATGGCGAGAAGATTCCATGCGCTTGCCGCTGACCTGGGTGGCCTGATGATCAAGGCGGGACAGTTTCTTTCCTCTCGATTGGATGTACTGCCGAAGGAGATCACCAGCGAACTCGAGGGACTGCAGGATGAGGTAGCGGCCGAGCCAATCGAGGCGATTCTGAACCAAATTTCCAGCGAATTGGGTATGGATGCCTCGCTGGCATTCGAAAGCTTTGAGACCGAGCCGCTGGCGGCCGCGTCACTAGGTCAAGCCCACCGAGCCACACTCCGCCCAAGATTTCAAGCCGAACTTGGCTTCACCGATGTCGTAGTGAAGGTGCTTAGGCCTGGCATCGAAGAAATTGTTGAAGTTGACCTTGCGGCACTGCGCAAGATTGGCAACTGGCTCTCCAAAGTCAAGCTGGTCTCTCGCAGGACGGATGCGCCAAAGCTGGTTGAGGAATTCGCTCAAACCAGCTTGGAGGAGATTGATTACCGCTTCGAAGCCTCCAACCTAGAGCGCTTCAAAGCTAACTTTGCCTCAGATCTAAGAGTTTCGACCCCGGAGATTGTTTGGGAGCGATCCGCCCAGCGGGTGCTGACCCTAATGGATGTGACGTCAATCAAGATCACAGATGTTGCCTCCTTGGATGCTGCCGGAATTGACCCGAATGCGGTGGCAGCTGAGTTGGCGCGTGTGACATTTGAACAGTTTTTTGTTCACGGCTTTTTCCATGCCGATCCTCACCCCGGCAACATATTCGTGACGCCGTCAGATGTTGAAGGCATTGATTTCCAGCTGACCTTTATCGACTTTGGGATGATGGGGCAAATCAGCGATCTGCAGCGAAGCAGGCTGCAGAACTTCATTTTCGCAGTGGTGGCAAGAGATGCCAGGGCATGGGTGGCGGCAACCGAGGATCTTGGGGTTTTACTCCCCTCTGCTGACACAGTTCAACTGGAACGTGCCATCGCAGAGCTGTTCAAGCGATTCGGCGGGGTTGGGGTTGCTGAGCTCACCCAAACCGACCCCAGAGAAATCAGAGAGTTCGCACTTCGTTTCAGCGACTTAGTTTTGGCACTGCCCTTCCAGTTGCCAGAAAACTACCTGCTGCTAGTCCGAAGCATCTCGGTGATTTCAGGTGTGACCAGCGCTCTGAATAGAAACTTCAACATGTGGGATGCGGTTGATCCGTTTGCTCGTTCGCTGCTAAATGGGAGCGCTAACCAGTCGCTAATTCGAATCGGTCAGGATGCTCTTGGGTTGCTAACCACTTTGGCGAGATTGCCACAGCGCCTTGATTCGCTCGCCAGTCGCATTGAGCGAGGCGAATTGGTCTATCGAAACCCTGAGCTAGAAAAGCGAGTGTCCCGCACCGATCGGAGCTTGCGCTCATTAGTTTCTGCTCTGGTCTTTGGTGCGCTGCTCTATGCCGGCATCACCTTGCGCCAAGAGGCTGATCCGCTGGGAAACTGGTTGTTACTAGCCTCAGTCGTGCCCCTGGTTCACGCCCTCGGATTCTTTCGAATCCGCTAACAAA
>CAZKLA010000132.1:1337-2990 GCA_964553455.1 uncultured Aquiluna sp. | reverse complement strand
ATCAGCTTGTGATAGAAAGCAAAACCACGATCTTCGCGAACCTCGTCACCGTTTGGGAACAGTCTTGGCCAGGAGATTGAAAAGCGGTAGGCCTGTGCCCCTAGTGACTTCATTAGAGCCACGTCATCCGCGTAGCGGTGATAGTGATCGTTGGCTACTAAACCGTGGTCGCCATTGAGGACTCGACCTGGCTCTTCGCAGAACGTGTCCCAAATTGACTTACCTTTGCCGTCTTCGTAAGCGGCGCCTTCAATTTGATAGCTGGAAGTTGCGACACCCCAGAGAAAGTCTTTAGGAAACATTTGAAACCAATCTGTTTAGGTTCCAAGTCTAAGGTTTTGACACAATGTGTCGCCCACTCGCTAGCAGGCACCTCGCAGTAAATACCCAAGGCAGGTTCAGCTATGGGAGATACTTTTAGCTAATGCCTCCAATCTCATTAGCCTCCAATTTGTTCGACACCTTTGGTGGATTGCCTGTCCACCCACTCGCCGTTCACGGCGCAGTGGTGTTGCTTCCGCTATCAGCACTTGCGCTGGCATTACTGATCTTTGTCCCTAAGTGGCGCAAGAACTTTTTTCCACTGACCCTGGTTGGCCTTGGGCTATCAACCGTCCTCACCTTCATCGCAAAAGAATCCGGTGAGGCACTAAGTGAGCGAGTTGGAGAACCTCAGACCCATGAGGCACTCGGAACGATTCTCTTCCCGGCCTCGGTTGGACTCTTCGCGCTTGGTCTCACGATCTACTTCCTGCAGCGCAGCGCGAGACCCAAGTGGCAGCTGCAGCTCGCTTCAGTCATTGCGCTAGCCGGAATCATCTCAGTGTCCACGCTCACTTATTTCGTAGGTCACACCGGTGCTGAGGCAACCTGGGCCAGCCGAATCGCACCTTACGAAGCTCCGACCACTCAAGCAACAGCATCGGCTGAGCCGACAGCCAGTGCCGGAGATATCACCTTGGAAGAGATTTCAAAACACGGCACAAGAGAAGATTGCTGGACGGCAATCGACGGCACCGTCTATGACCTCACCCCTTACATGCAGCGACACCCTGGCGGCGCTGGTTCTCTCGAATGGCTTTGCGGAATAGACGGCACTTCTGCGTTCAAGTCCCAGCATGGATCCGAGCAGCGCCCCGCCAGCGAGCTCGCCAGCCTTGCCATCGGTAGGTTGGCCGGTGCCGACGCGTCAGCAGGGCAAAATCCGAGCGCAAACACCGAGTCTCCGGCCGTCGTTGAAGACGAAGGCCTGGGGCAACAAGACGGTGACGATAACTAACCCCAGCCCATGCTTTAGTCTGATGACATGAGTGACTTAAACGCCGTTGGCGATCAAGATAACTGGACCTGCTGGCTCTGCGACAAGCCGGTGGACCCGGACCTGTCGGTAAACAACGACCAGGGACCAAGTGTTGACAGCTATGGCGCGATTCGAGTCAAGAAGGGCGCCGATTTTGTTGAGCGGTTGGCTCATCGCCAGTGCAACACCATGAAGGGCAAGGTTTCTCCGGTTGTGCCCTGGCCAAAGGAGCTTTTGGTAGTTGACCCCTCGCCAATCTTTGAGACCGTTGAACGGCTTCGCAAAAAGGGTGGTCGAGAAATCATCGCTCGCTGCCCAGATCAGCAGGATGCCGAAGAAGCCTCCGCGTGGCT
>CAZKLA010000132.1:0-1237 GCA_964553455.1 uncultured Aquiluna sp. | reverse complement strand
TTCTTCGGTCTTTCAATTCTTGCGCTCGAAATCGAGTGGGCGAGAGAGCTAAACAAGCAGGGAATGCAGGGGCTTGAGTTGATCGTCCACAAGTTCAAGACATTCTTTAGAAAGCGGCGCGACAAGTAACCCACTTCTGCGGTGACGGACCTACCTTGAACGGCCTTTTGGGCTCGCGCATGGCGTTGGCTTATAAACCCAGTGGCGACAATAGGGTTTAGTTAACTTCATAAAGGAGGCCACTATGGCCAAGCAAGAAAAAACTCCCTCACAGCAAATCTCCGGTCTTCGTCGCTACAACGTGGTGGCAGGGTTCCTTCACCTACTTCAGGCACTTGGCCTGGGCTATGTCCTGACGCTGCTGGATAGCCAGGTGCTGTTTCCAGCAACCCTGGACTACCCAACCGGCCCTCCGGGATTCGACCTTCCAACCGACCGCGTAGTGCTGTTTGAAATCAACCTCGGCGCTGGTGTGGTTGCCTTTTTGGCGCTTTCGGCGCTGTTTCACTTTCTGATTTCTTCGCCAATGTTCTTTGCCCGCTACAAGGCGGGTCTCGAGAAGAACCACAACTACTTCCGTTGGGTGGAGTATTCGCTTTCATCCTCAATCATGATTTGGCTAATTGCTCAGTTGACCGGAGTGTCCGACTTTGCGGCACTGGTTGGAATCTTTGCGGTAAACGCCTCCATGATCTTCTTCGGAGCGCTTCAGGAGAAGTACGAAACCCCAGGTAATGGCAAGGGATTGCCTTTCATCATGGGTTCAATCACCGGCATTGTGCCTTGGCTAATCATCATTCTCTACACCGTTCAGCCAGGATCAACCAATGCCGCAGAGGTTCCAGGTTTCGTATACGGAATCATCGTGGCACTGTTTATCTTCTTCAACACCTTCGCGTTCAACCAGGCCTTCCAGTACAAGCGAGTTGGTCCGTGGAAGAACTACCTGTTCGGTGAGGCTACCTACATCACCTTGAGCCTGGTTGCTAAGACCTTGCTTGCCTGGCAGGTGTTCTCCGGAGCGATCATCCCGGTCCTAGTCGGCGAATAACAAAGTCAAAAACCCGCCAGGCAATGCTTGGCGGGTTTTTCTATGCTCTGACTACTTGGTTACCAGGCGCAACGTCAAAGGATATTTGTAGAACTCACCTTGAGCCGCCTTGATGGCCGCGATAACTCGCATGATGAACCAGTAAACCGGTACCGCCCAGAACAAGAACCATCCGATTATCGAGAT
>CAZKLA010000131.1:0-3068 GCA_964553455.1 uncultured Aquiluna sp. | reverse complement strand
TACAAGCAAGCGACATGGCCAGCATGGCCGACCTAGACACCGCACTACTTTGGCACCTGAGATCAAACCACTATCCTCCGGTACCTGCCAGCATGGTGGAGCCATGCAAGCAGGCGATCGAGGCCTATTGGGACGGCGATCTTGATCGTGAGATCGAACTGCCAGAAGGCGTGCTTTACCGTGGAGATCAGACCTGCCCTGCCCGTGCGATCATTACGGGGCACCACCTAGAGGCATGGCTAACGGAAGAAGACGAGGAGGCTTAGGTGCACTTTTTTACCGAACCTAAGTCGGTTGCCATAGATAACACCTACTCACTGCTAATCTACTCATGAGTAGGATAGTAGTGAGTAGGTACCTTTCTATAGACTCAATGTAAAACTCAAAAAGTAAACGACAACTACTGGGCAAGAGCCTATATTGAGACTCAGTTTCACAATAGAAACACCTAAAAACCACCCAAGCTGAGTAGGTTAGCAACATTACACTACTCATCTGCTAATCGTCCGGAAAGGGACAGAATGACCGAATATCACCCCATCTATGGTGCACTTTTGACATCGAGACAAGCGTCCGATCTTACGGGATTCACCATGAACCAGCTACGAAATTTCCGCCAGCGACCTGAGTCGGCACCCTTTGGATTCGTCCGACAAGGAGGCACAAGTTGGTACCGGAAAGACGACATCGAGGCATGGCTAGAGGCAAATGGAGCAGTGGCCTACGAATATGTCACTCCACCAAACGGCATAGCCAGCCCACTACGATCCATGGCGGTTGATCATGCCAAGCGTGAACAACTGAACGAGATCGCCAAGATCACCACCAAGAACGCATGGGGATCGCATGGCACATGGCTAACAGAGCAATCCGGCTTGCAAGACGCTCACAGCAGGGTAAACGAATGGGCAGAGTACTTCTGGGCACTGCACAAGGAGGCTAACCCTGAGGTTGAGGACTTTATACCGCTGAACTTCTCAAGGATCGACAACCCACAGCAGTACTGGCAGGCGATCACATGGGCAGTAAGGCGAGCTACGGCCTATATCCGTAACTGGGAGATCAGCGACCAAGAGATCATGGATATCCCTGTTGGTGAGGTCCCACCTAGCAAGATCGTATAAAAGAAGAACCGCTAGGGAGCGAACTCAACCTAGCGGATCTATCTAACTGAAAGGAGTAACTATGACCGAGAACCACCAAGGCCACAAGGCCAATATAACAACTAAAAAGGATTCGTCAATGAGCAAAACGCTAAAAACCACACTTCCGATTCTGATTCAAGAGGCCCTAAAGGCCGGAGGTTGGAGGCTTATTGATCCGAATGGAAACGCAGAAACATGGAAGCGTAACGGCGAGCAGGCGACCATCGGCAAAAAGCTCCTGAACGGCACTAACCCACCTAGCGTGGTCTATGAGGTATTTGACCCCGAGAATGACTTCCGCAGGACAGATTCGATCGTTATCAATCTGTTATGCACACGACTTGCCAAACCGGCTAAATTGTCGGAGTGGCTTACTACAATCGAAGATAACAACTGAAAGACCAAGGAGATAACTATGAAAGAGTACGAAGTAATGATTACCGAAGCTCAGTGGTACAAGATCACTGTCACTGCTGAAAACCCTGATGACGCTGAGAAGCAGGCATGGGCAATATTTGACAAGTCCGGCTTCCAAGAGTTCGAGTTCGAAGGTGCTGAGATCGAACCGCTAGTCCACATCGAGGAGATCTGATGAGTAAAGAACTAACGGCCATTGACCTGAATGTTTGGTGGGACGATGATTACCAAAATTACAGATTCACCATGTACAGCGTTTACGGCGATGAGACCAAGACCAGCGAGTTCAGACGCCTAGACACCACCGAAGATCGAGTACGCAGATACCTAGAGATCAGTGAAGACGATGATTGGTGGACCGGCAACCTAAGCGATGACTTCTACTATATCCTCTGGGGCGAGAAGGTGATCGCATGATTACAATTTGCGATTCATGCCAAGAAGAACTAGAGATCACCTATTACCCAGAAACTGATATGTACCACTGTGAAGATTGCAAGGATGAGGAGTTAGCATGAGCGACTACCCAAGCTTCCTCGGTGGCTTAGGGGATTACCTAGAGCACAAGCCACACCTGATCGTGACTCGCATCGGTGACTACTCGCCTCGCAAGTTTCGCAAGGGGATCAAGCGATTGTGTAAACACTTTGGCATCCCTTACAGCTTGACTAGCCTGATCGCAGTGGCATCCATGCATGACTACGAGCTAGCGATCTTTACCGAATATGTTTTCTTGTACAGACTTGACAGCACATTCGCAGACATTGTAGTTTCAGAGCCGGCAGTACTACACGCCACTTTGGAGCTAGAAGAAGACAGTAAAATAATCCAATTCATATAAGGAGAACCACATGTACGCAGTGACCTACGAGATTCAGCAGGGTGACACCATCCTGCCAGTGATCTTCGTGAGAAAGAAGGATGCGATTCAGTACGCATCTGACCACAACATAACTAATTACACAATCATCCGCGACACTGATCGCAACTTCTAAGGAGATAACCATGACAACCACTGACCGCCAGTTACTAGACGAAGCCAAGGCCAAGCTAGTTACCAAGGCTAAAGAAACTAAACCATCTACCAAGTCGGTCGAAGCACTTGACCCGACCCTAGCTAACGAACTGTTGGCCAAGCGTAGCGAGATCTACGATGCCAAGAAGAAGTTAGAAGCTGAGCTAGCTGAAGTCGATGCCATTATCAAGGACATGATCGGCACTGCTGATGAGCTAACGATTCACGGTGCCAAGGTGGCATCGATCGCACGCTGGAGAGAAACCAGCTTGATCACTGACACCGTAAAGACCACGTTCCCTGTAGCTGAGTACCCAGAGCTATACAAGAGAACCAGCAAGTCAAGGCTAACGGTGCACTAATGACTACCCTAGCCCGCCCAAGACTTGACGAGATCCCACTGGTCGAGTGTGTACACAACAGAGAACTAATGGTGCCCGTCAAGGATGACCAGTTGTTCTTTGTAATGAGTGAGGAAGTCCACGAGAAGT
>CAZKLA010000130.1:0-3076 GCA_964553455.1 uncultured Aquiluna sp. | reverse complement strand
TGTCAAAGTCAACTGTGCGCTCCAAGAACACCCAAGGAGAACTTGCATTGGCAGTGACGGGTACTGTACCAACAATTTCGTCAAAGAAGTCTGGGTTGTCAGGCACACCGTCGTTGTCTGAGTCCCTATAGCTGACTAGAACCTGGAAGTCGTCTACGTAACCGTCGCTTTCTACTGGCTGTCCAATGATAGTCACTGGTATATCGCTCTGCAGAGGCTCGCCTAATGTGTCGCCGGGGCGGCTGTTCATGGCCAGCACGTTGATAAAATCTTTGATCACTGTGCCTGTGCGGCTGTCATATACTTGTTGATCTTCAAAGAAGAAGAATCTTGTTTGTAACACAGAACCAAAATAGTAGGCCAGGCCACGGAAGGTAATTGTGTAGTTTTGATTCTCAACAATGAACTGAATCATCCAGCTGGCGTCACCGCCAGGCACTGGTTGTCCAGCATTGGCCTGACTCCAAGGAGCATTTTCATCAAGATATTGCGAAGGAATCAGATACCACGAATATGGTGTACCTGTGACGCTGCCGTCACTGTCGTAACCCAATCCAAAGTTTCTGAACAGTGTGATCTGTTCGGCCATTTGTTGTTCGATGCTGATAGGCAAGTCAGATACAAACAGCGGAATAATAGTATCCACAATAGCACCTGTGGGCACAAAGTTGTTGAGCGTGATAGGGCCTGTGCCATTGCTGAAGTTACCCAAGTTAGAGTTTGTGCCGTCGCCTACAACTTGCACAGGGCTGGCCCAAATTTCTGTTTTTTGTTCTGTTCTAGTGGGTATACCAGATTGCAATTTGTTGTTGCGATCAAAATATTGTCCAGGAGGTGCAACAAATTTTATCAAGCTGCCAGTAACTGCGTACTTGAAATTTGTACCAGAATCTGGCCCCACCAACACTGGTGTACCTGTAACTGTTTTGAAATAGCCTGTGGTTTCGTTGGCTATGGTTGTGCTTTGATTCCATACAGTGCCGCCTGTGATCACAGTTGCCACTGTAACTGTTGATCGACCAGTTGTTGTGCTGAGTGGGAACACACCACCGTTGGCAATTGAGCTCACTGTGAAAGTTTTAGCAGTGGCGTTCCAGCTGCCTGGGCGAACATAGTATGTGATACCGCCAATCAGTCCGCCAAACGCATCGCCATCGCCGGCTGCGCCAAACACCACAGGCATGTTGTCAAATACATATTCGCCAAACAATGCTGCGGTAGCATCACTCACTGTGATGGTGTTCACTGTTTGAGTGGTTGCTGTACAAACAACTTCGATATTGTTTATGGCCTTGCGCGGGAAGTTAGCATAGTAAAATTGTTTTACTGTTGCTTCGGTCAATGCTGGCTGCACTTGATTTGCAATAACGTCGGCAATTTCATTTCTGTTGGTCCATGAGAACAGTATGGTAGGAAGAATGTTTTGTTCCCACAGGCCGCCGTCACTGCCAAACGTATTGGTAGAACTGTATTTGCCTGTGTTGTCCACTAGGTCAAGATAACGACTGGTACCAATACTTGCACGATTCAGTGCTTTTGACTTGATGATAGAATTGTATTGGGTAAACGGAAATAAGTTATAATCTTCTCCGTTGACCATGCGGTTCTGTGTATAGTAACGAGCAGGGGCACGTTGCTTGATAGCAGCAATGGGCTCGCGAGCCTGTGCGTTTGACACTGGACGAGTAATACCGCAGGTAAATGTAATGGTCTGCAAATTACCGTTGCGATCAGTGTAGCTGATTGGAATCACAACGTTTTGCATTTCTTCAGGATTGATGATGTATTGCAATCCATTGGAACTACGAACATAGGCACGGAAAGTGCCCACAGGAATTTCTGAGAACACACCATCGCCGAACACCATGCTAATTTGGTCGTTAGCTCTGCTAGTTGTAGAATATATAGGACGCAATGTTGTTTCTTGTTCAGCTGCGGCAGTGTACACGTTTTCTACATATGTCCATTCACGGCTGACATTTCCCAAGTTGTCGAGTTGAAACAACCAACGATCCTCGTTGTTGACACCTTCAATGTTGATATCAACTGTACGGTTGGCAATGCGTTCAGCAAGGTTGAAGTCTTGGTTCTGCAAAATACCTTGTTTGAACAAGAAGAAATAACCTGTGTTGTCAGAGTTGAATCCCAGTTGATCGTTGCGATACAACACATTGAAACTGGTACTGGACACGGGGCTGGGTTCGTAGATTATATCTGCGCCCACTGTGGTAGAAGTTATAGCTTCAAACGGCATGCTGATACCGTCCACTGTGGCAGTGTAAGGCACTACAGGCAAGAATCCAGGCACTAGGTTAATTGCATATTCGTCAGTGCGAACGCCCAAAATAGTTTGACGGTTACCTGGACGACCTATTTTTTGACTGTCTACCAAACTAGCGTTTACAATAGTTGTAAACTGTTCTTGCCAGTCTGGGTTAGTGGGGTCGGCCCAGTTTACAGTGACATTAGAGAGGTTCACGCCGTTGTAGTCCACAACGTTTTCTGTGGTTGTGACGTTGAATACTTTGAGCAGGCCTTCGGCTGCTGTGTTTCGCTTGGGAGTATAGCTAACAAGATTGGCAAGACGCACCACTGAATCTCTGCGTTCAGCGGTGTCTAAGTAGTTTTCACGAGTGTTTAAGTCAGTACGGAATGCTAGAGCTTGACCCATGAACGCAATAACGTCCAACAAGGCAATGAATTCTGATGATTCAATGTAGTCATTGAATGTTTCAGGATAGTAGAGGCGAATGTAGTCAATAAAGCTTTTACGCAGAGTCTCAAAGTCATAACTTTGAAAGTCTGCTTCGCGATATGTTTGATAGATCTGTTTCCAGTCTTCAACGCCAAAGATAGCTGTTTGTCTAGTAGTTTGTGCCATTCCGTAGAACCTCTGTATTATTTATCGCCGTAAAAAACGGCGTAGTTATACGTAGGAAGCGGAACGTTGTTGTAGGTCAAAAAAGATACTGAGTATTTCAGCGTTGGCTGTGGGCACTACTGTGACTTCAATCTGTAGTAAAATGCCGTTTTGTTGCGGGAAAATTTGAATGTCTGATACCACAATTCTAGGATC
>CAZKLA010000129.1:0-3088 GCA_964553455.1 uncultured Aquiluna sp. | reverse complement strand
CCCAGATGGAGATGGTGCTAGGAAGATTAGGTAAAAACAGCTGGATGTCAATCTGTGGAGACATTGCTCAAATCGATCTAAAAAATAAAAAAGAGACTGGTTTCTCATTCCTAGCTAGAGTCGAAGAGCAGGTTAAGGGAGTACGTGTTGTCACCCTTAAGCAGAATCACAGACACCCAATCGTTGAACCGATCTTAAAGGTATACGAGACATTTAGGGATTAAAGCGCAAATCCTATTTATTATAAATTTTTCTCATGGCTGCAGGTAAATATTCATTCACAGTTGAACAGGGCTCTACTACTAGCTTTCAGGTTGTATACAAGGATGCAAACGGAACCCCGGTAAACCTGTCAGGGTATCATGCCCGTATGCAGATCAGAGAAACTAAAGATTCTTCTACAGTAATCTGTAGTTTATCAAGCTCTTTAGATGCCGACGGAACAGGTTTAAACCTTAGCGGTTCTGCCGGAACTCTACCTCTATCTTCAGGTTCAATTGGAATTTACATTTCAGCAGCTTCTTCATCAGGCTTCAGCTTTGATACTGCTTACTACGATTTAGAATTAGTAACAGGCATTACAGTTACAAGATTACTTCAAGGAAGTGTTAAATTAGATAAAGAAGTTACTCGATGAGCTTAACTGTACAGGTTAGTAATAACGAAGTTACAGTATCTCAGAATGCTGCTAGCAGTGTAGAGATTGCACAATCTGCTACCCCGACTGTTAATATAGCAGCAGCAGGAATTGTAGGACCAACCGGAGCAACCGGTGCCCAGGGCGCAACCGGAGTTACCGGATCTCAAGGTGCCCAAGGTGCTCAAGGAGCTGCAAGTAATGTAGCAGGTCCGCAAGGTGCACAAGGATCAGCCGGAAATAACGGAGCTCAAGGTAGTCCGGGTACAAACGGAGCCCAAGGTGCTCAAGGATCAGCCGGAAATAACGGAGCCCAAGGATCAGCTGGTAATAACGGGACTAATGGTGCTCAAGGTGCTCAAGGAGCACCCGGAACATCAGGAGCAAGCACTTTCCCCTATTCTGGAACAGCTCAAATCACAGGATCATTAGAGGTACTTGCTACAGCATCTAATGCTATCACAACAATTAGTGATGCAGGTATTAAAGTTGTAAGACATTCAAGCGCTTTTGGATTCCCGAACACAGCATGGGGAGGATACCTTTATCCCTTAGTAGCTTCCTCTTTGTATAATCAAGCTGGTAACTTTTTCGGAACAACTAAAAACCCGGTAGTACTACAGCCTTTAAGCACAGCACAAGATGTAGCTCTAGGTACTGTTAACCACGGTACTAACGTATTTGTTTCTGCAAGTAATGAAATTTATTTAGGGTTCGGAAGCTCTTCTCCTGCAAAAAACTATGTAAGGGACTTACTAGTAATGAGCGGATCACTACAGGGAAGTGTTAGGCCGTTGACTATAACTTCTTCTACTGCGTCTCTAAATATGTCTGCATCAAATTTCTTTACTTTGCAACTAGCAGCAGGAAGTAACACACACGTTAATGTTAGCGGACAACAACCAGGACAGACAGTAAATCTTAGAATCAACACAGGAGGTTCAGGGACAGTAACTTTTAACTCAGCTGTTAAACAGGCTAGCGGTTCAAGTTATACTCCTACAGCTGGAACCGGAGTTGACATTGTATCCCTTATCACATTCGATTCTACCGACGTATACCTAGCAAACGTTAAAAATCTAATTTAATGTTTGTTCCCTTTGCATTTGTAGGACAAGCACCTTTAGTTGCAAGCAGCGGCACTGCTATCACAGGATCTATATCCTCCCTTCTAAACACTGTTGCAACTTACCTAAGAGGGTATATGGCTGACTTTAGGAACCCTAACTTCTATGCTTACAGATTAGATGGAAACGGTTTTAATATTACCGATGGAGGTTTTGATATGTACGACTCCGGTAACGTTACTTCCCCGTGGCTTAGGAGCAATCTGAACTATGCTAGCTCTGTAGCCTATAGCACAGCAGCATATCCTTCAGCCAGTAACTACACAGTAACTTCTTCAGCTGTAATCGATACAGACTTCCACTATGTCAGCCTAGGTTATGAACAGTACGCAGTAACCCAGAGCTTAACTTTTCTCCCTCTTACAGTTCTAGGAACTAGAAGTACTAGTGGAATTGCAACAGGTTGGCAATCTGGAGGAAACTCAGGAGCAGATGGAAGCGGTACTTTAGCAGCAGGATATATTTACAGCGGAAGCACGGTAAACGGATTTACAACCTACGCCTACTATAGAGAGACTTATGCTGCAGGAGACCCTTCTCATACAGACGTATTTATGTTACTAGGTCACTCTAACTGGAACTCTTCGTTCGGTACTGTGAATGCTTTCGCACAACCTACTGCCAACGGAGGTAATGGATCGTTTCTATATACATCCGGCAGTAATGTTACAAATATCCTAGCAATTAAAACTCTGCTATCTAAAGCCTCCGGGGTACAGGTAACAGCAGCAGAAATTCAAACAGTAGTAGATAACTTTACTTTGCGAATTAGACAGGCACTTAACTACTAAGGTTTCCTATTTATAAAGAAAAAGCATGGCTGACGTAGCAATCTGGACCGGTACTAGTACGTTCTTCCCAGGAGAAACACCTTTTGGCTTTTATGACAACGACACAGACTTTCAGGCTGATGCGGATAAGGTAGCTTCATTCTGTGCTACCCGTCTAGGGTACCCACTAATGGATGTAGAACTTCAGGCTAGATCTTTTTATGCCTGCTTTGAAGAAGCAGTAACAACTTACGGTAACGAAGTATTTCAATATAAGGTAAGAGAGAATTACCTCTCAATGGAAGGAGCTTCTTCGGCCGGATCTTTCAACAATACGTTAATCGAACCGACCTTAGATAGAATTGTTCAAATCTCTCAGAACTACGGAACAGAAGCCGGAGTAGGAGGCACTGTAACTAAGTACTCAGGCCTGCTACAGCTTACCTCTAGCGTACAGACATACAACCTAGACACCTGGGCAACTCAGCAAGGAATAACCGGAGGAATTGAGATTGTAAAAATCTACTACGAAGCACCTCCTGCAATTCTTCGTT
>CAZKLA010000128.1:0-3229 GCA_964553455.1 uncultured Aquiluna sp. | reverse complement strand
AGTTTATTCAAATACCAACTCATCTTACGTAAGTCTTCAACTCCACCTTTCTCCATAAACCGCATTCCATACTGCATCATTTGAACATAGTCAGATTCAAACAATGCATTACTAGGAACATTTTCACTATTCATCTTACTCACTAGTGCTGCAAGTACATCACGTACTTCCAAGTTACCAGTGAGAATATAGTGCTTCGGCTTATTAATAATGTCACTCACTAGGCTTCTCCTTCAACAGTGCAGGCAACTTCTTCTCTTGCTCTGCCTTGTCAATGGCCTTACGTAGCAGGGAAATGAATCCTTCTTGCATGAGTAGCCGCACTTCTTCAGGGCTAAGGTCTTGCAACTCTACATCTGCTGACCCGTCTTCATGTTCTTTGACAGTGACTACTCTCATTTAGCTTTCTCCACAAAAGTGTTGCAAATCTGGTGCACCTTACCGTCCACCGTCTTAAACTTCAAGACAATCTCAATCTTACCATTCACCTCATACGCACTCAACTGTAGGTGTTTTCGTAAGGCTTCCATCATCTGATAGCTCTCGCTTTGTATCATGTTTACTCCTTAGCGTAGCTTTAGCCGTACACACCAGCACTCTAGCATATTCCGGGCTGCACTGCAACCTCTCTGCTATAGCACTGTACTCTAGTCCATCAATGAAACGCATTATAAGAGCACGTTGCTGCTTAATAGGTAAATTACTAATAACATCTAGCAACTTACCTAGCCGCTGCTTACTCTCTAACTCTGCTTCTGGTGTATGCCTATCTACCATCTCAATGTCCGTTTTAAGGCTGTTTACAGGCTTCCTAGACAGTTTATTTATAGCGATGGTACATAACCATGTATAAAAGTTACTGTCGCCTCTAAACGTGTGTAGATAGCGATAGGCATTGAAAAAGGTTTCTTGTGTAAGTTCCTCTGCTAGAAAGTAGTCATTAACTTTCTTACGTAAGAAACTACACACCTTCTTCCAGTAGCGTTGTGTAAGCAGGGAGTAAGCTGCCTCACTCCCCGCTAACGCTTCACTGATTAAAGTTAAGTCAGATTTCGCAGACACCAGCAACACAAGCCAATTGCTGTGCACCTTCTACGTTATCGTCAGTTTCAATGAACTTAGTCCAGTCCACTGACTTAGGCATAGTAGATGCAAGTTTCTCATACGTAGCTTGGTCAATTTCCTCATAGGGAGCTTGGCGATAACTGCCACCGTCCCAAGGTAGGAAACTAATGCCGCTAATCTCATCAAAGTGTTCCCACACCCATGCACCCACTGCAGGCCAATCTTGTTCCTTAACATACACAGTGACTGATGGTTTGTGTTCGCACCAATGACGCTGATAGGTAAGCCACAACTTCAAGTGTGTAAAGCTATCCAAATCATCTCGTGTTACACAGCCTTCTGGTGCTTTCATTGGGAATGAGAACACCGTTGTATCTTTAGGCTTCATTACATCCGCTTCTGCAGGGATGCCTTCAGCTTTAAGAAAGTCCGTGATAGGGTCTTTGTTATCATTACGTACACGTCGAATATAATACTCACTGTGACGAGCATGAATGCCAGAGGCACTATCAACAAGCTGGCTAACTGTGCCGCTAGGCTTAACGCAAGTAATTGCAGTGCTTTGCGGGATAGATAACTCACTAGCAAACTCCTTATTAGTAACGACGGACAAGTCACGCATTGCCTCAAGCCGTGATGACAGACCTTTATCGTCCACATCGTTCAACAACGGGCAATCCAAAATACCTGTAATGGACACACCCAACAAACGCTCTTCTTCAGTGTTCTTCTGCCACACCTTCCTCAAGTAGGGGAACTCTGTCAACGTAGATTGGAAAGTTCCCAAGATAGTAGCAAGTCGCACTTTCCGTCGAAGACTCTCCTCAGTATCGTTCGCTCTTGCGACCACTTCAGTAAGGTTACAAAACTGATACGGACGTAAGATAATTTCGGAACAGGGATTAGTTCCAAAATCATAATTGCTGTCTCTCCGTCCTGATTTTGCAACCGTAGACTTAGCCGCCGCCCTAGAGAATATACCGCGTTCTCCACTATATGATTGGTACAGTGCCAACCATTCTGACATAAATTCCCCAACCGAGGGTCGTTCATTATAGCTTGCGCTATTGTTTGCGAGTGCTCGTTGTCCTTCTCGCTCCCACCACTGTCCGGCTTTAGCATGACGCATCCTATCATCACTCAAATCTGACAAGCTAATCATTGCACTACGGCGTACACCACCTACAACAACTACCTCACCAATCTTACACATAATGTCATGGCACTCAAGAGATGTGAGTTTACGTCCCTGTGCACCCTTGAACTTACTAGTAACAAACTCAAACAGGCTAACCAATGGCTCTGGCCCTGATGCACGTCCACCAAATGTCTTCAGTCGTGTACCTGCAGGGCGCACCTTGTGTACGTCCCACTTAGGGATTTCACCTGAATATAATAGGGCAATAAGCTGACGTAGGGCTTTTGCCCAACCAGCTTTACTATCAGATACCACAATAGTAGTGTCACTGTTAAAGAGTTGAGGAACTTCTGGCAGCTTGCTAACATACTTGCTCTCCACACTAAAGCCCACACCAGTACCGCACAGCAGGATGTACATGGCTTCGTCAAACGATTTTACATCATCTACAGGCAGATAGCTACAGTTGTAACCAGCAGTGTTATCACGCTCCAATGCCTCACCTGCAGTCATCATAGCTCGCATAGAGGGCATAACTTCACGGTTTAGAATGGCACTATGCAGGTCGTTGTACAACTCTGTAGGCATCTTGTAGTTCATCTTGGTTTCAAGATGTTTAGTCATAAACCCCATGTAGCGGTTTACTGTCTCGTCCCAATGCTCACGGCGTTGCTCTGTGTCAATAAAACGACTATAGCGGCTCTTAGCAATAAAGGTTTCGTAAATGCCCATTTCATTCTTCTGTGTCATCGTAGTCCTCGTTAAAAAAAATAACCTCGGCAATGCCAAGGTACAGGGAAATGTAGATTCCATCTCCCGGCGAAAGTTCAAAACCTAGGCAGAAACCTGCCATTAATCTGATTCCAACTGACATTTTATGTCATACCCCGCTATATCTAAAAGTACCATGTTTTTGAGTATGAGTTTAGCATCTTCCGATAGGCTATCCCATACCTTCGGCCCCCATACCCCACTGCATACAATTTGATTAAAGTCATGTATCACACCGTAAAACCAAAACTCGTC
>CAZKLA010000127.1:0-3247 GCA_964553455.1 uncultured Aquiluna sp. | reverse complement strand
GCCAAGATAATATGCACGATACGATTCAACAGTATAGTTAGGAATAGAACGATCTGCTTTGAATTCGTCTGGCATAGCACGCCACGGAGCAGACCAAGGATTGTCCTTAGGAATGTTCTTAGGAATGTTAGCAAGATGTTCTACAAGACGTTCAGAAACATGGTGCTTGCCATAACGATAGGTGTATTCTCTAAGCAATTGACACCACATTGCGAATAGCCAGGAGTAGTGACCTTCGTAGTGACGAACCCACTTAGCAGATGGATGATTGATATGTGATGCTTTGTAGATGTTCGCCTCGCGGTCGTCATTTAGTCGCCACACTTTTTGCTTGCGGCCTGACTTAGACAGCGCTTGTTCTTCAACACCGTCTAGAACACGGTGAGCAGTAGACAACAGTTGGGCATATTCAAGAATCATCTTGACAACATGCTTGTCGTTGTGCATTTGTGCACAAGTTTCTGGATCAGGGTGAAGATAAAAGATATTCATTTGTGATCAACGAAAGGAAGTTGAATACGGGGTACTGCCATGAATCCGCTACTATGGATTACATTTCCAGAAGTATCATGAGTGGTAGCTTGGACTTGAAGTTCGACTTTCACTGGTTTGTCGTCTTTCATATATTCTACCACTTGGAATTGATAAGTCACTGGTTGAGTAGCACTTACGCTTAAGATCGTAGTTGTATCTAATTTTTGTGCTGAACTGGGTGAATAGTTGTACATGTCATTCCTCTATTTGGATTCTTGGAACTTTAACCCAATCATCGTTTGATTCATCATAAAATTGTAATTCGACACGTGATGTCTTGCCGCCTTTTGTATATTCTACCACACGTAGGTTTTGTTGTACAGGGCTTGTCAAAACCTGTGAAATAGAAGAACCGGTAATACCATTAGCTGAAACAGTTAAAGTGTTATTATAAACTTTAGAAGCATCTACAACACCAGTGTATGTAGTAGTGTTATTATATAGATTTTTTGATTCTTCAATTGTCATATTCTTTTCGATATCTTTAACCATATGATTGGATAGCTGACTGCGTAAAGTTTCATACACATAGTCTTTAACGTCACCATCTGACATATGCATAAGCATATCACTACTGACTGTTACTGAAGCAACAGATACTTTACTGGCCGCCACGCCATTCGAGATATAATTTGGATAATTGCGAGATTGTTTCATTGACGTCATGGTGAAGCACCGCAGTACCACCTGCAGCTCTATACTTTTCTACAACACGTTCAGTATCATCGACTAGAATATGCCACGGATGTGCAAAGGCCGCTTTCTTAGATCCACCCGGAACGATGTTTGCTTTATAAGGTATACCATTGTTGCACAACCATGCAACCTTTTGAATAGTTACACATTCGTGATTCTGTTCACCACCAGAAGATGATAGAATTTCAATAGGTACTCCAAGAGTACCTACATAACTTAACAACACATCGGCGTCTTTATGTTTGTCAAGAGTTTTGAAGTTGCCACCATTGATAAACTCTTGCCAATTATCCCAGAAGTGTTTTGTACGAGATTGCACTTCAGCAGGACGAACACCAAAGAGTTCTTCATATCGCTTTTCGAAGTCCGTAAGGACACCATCCATATCAAGATAGATTTTCATTTGTTTCTTTCAGTATCATAGTAATACTTAGAATGTTCGATTTCTGGTTCTTCCCATCGTTTGATAGATCTAAACTTAAGTTCATTATTCCATTGCTTAAGATAACCGTTATCTTCATCAAATATTCGAAGATATTCGGCTTCGTCAATTACACGATGAGAAACGATTTGTTCACCAATGTGTTCTTGAGAAAACTCTTCAGCTTCATTACAGGAAACAGTATCTAGTGCCCATTCCTTTTTGCCCTTTGGCACTTCAACTACATAACGCATACGAAATGTAGAAACACACTCAACCATTACAAGTTCTTTTTCCATTTCAACTTTCCTCATTGTCCAAGTACCATCACCATTATCAATCCATTCGATAGTGTCACCAATATTCCATCCAGCTTCGGCACATAGCTCGTCGCTTAGTGGAAGAATGAGATCACCATTTTCATCAGTTTCAAGTTGTACAATCATACTTCAATATACTCCAATTTAAAATGATCGGCACTATCTTCATATCCATCATAGCCACGCGGATTGCAAACAACACGAGTACTACCAATCATATAGTCAAACTTATCATGTGTATGTCCATGAGTCCATAGTTTGATTTGCGGATGATCAAGAATGAATTCGCTTAAATCAGAAGAATACGCACCATTCATTAGAACGTCATCTTTGTAACGAGGCTTTGTGCTTTGTTTACATGGAGCATGATGTCCAACGACTACAAACTTTTCATCAAACTGTCCTTCGATAACATGACGAATGTATTCCTTCATTTTGGCATGTTCTTCAAAAGCGTCTTCAGGACAAAATGTTGATTTGCGAGTATGAAACTTTCCTTCAGTATCTTTGAAGCTAACTTCACGATTGCTATTCTTAATAATCTTAAAGTCATTCATCATTGATTTAATATGATAAAGAGTGAGAGCATCACCGTTATTCATATCAGTCCATAGCGTACCACCGATGAAAGTTACATCATCGATTGTAACATATTCTCGATCAAGAATGTGCAGATTACGTAGATAATTAAGGTTGCTGCGCAGATGTTCAACAGTGAACTTAAAATCACCGTGATAATGTTCATGGTTCCCCATAACATAAATGACATGCGGAAATCTTGCAGAGCATTCTTGGAAGAATGTATGAAATTTGTTAGAGCGATCTGTATAACCTTTAATGTTGTAAACATCGCGTTCCCTTAAGTCATTGGCTACAATGATATCGCCGGACAAAATTAGAACATCGGCCCCATCATTCTCAAGAGAGATGGAGCCAAATTCTAAGTGTAAATCTGATGCAAGAGCTATTTTCATATTAATATTATATCATAAACACGAATTATTGTACAACCATTCGAATTAAACCAATAGTATCAATTGTAGTTAGCAGGACGTAGTTAGCCAACATTCCAAAGCTACGCCGAGTCCATGCAGCCCAAGCGTACAAAGAGCAACCAAGAATCCAAATGGGATATAGAACAATAAGCGGAGGGTTGGGTACAGTGAGCGCCATCGTAATGCTACAGCCAATGCTGATAGCCCAAGCCAAAAGCTCAATGATAAAGCGAATAGGATGAGAACGGAAGTCATCTTTAATCCATTCTATTGTTGGTCTA
>CAZKLA010000126.1:0-3250 GCA_964553455.1 uncultured Aquiluna sp. | reverse complement strand
TAAATTTTAATATATAACAATTTAACATAATAAGCCTCTAAACAACCATTCTTTTTACGGAAGTAATTATGGCTAAAATTACATTAAATAACATTGGGAGTCGCTACGGGTCTATAGATGCCTTAAATGCCAACTTCGATGCCATTGAAGAGGCATTTGAAAATACGGTGTCTAGGGACGGTACTGGCCCCAACGGTCTTCTTGCTACGCTAGATGCCAATAGTCAGCGCATCATTAACCTACCTACACCTGCTTCTACCCATGAAGCAGCTACCAAAGGGTATGTAGACCAAGTAACCCAACTGGTTAACGAATATATTGACGAAATTACAATTGTAGCCGAAAACATTAGTTCGGTTGTAGCTGTAGGCGAAAACATTGACGTGGTGGTAGACAATGCAGAAAACATTGCTACCCTTGCTGCCTCCATTGATGACATTGACGCTCTTGGCCCGATTGCAGACGACATTACGGCTGTAGCTGCAATTGATACAGATGTAACAGCCGTAGCAGACAACAATGCTAACGTCACCCTAGTAGGCCAAAACATTGCAAACGTAAACACGGTTGCATCCATTTCAACTGCTGTTACTGCTACAGCAGCTAACAATGCAAACATCACCACTGTTGCTGGTGTTATTAATAACGTTAACACTGTAGCTTCAATTGCTCCTAACGTAACTACAGTAGCATCTATTTCTAGCGATGTAACTACAGCAGCAACCATTGCTCCTAGCATCACTACTGTTGCTACAAATGCTTCTAGCATCACCTATTTTGCAGACACTTACTTAGGGCCAAAAGCAACAACCCCTTCAGTACGTAATGATGGTAGCCCATTAGAAGAGGGTGACCTCTATTTTAACACTGTAACCAACGCTATGAACGTCTATAGCGGCACATCTTGGTCAGCAGCGTATGTTTCTGCAGACGGATTTTTGGCATTGAGTGGCGGCACTATGACCGGTGCACTAACTCTGGCTGGAAACCCAACACAACCCCTACAAGCAGCTACTAAACAGTATGTTGACTCTATTCCTAATCCTGTCGCTATGGCACTAATTTTCGGAGGCTAAACAATGGCACTCAAAGGTAAACCGATTGCTATCGGAACATCAGCAACTACCATTTACACTTGCCCCGCAGGTGTGGAGTCTGCTGTACACGGTTTGATTTTTTCTAACAACTCTGCTAGCCCACTCGTGGTTACAGTACAGGTGTTTAACCAAGCAGACAACACTACAACCACTGTAGCAACCAACTTGTCTGTTCCTGCAAACAGCTACATCACTTGGACTAAACCAGTAAACATGAACGCAGGGGATACCATTAGTGCTCTTGCTAGTGCTTCTGGCATTGTGTGTTTGTTTTCTGTATATGAAGGTAGTGCTGCCCCTGTAGCTATTGGCTTTACAGGTCGTGGTATTTGGGCTAGCGGCTCTTCTTACAGCACTAACGACATTGTTACTGTTGCTGGTAGCGGCACTTATTTAGCTTTGCAACCTAGCGTGGGTCAAAACCCAACTAGTGCGTCTGCCTACTGGATGTTCTTGGAAGGCATCTCTGCTTCTGCACTGCCATCGCAGTCAGGCCAAGCAGGTAAGTTTCTAACCACTGATGGTACTGACGCTTCGTGGGCTGTGGTGGATGTTGCTGGTGGTGCTGAAGTCACCAACCCTATGTCGTCTAACGTAACGTTAAATTCTGCAAGTAAACGAGTGCAGGTTTTGTATCCGTCTGCTGCTCGTGAAGTAACTTTACCTGTTGCAAGCACACTTACGCTTGGTGAGTCGTTTGTTATTGCTAACAAAGGGACTGCTAGTTTAACTGTTCGCAATAGTTCAAACGCACTACTTGCTGTAATTATGCCTAGTAATGCAGCAAAAATGTTGCTTGCAAATACAGCAACTTCTGATTGGGAAGCGTTTTCAGTTCCACTAGCAGGTGCATTTGCGTCTTTAAGTACTGGAGCAACCCCAATAAACACCCCTTACAGCTTCCCTTATATTTATAGCCCTGTATTAACTAAGTTATCGGCTACACGATACCAACTTTTTAATTCTGTTCTTAACCCAAGTACAGCTGCGTGGGGTTATTTAAACCACATATTCGATTTGGATAGCAGTTTAAACTACGCAAGTGTTTCAGCTAACTACGTAGATGTTAGTTATGGGCCTACAGGTTCGGGAGCAGGACTAAACTTTATAGTACGCCTCGGTGATGGTGTATTTATGAGTGGTGGGTATAATACGGCTGGCCCCGCTAACGGTACGACACATCTTGTAGAAGCTTCTGAAGCTGTTGCTACGCCTGTCATTAGACACACACATACCGGGCCAGCTCAAGACAGCTATTCTAATCCTGTAGCTCGTCTTTCAAACAGACGCGGTATTGTGTTTTATACTTCATTTATCGGAACATTTACCAATATTGGCACACACGTTATCGACTATTCGTCTAGTTTAACTTCACCGACAGTAGGTAGCTTAGTTAACTTTGCAACTGGCGGTACGCATTCACCTGTTGGTTCTGATGCAGAGGCATTAGAAGATAATAAAGTTCTTTTAGCTTACAACGCTCGTACAGGCACAACAGGCGATACATACGAAAAACGTGTAGTTGTTTGCACCGTATCTGGTACGACACCCACATTCCATACTCCGCTTGTGTTGACACCCTCACGAGTTGCAAGTGCTTCTATTAAACTTCGTGTACTTAGTGCTACAAAAGCAATAGTAGCTTGGGTTGAAGGCAGAAGTCTTGTAGGTCGAATTATTACAGTTTCAGCAAACACGCTTACTGCTGGTGATAAATTTACACTTATTTCTGCGGGGTTTAGCACTGGTGGCACAATTGACCGAGGACTTAACGACAATGAGTTTTATGTTTTGACACAAAGCACTACAGATAACGGCTGTTTTTATATGTCAAGATTTGTTTTGAGTGGTAGTGCGTATGTTAGCAATTCCGCATACGCAAAAATTATTAACACTATCTCAGCAGTTAATAATAGCCATTGTGCAACAGCAATTTATGACTCTGACAAAGTAGCCTACACAGCAATTCTTGCGGGTAACCCTTTTAACTACGCTGTTGTGCGTCCGACCGAAATCTAAGGAGTAACGAACATGAACTTTGTAGCTGGCTATCCTGACTATCTAAGAGCCTGCCAACAAGAGGGCGCAGACCTTTCTTTCTTGGCTAAACAATGGCGCAACCAACTGCTTGCCCAATCCGACTGGACACAGTT
>CAZKLA010000125.1:0-3322 GCA_964553455.1 uncultured Aquiluna sp. | reverse complement strand
GGTTGCCCAGAAAGCTTTTGAAGAGTGGGGACAGACCACTCCATCCGAGCGCCAGCTAGCGCTGTTCCGAATTGCGGACGCCCTAGAGGCTCGCGCCAAGGAGGCAGCCGAAGTCGAGTCTGAGAACACCGGTAAGCCGCTATCCACCCTGGTGGATTATGAGATCATGCCATCGGTGGATCAGATCCGCTTCTTCGCCGGTGCCGCAAGAAACCTAGAGGGTCGCTCCGCTGGTGAGTACCTGCGTGACCACACCTCGATGATTCGTCGCGAGCCAATCGGGGTGATTGGCCAGGTAACTCCTTGGAACTACCCGCTGAACATGGCGACTTGGAAGTTTGCCCCTGCGATCGCAGCCGGAAACACTATCGTGCTCAAGCCTTCTGACACCACTCCGGCGTCCACCTTGCTGCTGGCCGAAATCGCAGCTGAGTTCCTACCTGCTGGTGTATTCAACGTGGTGACTGGTAACCGCGACACCGGTCGCGCCATGATCGAAAACCGTATTCCACAGATGGTTTCCATCACCGGTAGCGTTCGTGCCGGTATGGAGGTCGCCAAGAGCGCATCTGCTGACCTGAAGCGAGTTCACCTAGAGCTCGGTGGCAAGGCGCCGGTAATCGTGTTTGCCGATGCCGACTTTGCCAAGACCGCTGCCGGAATCGTGGCTGCCGGATTCTTCAACGCTGGTCAGGACTGCACCGCAGCCACCAGACTCCTGGTTCAGGAATCTGCGTATGACGAGTTCATGCCATACCTACTGGCCGAGGTCAAGGCCAGCGCCAAGGTTGGAAAGCCTTCCGAAGAGGACATCTTGTTTGGACCGGTCAACAACGCAGGCCAGCTTGCTCGCGTCAAGGGCTTCATTGACCGCCTGCCAGACCACGCCCGAATCGAAGCCGGTGGCAACCAGATCGGTTCCGAGGGTTACTTCTTTGAGCCAACCGTGCTCTCCGGTTTCAAGCAGACCGATGAGCACATTCAGGAGGAGATCTTTGGACCGGTAATCACCGTGCAGAAGTTCTCTGACGAAGCTCAGGCATTGAAGTGGGCAAATGACGTCCAGTACGGCCTAGCGGCCTCGGTTTGGACCACCAACCACGCCCGTGCCATGCGCTTTGCTAAGCACCTGGACTTTGGTGCGGTTTGGATCAATACCCACATTCCGCTAGTTGCTGAGATGCCTCACGGTGGCTTCAAGCACTCGGGATACGGCAAGGATCTTTCCCACTACGGCTTCGAGGACTACACCCGCATCAAGCACGTCATGAGCTACATCGGCGACTGAGGGTAAAAAATCACTTTCGGGGTCCAAAAAGTCAACTTTTTGTGACAAACTTGGCATGCTTCGGAATCCCGGTAGCAATGTTCATGTTGGTAAACAAACACCACTGAATTGAAATCGGTGGAATTGAGGAGATTGCAATGAAGGAAGGCCTTCCACAGGACCCAATGATGCGTCAGCTCGTGCAGATGGCACGCGGCAAGATGCTTTCTCGTCGCGCTACCCTTTTGGGACTAGGTGGCACCGCTGCAGTTATGTCATTGGCATCATGTGCCAGCGGCACTGAGGGCGCTTTGACCCCAGCTGAGGACCTTTCCGACAGCGAAAAAGTTTTGGTTTGGCACAACTGGCCGCTTTACATGGACGGCGAGGATGACGGTTCTTACCCAACCCTGAACCGCTTCATGAGCGAGACCGGTATCACCGTTGAGTACATGATGGAAATCGATGACAACGACACCTGGTACGCCAAGGTTAAGGACCAGCTAGCGCTGGGTACTGACCCAGGATTCGACGTAGCCTGCCCAACCAACTGGTTGGTAAACCGCATGATCGGCCTTGGCTACCTACAGACCCTAGACAATGCAAACATGCCGAACAAGGTTGCGAACCTAGCTCCTGCTTACCTAGGTGACGCAAATGACCCAGAGCGCACCCTTTCGGTGCCTTACCAGGGCATCATCGGCGGCATCGTCTACAACAAGAAGATGTACAAGGAAGCAACCGGCAAGGATGCTCCTACCTCGCTGGCAGATGTTTGGGCTCCAGAGCTCAAGGGCCGCGTTGGTCTAATCTCCGAGATGCGTGACTCAGTCGGTCTAACCCTGCTAAGCCAGGGCGTGGACATCACCGACGCAAACTCCCTAACCGAGGACGCTTTCAACGCAGCAGTTGAGTTCATTGCGGCTCAGGTTTCATCGGGCCAGATCTTCAACATCAAGGGCAACTCTTATGGCGAAGACCTAACCAACGGCAACATCATCGTGGCGCTGGCTTGGTCGGGAGACACCACCATCCTGAACGCTGAGGTTGGCGAAGACCGCTTTGGCTTCGTGGTACCAGACACGGGAGCCACCATCTCCTCAGACTCCTTCGTGGTGCCAATGGGCTCCAGCCACAAGAAGAACGCAGAAGCTCTAATCAACTTCTACTACGACCCAGCGAACGCTGCTGAGTTGGCTGCCTACGTGAACTACGTAACCCCAGTAGTTGGCGCCAAGGAAGAGATGCTGAAGACCGACCCTGAGTTGGCCGAGAACCCACTGATCTTCCCATCGGAAGAGTTCCTAGCCAACGTGTTCGCTTTCCGCGCCCTAACCGGTCAGGAAGAACAGCGCTTCGCAACCGCGTGGCAAAACGTTCTGCTGGGCGCATAGGTGGCAACTGACTTCGTAGCTAGGGGTCAGGACCTAGAGCTGGTCGGGATCCGTAAAGAGTTCCCTGGTTTTACCGCAATTGAAAACCTAGATCTGAAGATTCCAGCGGGTGAGTTTTTCGCCCTGCTGGGACCTTCGGGTTGCGGAAAGACCACAACGCTTCGAATCGTTGCTGGTCTGGAAGAGGCAAGCTCGGGCAAGGTGCTCATCGGTGGCAAGGATGTAACTGCCTCCAAGCCGCACGAGCGACCAGTCAACACGGTTTTCCAAAGCTACGCTCTCTTCCCACACATGACCATCTTGGAGAATGTGGCATTCGGTTTGCGTCAGCGTAAGGTCGCTGACCCAGTCGCGAAGGCTACCGAGGCACTACAGCTGGTCGAGCTTGAGCATCTAGCACTTCGCAAGCCTCAGCAGCTATCCGGCGGTCAGCAGCAGCGCGTCGCACTAGCTCGCGCACTGGTCAACCGCCCAGCGCTGCTATTGCTGGACGAGCCGCTTGGTGCGCTAGACCTAAAGCTTCGTCGTCAGATGCAAGTTGAGCTCAAGGCAATTCAAATGGAGGTTGGGCTTACCTTCTTGCACGTTACTCACGACCAGGAAGAGGCCATGGACATGGCCGACACCGTCGCAGTTATGAACAAGGGTGAGATTGAGCAGA
>CAZKLA010000124.1:0-3360 GCA_964553455.1 uncultured Aquiluna sp. | reverse complement strand
GAGCGAGCTCATCCGTAAGGCCGAAAGCGCAGTTCGAGCAATCCCAAACCCCCCACAAGCCGCATTTGCTCGGGAAGAGCCGTCGGGGTCGAACATCGTTCGCAAGCGTTACTATTGGAACAGCCTATTCCGACGCAGAACCTTTTCGCACATCGTCCTAGCGCTGATGCCAGGCTGTTCCTGGGCCGGAAAATGGACGGCGGCTGGCGACCCAAGAGGGGCGTTCACGGTCGCCTGATTGAACGTCTACTTCCGCCAAAACCAGCCATCCCGTCCTCTGGGCGCGCATCAGTTGTTTTCATGACCGGTGATGGGTGGCACGGCGAAGGGCAGCTATCATCAGGTCGTTAATCCATTGGCCTGACGCACCGGGGCCGCGCGAGCCCATTTTCGAGATCGGGCCGTGGCTTCCGTGCCTCTGGACAAATCCACCCTTGCGGGCACGCATTGCGATTTTCTGCCTGAACAGGCAGGCTCCATTGCCACGAACTGTCGAAAGGCGGGGTTGCCGAAGCCGGGCCAGACAGGTCTAATCAGCGGTATTTCTGCTGCCATTTGCAAATGGTCCAGCGTGATGCCCGATGACACACACGAGGTGCCTATGAACGCCTTCAATCGCCGAACCGCGCTCAAGGCCATGGGCGCTATCCCCCTGATCGGCGCGACATCGCGCAGTCCCGATGTGACGGTGTTCGAAGCCGGCAAGATCATCACGATGGAGCCATCCTTGCCGCAATCGCGCTTTGTCGCGGTGACCAACGGGATCATCCTGGGGCACGCGCCAGCCTTGGACGATCTGGCCGCGTGGACGCGCGGGCGGCAGGTCACGCTCGATAGGCGCTTTGCCGGGCAGGTGCTGATGCCCGGGTTTGTCGAACCGCATCTGCATCCGGTGCAGGCGGCGGTGATGCTGAACCTGCCGTTCGTCGCCCCGGACGATTGGGATCTGCCCTCGGGCCGGTACCCCGGCGCGCGCACGCCCGAGGACTGGCGCAGCGGGGTGAAGCGCGAACTGGCTCGATCCGACTATACCCCGTTCATCTGCTGGGGGTATCACGAACTGTTCCATGGCCCGCTGGACCGTGCAGCGCTGGATGCGTTGGTTCCCGATCGTCCCGTCATCATCTGGCAGCGCAGCTTCCACGACGTGATCCTCAACTCGGCCGCGATGGAAGCCTGGGGCTTTGCCGAGCGTGCTGCGTTCGACGCCGCTCTTACCAGGCACAAGGCCGATCCGGCGCATTGCGATTTCGACAAGGCGATCTTTTCGGAAACCGGGCTGGTGATCGCGCTTCAGAAGCTGCGCCCGGCCATCCTCACCCCCGAGCGGATGCAGAAGGGGATGAGCGATTTGAAGCAGATTTTTCGCACCAACGGCGTCACCACGGCAAGCGACATGGCGACCGGCATCTTTGCCGGCTTCGACACCGAAGCGAGCCTGATCAAGGCGGCATTCGAACAGCCCGGCTGCGGGGCGCGGGTCATGCTGATGCCCTTTGCCAACGCGATGCCAGCCGACCGCGATCCGGGCGAGTGGCTTGCTGAAGCGACGGCGCGATATTCCGGGCCTCATGTGCGGATCGACAAGCGGATCAAGATGCTCGCCGACGGAGCGTTCTTCGCCCAGAACATGCGGATGAACGCGCCCGGATACAGCGACGGGCACGAAGGCAAGTGGATCACCGAACCGCAAGTGCTGACGCGGCAACTCGAAACCTATTGGTTGGCAGGCTTTTCGCTGCACATCCATGTCAACGGCGATGAAGGCCTTGATGTGGTGCTCGGCGCGATCGAGCGCCTGCCTCAGCGGCGCGGTCAGACGATCACGCTCGAACATCTGGGCTATTCGACCGAAGCGCAGAACCAGCGGATCGCGAAGCTTGGCCTGATGGTATCGGCCCAGCCCAACTACATCCGGGTTTTGGGCGATGCCTATGCCCAGGCCGGGCTCGGCCCTGACCGGGCAGCGGTCATGAACCGGCTGGGATCGCTGGAGGCCAAGGGCGTGCCGATCGGGCTCCACAGCGATTTCAACATGGCCCCGATCAACCCGCTGTATCTGGCGTGGATCGCCTGCAACCGCATCACCATCGGCGGCCACACCAAGGCGCCTGCCGAACGTCTGAGCCTCGACAAGGCCCTGCGCGCCATCACCATCGAGGCCGCGCGGGTTATCGGCATGGATCACATGGTCGGTTCGATCACGTCCGGCAAAAAGGCGGATTTTGTCGCGCTTGATGCAGACCCCTTCGAGTTGGGGGCCGAAAGGCTCGACCGCGCCCGGGTCACCGGAGTGGTGTTCGAGGGCAATCTAGTGGCGTGATGGGCTGCGATGCTGTTTGCAGCGGATAATCCGATCGTGAGCGCGGCGCGGTCACATACGACGGTCATTGCGAAAACTGTCCGAATTCGCCGGGTGACGATTCGAGGGTCGGCTTTTGCCAAGACCTGACTTTCGGTCTTATCCAAAGGAACGGCGGCTTTGTCCCAGATCTGGCCAAGTGCGGCAGTTGGCTACCTGGTCCGTTTCAAGGCGTTTTTCAGTCGATCGGCTATGACTGGGATGAGCGCGCAAAGCTGTCTCCCTGTCTTGTCTCGAAGCCTGAACACAGACATGGCGTTAGGCGGACTTTTTTGACGTGGCGACTTCCGCTACGCCATTGAAAAATAGCCCTTCTGAGAAAATGCACAGAATGTTCGGATCGTGTTCGGATTTTCGGTGATCAAAGCAAATAACTGATTTTGAATGTGAATATCATCGCGCCGAATCTTGCCAAGGTTGGGGTCGAGGGTTCGCATCCCTTCGCCCGCTCCATTTTTTCAATCGTTTGGCTGATTTTTTGCTGCTGAACGCAGTTTTCCAGCCTTTCGTTTTGTCGGCGTTCTGATTGGAACACTAGCTCAAATGTATTCGGAATTCAGCGCTTAAGCTGGTCTCAGACTCGTGCAAACTGTTTGCGCGTTTCGAATTGAGCTCACTTCTGTCTTCGGTCCGCTCGTTAATGCGGACGGGCGAGCTTATCCGGAAGGCCGGCAGCGTGGATCGAGCAATCCCAAACCCCACACAAGCCGCATTTGCCCGAGAGAAGCTGTGGCGGTCGAGCACCGTTCGCACGCGGTCCAACTGAAACGGTCAATCCCGAAGCGCCCCACCCCGTTCCCTTTAGAGCGGTCTCCGACCAACCTGACCCGCCCTGATCGCGTTGTGAAGTTCGCTGGACAGGAGCGGCGCGTCGCAGGGGCTGGTTGCCCCTGCAAGCGGCGTGACGACGCCAGCGGGCTTCACAACGCGACCCCGAAGGGGCGGGCCGGATTGGGCACAGGGCGACGTTGATCGTCGCTCACGATGCGCTGCATCGC
>CAZKLA010000123.1:1352-3372 GCA_964553455.1 uncultured Aquiluna sp. | reverse complement strand
CCGTTTTGATAAACAACCTTGAGACCGTGGGCGGTTTCGCGCGGGTGAAGAGCGATATCGCTTGAGTTAGGGAGCCAACTTAGGTCCTGACGGAATCCTTCGCCGGTCCCTTCCTTGACAACTAAGAAGAAATCCTGGTCGCTGTATTGGTCAACCCGCTCGGTCGCAGCCGCGCTACCTACGAAAATTAGCCCGATAACTTCGGGTCGCTGCGCGACCAAATCAAGTAGCTGGGCTTGGTAGTCAAGAAACTTCTCGAGATAGCTGCTCACGCTACTCAGAGTAGGCGATAACCTTTTGACATGTTGCTTTCTGATAAGGATATTCGCGCTCAAATCGAGGCCGGTCGCATTGGCCTAGACCCGCTAAATATGGAGCTGATTCAGCCTTCAAGCATGGATGTTCGCCTAGATCGCTTCTTTAGGCTTTTTGACAATCACAAGTACCCGTTTATTGACCCTCGTGAGCAGCAGGATGATCTGACCCGCTTTGTCGAGGTAGACAAAGACGAGGCATTTATCCTGCACCCGGGTGAGTTTGTGCTTGGTTCGACCTTTGAGTTTGTCACTTTGCCAAACGACATCGCTGCCCGCTTAGAGGGCAAGAGCTCGCTTGGTCGCCTAGGCCTGCTAACCCACTCCACCGCAGGATTTGTTGACCCAGGTTTCCAGGGTCACGTGACCCTGGAGCTGTCTAACACCGCAACTTTGCCGATCAAGCTATGGCCAGGCATGAAGATCGGCCAGCTTTGCTTCTTCCAGCTCTCTTCCGAGAGCGAGAACCCATACGGCAGCTCGAAGTATGGCTCGAGATACCAGGGTCAGCGCGGTCCAACCGCGTCTCGCAGCTACCTAAACTTCCACATCACTGATGTCGGAAACAACCCGCTTTAGTAGAAGTTCGCTCTAGCTTCGGCTAGATCTCTCGAATACACCCGCTTCAGGGCGTACTTGTCGGCTGCCACTTCACAAAGCTTTGCCACCTCAACGCTAAACGCTTTCGAAACCACAAACCAAGGCGTAAGTTGCGACATCAGCCCGGTTACACGCTTGAGCCTTTGGTGCCCGAGGCGAACGTGCCCATACTCGTGCCACAAAATCGCATTCAGTTGACGTTCTGGCAATTCAAAAACCGCCTTTGACAGATAAATCTCATAGCCCTTGGTTATTGCGAGGTATCCCGGAATCTCTAGCTCATAGACCCTGGCTCTATGGAAAGCCTCAACCTCTCTCCTAGCAAGCTTTGAGAGTTGGTCGAACTCCTTTGCCGCGCGAAATAGTGGTTCCAGCTTCTGGTTGCTCAGAGCGAGCAGGATTCCTGCGAATGCCAGCATCACCCAGGGGGCAAAGCTTGCCGCCAGGATTAGCCAAATGTCGGTTGAGGATTGCAGTAGGTAGTAAGTCTCGATAATTGACCAGCCTGCGAAGCCGATCGCCAAGAGAGCGGCCACCATGGCTGAAAAGAACAGTGTGAACCACACCGCAATGCCTAAGTTCGGGGTTTTTCTAAAGCGATTCACCAAGATAAAAGGCGCTGCGGTGCTGACTAGCAGCACGTACTCGATCAGTACGAGCAGCAAATAGATGGAGAATTCCACCTCGAAAGACTAACCCAGTGCCTTTTTTAGAGAGGCAATCTGCTCTTGGGTGAGCTGGCTGGTGAAGTGGCTAAACACCAAGGCAGGGTTATCAGTTTTCTCAAGGGCAGAAAGCAGCATCGAAGCGGTGTGCTGCTCTCGGGAGCTGGTTGATTTGAACAGGAAAGTTCGCCCGGATGCCTGCTCGCGACTGACAAGTCCCTTGTCGCTAAGTCTTGAGAGCACCGTCAATACGGTTGTTATGGCCAGGTCGTCATCACCCATCAGCGCGAGGATCTGCTGAGAGGTAAGACCCTCTGGGCGATCCCATAGGCAGCCGAGAATCTCAGACTCCAGCTCACCCTGCTTACGCTTATTGCTCATGCCCTGATTCTACAGGGTGTAGAGAATGAAGCATTGTCTTGAAATCAGGTTCGAGCTCTA
>CAZKLA010000123.1:0-1252 GCA_964553455.1 uncultured Aquiluna sp. | reverse complement strand
ACGAAGGTGCAGAGGAACAGACCAAAGCCAAAGAACGCGATGGTTCCAGCACTGGCGAATACAAAGACACCGAGGCCACCAAGCATTACGCCAACCAGTGAGATAAGAACCACAGTTCTCGATCCCAGGCGGTCCTCAAAAAATGCTCCGATGAAAGTTCCAAACCCAGCCACAATGTTGGCGGCAATACCGAAAACGATGATTTCTGTCAGTCCTAGACCGAAGGCCAGGCCTCCAAGAACAGCACCGTAAGCGAATACTCCGTTTAGGCCATCGCGGTAAATCGCGGAAGAGATTAGGAATTTGAGTAGGTTCGGGTTTTCCCTACCCATTTTTGCCAGTGAGCTGAACAGCTTTGAGTAGGCGGTGAAGATGGATTCCTTCTCGGTGCCAGGAATCGGCTTTGCCTCTGGAACGTTCAGCATCAGTGGAATCGAGAAGATCAATACCCAAAGCATGCTGATGATCATTACAACTCGGACCGATAGCGCATCTGAGTCCGGAATGCCCATGAGTTCGGCTCCACCGAATTGGATAATCCAGAGCGCCATGACCAATAGGACAATGCCACCCATGTAGCCAAGGCCCCAGCCAAACTGGCTGACGCGGCCGCGATCCTTAGGCTTGGCAACCTCGTTGAGCATTGAGTTGTAGTTGACGGTTGCGAATTCGAAGAAGATTCCACCCACGGCCAAAAGCGTCAGCCCAAAGAAGAAAAAGTCATTGCTTGGCTGCACGAAGAACATCAGTCCGATGGTTCCGGCGAATAGCCAGGTGTTGATCATCAGCCACATCTTCTTGCGGCCAGATGTGTCGGCTCGGCGGCCCACAATCGGGGCAATGAATGCGATCAAGATTCCGGCGATGATGCCAGAGATGCCCAGCCAAGTGCCGGTGTACTGGTCAGCTTCTTCGGGTGAGAGTCCTGCGGGAGCAAACGCGCTGTCTGTGATGTAGCGGCCGAAGATAAAAGAGGTAACCACTGTTGGGAAGGACTGAGATGCCCAGTCCCACATTGCCCAGGAAAGAGTGCCCTTTGGTTTTGATGATGCGACGCTGCGATCTGTCATGTTCGTCACATTACTCCGCCTGTTAGGCGTTTATCTATCCAACACGTGAATTGTTAGATGACGATTTTCAATGCTCCAACAATCTGATCGCCGCCCAGAACCTTCGGGTAAACCGACGCTCGGATGGCCTGGTATGACTCATCGCCAATCAGGCCATGTTTCCTAAGTAGCTCAAGCGCCAC
>CAZKLA010000122.1:0-3380 GCA_964553455.1 uncultured Aquiluna sp. | reverse complement strand
GAGAGGGAGTTTTTGTTTGATTGTGCAAGGGCGTGTGCAAGTTCAGACTTCATGCTGGCAGAAAACAAGTCGATTTTCTTATTGTCCATTGGCGTGTGGCTCGATTTTCTATCTCATGGCAGACTAAATGCATGGATGATTATCAATACTCCGACATTTTGCCTCTTGCTGAGAAAGTGTTTGACCGACGCAATCTCGGCAATGAGGGCCTGTCAGAGGTGGATGTTGATGGTCAAGAATTTCTAAAGATTGAGGGCAGTGTTCTCGCAGACCTGAGCTACGAAGCATTCAAGGAAGTCAACTTCTACCTGCGCAAGTCGCACCTAAAGCAGCTCAATTCAATTCTCGGCGATGACGAAGCCTCGAAGAACGACAAGTTTGTCGCACTCGACCTCCTAAAAAACGCAAACGTCTCGGCCGGGCAGGTCTTGCCGATGTGCCAGGACACTGGGACAGCGGTTGTCTACGCAAAGCGTGGATCGCAAATCATCACCGATGGCGAAGACCATAAACACATCACCGATGGCATTTTTCGCGCATACCGCGATCTGAACCTGCGCTACTCCCAGTTGTCACCACTGTCACTCTGGGAAGAGACAAACACTAAAAACAACCTTCCAGCCGAGATTGATATCCGACTCGGTCAAGGTGCCAGCTATGAACTTTTATTCATGGCCAAAGGTGGTGGCAGCGCCAACAAGTCATTTCTGTATCAGGAAACCAAAGCCATCCTCGATGAAACTCGAATGCTGGAGTTCTTGAGGGAAAAGATTGCGAGCATCGGAACAGCAGCATGTCCGCCATATCACCTTGCAGTTGTAATAGGTGGAACCACAGCTGAGTTTGCGCTGAAGACGGCGAAGCTAGCGTCGGCACACTACCTAGATGAGTTGCCGGCCTCCGGTGGCGATGTTGGGCACGGATTCAGGGATCTGGATTTTGAGCAGAAGGTTTTTGAGCTAACCCAGCAGATTGGGTTTGGGGCTCAATTCGGAGGGAAGTACTTCTGTCACGACGTTCGTGTGGTGCGACTTCCAAGACACAATGGCTCGCTGCCTATCGCCATCGCGGTCTCGTGTTCAGCGGATCGGCAAGTTCTAGCTCGCATCGACGCATCCGGGATCTACCTCGAGGAACTGGAGCATGACCCTGCCCAGCACCTGCCCGATGAAGGTGTGCTGCCAGAACAAGAAGATCAAACTGCCATCAACGTCGATCTCAATCTGCCGATGGCCGAGATTCTGGAGCAGCTCTCCGGCCATCCAACTGGAACGCGAGTTGCCCTGAGCGGACCCATGGTTGTCGCTCGAGACATTGCCCATGCTCGCCTTCGCAGCATCCTTGAGAGTGGTCAGCCGTTACCTGACTATGTGAAGAACCACCCCATCTACTACGCAGGCCCAGCAAAGACACCAGAGGGATACGTGACTGGGTCTTTCGGACCTACTACAGCTGGCCGAATGGACACGTATGTATCTCAGCTCCAAGCCGCAGGCGGGTCAATGGTCATGCTGGCCAAGGGCAATCGCTCCTCAGTTGTAGCCCAATCATGTGGCAAGTATGGTGGCTTCTACCTGGGCACTATCGGCGGCCCAGCTGCACTAATTGCTCAGGAGAATATCCACTCGGTGGAGGTGATTGACCACTCAGACCTTGGCATGGAAGCTATCTTCAAAATTCAAGTAGAAAACTTCCCCGCCTTCATAGTCATTGACAACCAGGGAAATGACCTGTTCAAGCCTGATGACAAGAAACTTGTCTCCCTCTCTAAAACAAGAACGGTGGGGAACTAAAGTGAGACCTCACTCCCCGATCATTAGCTCTGCCCGCAGCGCACTATTTGTGCCCGGCGTAAGACCTGAGCGATTTCAAAAGGCCAGGACCTCCGGGGCCGACCTTGCCATCTGGGACCTGGAAGATTCTGTTTTAGACGGCGAAAAGAGCCTCGCCCTCGAAAACGTCCTTGCTGAGGTGATGGCAAATAACCAAGAGGGGTGTCCGTTTGTAGTTCGCGTCAACTCGGACAGGCTTTCGATAGAACTGCCCGAGTTGCTTGACGCATCCTCAGGCAACAGCTCATTTTTAGGAATTGTGCTTCCAAAGGCTGAGCATGCGGCAGCAATTCCTAACCTGCCAGAACACCTCTCCTTTATTGCAATTGTTGAGTCTGCTCTTGGAGTCCAAAATGTGCAGGAGATAGCGCATCATGAGAGCGTTGCAAAGCTTGCGTTTGGTGGGATGGATTTTGCCGCGGAGATGGCCAGTAACTCCCCCGTCGTCCACGATTACGCAAGAGTTCAGATCCTTATGGCTTCGATTGTTGCTGGTAAGTCAAGGCCGTGGGATTCACCATCCGCGCACATCCAAGACGTTTCTGCAGTGCTCTCCGAAGCCAAGCACGCCCGTGACTTAGGGTTTGGCGGAAAGCTTGCAATTCATCCAGCCCAGTTGCCCGCCGTGCACGAGGCTTTTGCGGTCACTGAGCAAGAGATTGCTTGGGCTAGATCGGTGCTTGAGTCCGAAGCTGGAGCAAGTCAGATCAATGGGCAAATGGTTGATAAGCCAATCTTGCTGCAGGCTAAAGGCATACTTCACAGAGCTGGCCTCACCAGCTAGCGGGTCTTTAGCTCTCCTTCACCGAGCGTGGGAGCCCAGGCCGACAGTAATTCATAGCCAACGTGCGCTGCAGCAAACCCAGTGATCTCGGCGTGATCGTAGGCGGGAGCAACCTCCATGATGTCTCCTCCCACGATGTTCAATCCCGAGAGTGACCTGATCATGTGAAGCAGCTGCCAGCTAGCCATTCCGCCAGGTTCAGGGGTTCCAGTCCCAGGCGCATAAGCCGGATCTAAGACGTCAATATCAACCGAAACATAAACAGGCCTGTCTTGCACGCGAGCCCTTATCCGCTCGATAGCAGTCTGGACACCATCGAGGTGAAGTTCATGGCATCGGATTGTCATGAATCCAAGTGCAGAGTCCTCGAGCATGTCTGTGTTGCCGTACAGGCCGCCACGGGTGCCGACATGAGCGCAAGCTTCTTTGTCCAGCAAGCCCTCCTCTGACGCGCGTCTGAAGGGAGTTCCGTGCAGGTAAGGCTGATCGAAGTAGGTGTCCCAGGTGTCAAGGTGAGCGTCAAAGTGAATGACTGCGATCTGGCCGTGCTTGCGTGAGAGAGCGCGTAGCGCCGGCAGTGAAATGGAGTGGTCGCCGCCAAGAATCAGTGTCTTTGGAGCAAAGTCAAGCGCTGCACTGACGGCAGACTCGATCGACCCAAGGGCGCTTGAGATGTCGTAGGGGTTGAATGCAACGTCACCAAGATCCGCGACCTGCTGACCGAGGAATGGCCACTTGTCTGCCTCGGGATTGTAGGGACGAAG
>CAZKLA010000121.1:0-3421 GCA_964553455.1 uncultured Aquiluna sp. | reverse complement strand
ACAATACGCTGCATGGAAAAGGTGAAAAGCTAATTCAGACCTTGAAGGAAAAGGGATATGGGGATTGAAAGTGTATTCCTAATGAAATTTAAGCTCGGAACCTCGTTAAAATTTTCAATGAGAAAAGGGAGTTTTTTATCATTTGATCAAGCCACTTTTAGTTTGATTTTCAATAGGTGATTTGCTACCCAACACTTTTTTTCCAAAAAATTTAATTTTGATTTAATGAATCCAAAAAAAATAAAAGATAGCCTAATTGGACTTGTATTGGGTATGGCTATCATGTTGAGCGCCTATTTCTTGATTCCAAAAGAAGCTACAAGCAAACTATTCCCCAACTCCCCTCTTGAAACTGTTGTTTTTTTCAGCTCCGTAATTCTATGTCCCATCTTCGCTATTTTCTTACACGAGCTAGGGCATTTAATCGCCGGTTTGGTTCAGGGATTTAAGTTGCAGTTATTCATTGTAGGATTTTTAGGAATAAAGAGAGAAGATCAAAATGTTAAATTTTACCTGAACAAAGACCTCCAATTCTTTGGTGGAATTGCAGCTACCTCTCCTTTAGAAATTACAACAAATCTGAAAAAACAGTTTGCCTTTATTTTAATTGCAGGACCTTTATTTTCCTTGGTATTTGGAGTGATTTTTCTCGCCTTATTCCTCTTTACTGATTCTGCTTTCAATGCTAGTTTCGGAATCACAGGTATTATTTCTCTTGGCTTGTTTCTGGCAACCACCTTACCTGCAAAGTCAGGGGTATTTTTCACGGATAGAAAAAGAATGCAGCGCCTACTTGACAAAGGGAAAACAGGTGAAATTGAATTTTCTTTTTTGAAGACAACAAGCCAATTGCTAATTGATTCGCATTACAAAAATATTTCTATTGAAGACTTAAAGATGATTCAATCAGATGAAGAACCCATTATCCAATTTTGGGGTCACTACTATGAGTTCAAGTATTTTGAAGAAGATAAAGATGAAGAAAGGACTTTATTGAGTAAAAACAAACTGACACAATACAAGGAAATAGTCCCAAAAACTATCTGGAAAAGTCTTATGATTGATGAATTCGATAAATCAAAAAATATGTAATGATTAGATTTTCAAACCTAACAGACAATATCAACGAGATTGCCCGGTTAATTTTCCAAACAGATGACATCATGCCATTCTTGTTTGGAAGACAGGAAAAGGCAGTCTTGAAGTTGAAAAATCTTATAGAAAACCTAGACACTGTTTTTTCGCACAAGAATATAATTATCTACCAAAAAGACACTCAGGCAATTGCTGGCATCCTTCTCTTTTATTCCATTAAAAACATCGATAAAAAAAGAGAAAATAAAGCCTATGGTCGTATTTTTTCTACATCAGAACTTTTCAGCCTTTGGTTAAAATCGCTGATATTAAAATCAATACATGAAAAATCAGAGGTGGATGGGTTGTATATCCAAAATATATCTGTCGATGCCGCTGCTAGAGGGGAAGGTATCGGGACAAAACTTATGAATTTTGTTCAAGAACATGCCCTACAAAAGGGGTACTCCTCTCTATGGTTAGATGTGGCATTTACTAATCCTAAAGCAAAAAAACTTTACGAAAGAGAAGGGTTCATTGAAGTATCTAAACATCCAATCCTATTTTCTAAGAATGGATTTTTCAGAATGAGAAAGAATCTACTAGAAATTCAAAGGATGCAACAAGTCTAACCCACTGATAGACTAGTAAAAAAATCCGCCATGGAGGATGGCTTTTCTTGTGTAGCTCTCGTCTTGAAAAAAGAGTAGCTATGTGGCAGCACTATTTCTTACCAGTTTTTACTGAGAATATTTAAGGTATTACCCTATAAAAAACTCAATCAAATGCCAACCACTTGTTAAACACGATATTCGTCACCCCATTTCAACATTTCAACAATTATAGGAATTAACTTTTCTCCTTTCAGCGTTAAAGTATATTCAACCATAGGCGGCACAGAGGCATGTACTTTCCTTGTCAAAATACCATTCGCCTCCATATTTTTAAGCTCCTTAACCAACATCCGAGTATTGATGTTTGAAACATTTCGCTCCAGCTCCTTAAAGCGCATTGTTCCATTGCGCAAGGTATAGATTATGGGCATGGCCCACTTACCACCCAAAACGACTAAAACATCGTTTAGGGTACACCTTTGCATACTTTTTTTACTACTATTTGTCTGCATTTTTTAATTTTTTCCCAATTCTTTACAGGAGGTAAGTACTGCACATTCGTGTAACTACTTTCAAATTTAAAGTGACCAAAATAAATTTGCAAAAAAATCAAACGATGATACAGAAAATCAGTAGATCTGAATTTTTGGGGAATGGCCCAATAAAAATGCTTTACCCTGGAAAAGGGATAGGTAAAGGAGATACCGGAATTGGAAGTATAGGTCGAATAGATCATCCCGCATTTAGAGGGAATACAGTCATTCCAATGCATCCGCACAGTAATGATGAGATCTTATCCTATTTTAGAACAGGAAAAGCAGAACACAAAGACTCGGAAGGAATGGAAAAGACCATTGGAGGTAAAACGTTGATGTTAATGAAAGCTGGAAAAGTGGTTTTTCATGAAGAAAAAATAAATGGGCAGGATGAACTGTTTGAAGGTCTGCAAATTTTTATACGCCCAAAAAAGAAGGACTTAGTTCCGGAAGTAAAATTTTTAACATTGACTGAACTGCATAGTGAAAATGTTTGGAGGCTTATTGCTTCACCATCCGATGAATCAACCCTTCAATTCAGCAGCTCCACCTGGATTTATGACACCAGATTAGTAAAAGGAAGTAGAATTCAGCTCCCTACATTCGAAAACCATTTGACAATGTTGATCTACACCTTTCAAGGCGAAGTAAACATCAATAAAGAAGTAAATCTTAAAAAAATGGATAGCCTGTTGGTTAAGGATGAAACAGTAAGCATAGAATCAATTGAAGATTCTGAATTGGTGCTATTTGTGACAGATGAACGCGCTGAAGTATTCAAAGAAGGAATGTTTAGTGGCAACAAGTTTTAAATTTTGTGCCCTTACCAAAATAAAACCACGTAAAAAATGTGGTATTGCTCCCCATTTTTGAGAAACAACTCTCCAGATCAACAGGCTAGCACACTGGCTTTGATTTCTTCCATCAACCACATGGGTGTAGAGGTCGCTCCAAAAACACCTATGGATTCATTGGCGCCAAACCAGTTAAAATCTACATCGTTAACGGATGAAACAAAGTAGGTCCTAGGATTCACCTCCTTGCACTGTTCAAATAAGGCACGCCCATTGGATGACTTTGTACCACTTACAAATAGGATAACATCAAACTTTCTTCCGAAATCCTTAACCTCCTGTCCTCGATGGGATACTTGCCTACAAATAGTGTCGTTAAACTTAAAATCAAATCCGGAATCAA
>CAZKLA010000120.1:0-3492 GCA_964553455.1 uncultured Aquiluna sp. | reverse complement strand
TATTTGCCTTCCTCGATATTATTCGGGAGTCGGGTCAAATTAACATGTTTGGTGCAGCTCCTGTTCTTCAGGAAACATACGGATTGTCTCGGACTGAGGCTCGACAGGTACTGCTAGAGTGGATGGACACGTTCTCCGCTAGACATTCGAAGAATCCTGCGTAATATCTAAAAAATGCTTCGACTCTTTGTTGAGAGTATCTTTTAATTCGTCGATTTGATATAATCTAATCATGCAAATCATTCTAGGTATAGTACTTCTCTTCTTCCTGTTCTACGGAGATCCTGATGTTTTTGATCTTTTGCGAGCTGCACTTATGAAATATCTTGGTGGACTATGAACAAACGAATTAAAGAACTTGCTGAACAGGCTACTAAACACTATCCAGCAACAGAATCGTCTGGTGAGTTTTCGACTTTTGACAAGGAAAAGTTCGCCGAGTTGATTGTTCGGGAATGTGCTAAATTTGCTGATAGTGGAACTCGTGGTGGTATCGGAGAATTGATGAAAGAACATTTCGGAGTTGAAGAATGAAACAGTATTCTGAAAAGTTCGACGCCTACTATGATGACGAGACGGACGAGTGGCTTGATACAAAATGCGACGACCCGACATGCGAGTACTGTGTGAATCGTCCGGAGAAACCCAGCGATGAATGATTATCCTTTCTATGGTGCTCTGGTTGCACTGTTCCTGATTTTTACAGGTAGCCCTGGACTAGCTGTGTTTGTAATGTTTCTTGTTTGGATTGCTTCATGAATATTAGTTTAGATTTTGACGATACATATACTCGTGATCCTGCTCTCTGGAACGTGTTTATTCAGGACTGTATTGTCCGAGGACATAATGTCTATGTTGTAACTGCACGTAGTCCTGAGCAGCGTAAGGAAGTCATGGAGAGTGTTGGTATACGAGTCGGCGAGTCTCGTGTATACTTTACCTCTATGCAGAGTAAGAAGAACTATATGTGGAAGCAGGGAATTCGAATCGACGTATGGATCGACGATAATCCTACTGCTATTACTGCAGGAATCGATACCGAAGTGAACAATGGAGTGATATATGACTAAAGGCCTGAATGTACCTGGATTTCAACTTCCTTGGGAAGCCGTGGACGCGATTGTCCTGGCTGCTCTGAAGGAACAGCGCGAGTATTTGCGAACTGAACTATACGAACATAGCATTAACGGTAAGTGGATGCATCCCGAGGACGTGGTGCGTAATCGTGAATTGATTGAACACCTGACTGTAGTTATTGACTACTACGGAGGTTGATATGTATAGCGAAAAAGAATACGAAGAATTCGTAGCTAGGCTTGAATCTAAGTATCCCGAGATGTTCTCGCAGCCTTATGGCGGGATCGCTATTGGTCCTGGCTGGTGGCCTATCATCGAGTCGCTCTGTGCTCAGATCCATCATCACGTCAAATTCAAGAACGAGCAGCGCGATCGTTGGAATCGAGGCGAAGGTTGCGAGCCTGTAAAGGTTACACAGATCAAGGAAAAGTTTGGTGGCCTGCGTTTCTACTATGATGGTGGTGACGCCACAGTCGATGGAATGGTTCGTATGGCAGAATCGTGGGCTATTCGTTCCTGCGAGGAATGTGGTAAACCTGGCCGCACTCGTGATGGAGGATGGATTCGAGTTCTATGTGACGAACACGAAGCTGAACGCCAAGAATATCTAAAAGTCAAAGCTAATTTGACATGATTCATGTAATTGAATTTTTTATTTGGACGTTTATATTATATTGGATACATCGCATAGCCCATAGATCTAAATGGCTTATGCAGTTTCATGGTGATCATCACAGATACGCTTTGAAACACTGCATCAAGTGGCATTGGAGCAACTTCTTCCTTTTCACAGATACTAAGAAATCTTCTATAGATCTTTGGTTAACAGAAGTCATTCCAACTATGATTTTTTCATATGTTACAGGTGCGTGGTGGATCTTCCTATTTTATTATATCTGGGCTGCGTTCGTACAGGAAATATTAGAACATAATCAAAACGTCAACATTCCGTTCTGGTCTTCTGGCCAGTGGCACATGAAACATCACTACAATCCCAATGTGAACTTTGGACTATTCTTCACTTTCTGGGACATCCTGTTTGGGACAAATTTGAAAAAGTAAATTGTACAGAAATTCGTGGAATTGGTATAATAGATCTCTGAGTAACAACATCTAAATGTAACTATACTATGACTTACTACATTCGTAATGGAAATCAATTTGACGTAGCTAAAGAAAAGTCTCTTGATATTAGAGACTCTCTACCGGTAGGGAACTATATTGTCAAGGAGCGACCAATGGATGGTCCTCTGTACCTTGAAGGTGTAGACGACTTCACTCCTATCAAAAAGCTTTACGGTACTACTACTCGTGATGCAGAACGTATCATTCGCACCTACCAAGATCGCGGTATCTCTACTGGTGTTCTATTGAATGGTGAGAAAGGTTCTGGTAAGACTCTACTAGCTAAAACTCTTTCTATTGAAGGAGCTAAGCTTGGAATTCCAACTGTTATCATCAATGCACCTTGGGTTGGTGACAAGTTCAATAAGTTCATTCAAGATATTGATCAAGAATGTATCATCATGTTTGATGAATTTGAAAAGGTGTACGATTCTGATCAGCAGGAAGTTATCCTGACTCTGTTGGATGGTGTATTCCCTTCGAAGAAACTGTTCATCCTGACCTGTAACGACAAGTGGCGTATTGATTCTCATATGCGTAACCGTCCTGGTCGTATCTTCTACATGCTGGACTTCAAAGGTCTGGAAGACGAATTCATTCGTGAGTACTGTCAAGATACTCTTAAGGCTAAGGAGCATATCGAAAAGATTTGTCAAATTGCTGCTACCTTCTCGCAGTTTAACTTTGACATGCTGAAAGCTCTTGTTGAGGAAATGAATCGCTACGATGAAGAACCTCGTCAAGCTATGCGCATGTTGAATGCTAAGCCTGAATTCTCGGGTGATAGCAACTTCAAGGTTGAATGGCGCTTCAATGGTAAGCTAATTGACGAAGGTAACTGCGAACCTAACGCCTGGCAGGGTAACCCGCTGATGGCTGAACGTATTCATGGTTGGTATGACATTGATCCTGATAGCGACGAGGATAAGGGTAAGTCCATGCGCTTTGGTGTACATGATCTCGTACAGGTTATGCCTAAGGAAGGTCGCTTTGTCTACAAGCAAGGCGAGGTGGAAATCACCATGATTCGTCAGGCTGAACGTCAATTCAACTGGGATGCCTTTTAATACTTTAGTTCTATATGTACAAAAACTCCTTTCTTTGGTATAATTAAATCCTAAGGAAAGGAGTTCATCATGGCAAGAATTGAAAGACCCAGTGTTCAGGCTTTCAAAGTTGAACTGTACGAGTATGAGCGAGGCTGGGGATCGAAACACTGGGACACTTGGTATTTTGATAACGAGCAGGAAGCTCGCCAAGCAGCTATTGATTATAACCTAGAGCACAACA
>CAZKLA010000119.1:0-3538 GCA_964553455.1 uncultured Aquiluna sp. | reverse complement strand
AAGTTGCCGCCTTGGCTGGAGCCAAGTCGAGCACAGATTGAAAACTCACTGCCAAGGATTAGTGTCGAGTAATGGCTAACAACGATCTGACGCGTCCGCATGTTTTTATAAAAGGAACCTCGGCAAGAACTATTTTGGTGCTGCATGGCACGGGAGCAGACGAGCACAACATCTTGCCGCTGGCAAAAGCGCTGGACCCAGAAGCTTCGGTGCTATCGCCCCGCGGCATGCACCTTGAGGCTGGCATGAACCGATACTTCGAACGCTACCCAGACGGCACCTTCAATGAGCAGTCAATCGAGCAGGCGGTAATTGAGCTCGCAGAATTTATTGAGGTGGCAGCCAAGGAGTATGAATTCGATTTGAGAAAGGTCTTCGCAACCGGCTTCAGTAATGGCGCAAACACCGCAGCAGCGCTGATGGTTCGGCGGCCAGAGCTGCTGGTTGGAGCCGCACTTTTTGGATCGACGAAGCCCTTTGCAGAGGTCGAACGGGTTGACCTAACGGGCAAGAGGATTTGGCTGGCTAATGGCGATCAGGATTCTTACGCGCCAGTTACGGTCAGCGAGCGTTGGGTTGCGCAGCTTGTTGACTTTGGTGCGGAGGTAACCTGGTTGCGACACCCAGGTGGGCATCAAATCTCGCAAGACCACCTGCGGGCAATCTCGCAAGAGCTAGTCCTAAGCTAAGACCATGAATTGCCCACACTGCAACGAAGAAATCCACGAAGCCGACTACAACTGCCCAGCTTGCGGCAAGCTAACGGCGAGGAACAGGGCAGATTTAGATCGCATTGACGCCGGCACATCCAAGGGCGTGGCGTGGGCGATGATTGTGATGAGCCTGTTGGGCTTCGTCTTCGTTGTCGTAAATGGCCAGCAAGAGTGGTATTCGCCTTTGAACTTCGTAGCGCCAGTGATTGTCCTGGTGGCCGGAATCGCCAGCTTGATTTGGATAAATGCGAAAAGTAAGAGCTAGTTTCGGAAGCTAATCTTCTTCGCTTCCATAATCACCTTGATGCGAGCTATTGCCGACTTACCCATGCCGTGCAGACTGGTCAGTTCTTGGAGCGTTACTTTTCTAAGGTCTGAAACTTTGTAGAGTTTGGCATCGACCAGGGCGCGCCTAGCGGGAGCAGCCAAGCCAATCTTTTGCCATTCCTGATCGTGCAGGCTGTAATCATCACGACCCTGCGCTACCGCGCGCTTTATTGCGCGCTGTGGTTTCTGACTCATGACTACTTTCTGCTCAGCGCAACCGCATACGCGGCACTAAACCCGAAACCAACTAGGGCATAGCTGATGGTAAACCAGTTGTGATTGGTTGGGATGAGCAGGGTAATCAAGCCCAAGCCAGCAGCGCTAACCAGCATCAGGCGCCCCGAGAATGCGACTGCTTTTTCAGTTCCAAAACGTGCGACCGAATACATGTTTCCGGCGAGTGCGACCAGGGTTATGCCAATCATTCTCATGGCCCACTCAAGTTCTGAGGTGGATTCCAGGCTTAGCAATTGATTGAAGATTCCAGGCACTGCGATAAGGGCAAGAGAACTAAGTCCGAAAACAATTGCTCCGGTCTTTAGAACTTTTCTGACTACAGCGATTGATTTCTGCTCTGCCACTTTGTCACCTCTTTGTGATTACTAAGAATGCGCTGGTGCCAGTCTAAATCCAACACTGCGAACCACCGCGATTAGCTCTGGTCCGCCAGCCTCCCGAATCTTCTTTCGCAATCTGGAGGCGTGAGAGTCAACCAGATGATCGGATTTCAGTCCACGGAAGGCACCAATTGCCTGCAGGATTTGTTCGCGTGAAAAAATGCGCTGCGGGTTTGCCATCAGCAACTGCAGGAACTGGTATTCGCTGTTGGTGAGCATTACATCCTTGCCCGAGATGGTAAAGCTGTGTTGGCTTAGGTCTAATTCCAAAGGCCCCCAGGTAAGAATGTTGGCCCGTGGCGCCCTCTGGGTCTGCCCGCGCTTTATCTGTTGCGTGACGCGAGAGGTCAGAATCCGATCAACAATTGGCTTGGTGACATAGTCATCAGCACCTGCTGAAAGCACCATCTCCTCATCAACCACCTCATCGCGCTGGGTCAACATGATGATTGGCACTGTCGACTCTGCTCGGATCGATCGGCATAGCTGCATGCTCTCTAGCGGAGAGTGCCCGAGGTGGATAAGCACGATGCTGTAATCTCGCTGGCCAAATAGCTCTTGAGCCTCGAGCCTCGAGGGGCTGTCGTAAACCACAAATCCCATCAGCTCAAGCTGCAATCGAATTTGAAGTCGGCCCTCAGCATCGTCCTCAACTAGAAGAGCGTTTGGAAGATCCTCGAATACCACTTTTCCCCTTTGACAAAATCTTGAGAGTTCAGAGAGGTATCCGTAAATCAACGGCGATGGCCGATTGATAACTTCACCTCAAGAGTCCTCGATGAGCTTCTGAAATTGAAATCAAATGAGGCTCGAGTAGCTGGGTGAGCGATCAGATATCTCAAACCATAGCCCACCTCAGCAGAAACGCTGCTAGTTAGGGGAAGAAATGACTACAAACGGAAACGGCAACCAAGCCCGCAATACCTCATGGCGAAACATGCTTTCGACAATCCTGGCTATCCTCGCCATCATCATCGCCCTGTGGGCACTGACCACAGTTCAGACCAATAGGAACGCTAGCGCTGAGGGGGAAGGGGAGGTAACAGCCTCCGCCACAGGACCTAGGGGCGCGACCGGAGCCACAGGGTCAGCAGGTTTGGATGGAGCTGACGGAACAGATGGCGTCGATGGAGTCGATGGCATCAACGGTGCCGATGGGCTAGACGGTAGAAACGGACTCAGAGGTCTTGTCGGCATCCAAGGGCTCACGGGCCTTGACGGCACTGATGGCTACAACGGCATTGACGGTGCCGTTGGCCCAGCTGGAGCAACGGGTGCAACGGGCGCTACTGGCGCTACAGGCGCTGCGGGTGCTGATGGATCCGCAAGCGCAGTAGGAGCAACCGGAGCCACCGGAGCAACTGGCGCAACCGGCCCTGCCGGATCGGCAGGCGCTACAGGAGCTACAGGATCTACAGGGGCAACTGGGCCAACAGGAGCGACCGGACCTCAAGGCCTTCAGGGGTTGCTCGGGCTGACGGGCTCGGTTGGCGCAACTGGCGCGACCGGTTCACCGGGAGTAGCAGGGCCGGCGGGACCAACTGGGTCTCCAGCTGTTGGAACCTTCGTGATGGGTGAGAGCTGCACCTTCACAGATCACGGCACCACCTATGTCGGAGTGCTCGGCTGGCAGAAAAATGGTTCCAACATCCAGCTACAGTGCCTAGTCCCTTAGGGGTTACTGTCCCAGGTAGGGCCTGAGCTCTACCTTTCGGTTACAGGCCTTAGAGCCGGCTAAAGCTAGCTCTAGGGCCTGTTCCTCTGACTCAGCTTGAATCAGCCAGAAGCCGCTGTAAAACTCGGTGGTGTTGAACAGCGATCCAGGTTCAACCACTTGGGCATCGGCGCGATTGTCAATCAACTTTGCGGTTCTTGGAGCGC
>CAZKLA010000118.1:0-3654 GCA_964553455.1 uncultured Aquiluna sp. | reverse complement strand
CCCAGTTCTTACTGCCATTAGATGAACCTCATAAAGTCGGGGCTTGCGTAACTTTTAGTTGACATCGCCTTTGTTTTTGCACGGAGTGCATTAATCTTAGCTCGGCGCTTTCTGTCTCGCTCAGCGTAGCCAACCTTATCTACAGCTCCCATTGTAGGATTATACCGCCCAGAACCGTAAATACGAGCCCCGGCACCGTAGGGGTTAAATTCTGGGGTTCCTAGAATCCCTTTTTCTGCGCCGGCCATTAGCTAATTCTTTCTGAGATCTGAGCCTTCATTCCAATCATCGGGGTGATGTTGAAGATCTGAGCCGGTGCCGTTCCTATTGACCCATCTGTTGAAAACTCTACCTCAAAGTATATCCTACGGAAGCGTAGGCTGTGGTCCAGCTTAAGGTTTGATCTTTGGGGCCTCAGGGATACTGCGGCATCGACAGTGGTCTGCACGCTAAACAGCGTTGGGTTTGGCTGGTCCCAACCATCTATAGCGTCCTCCATGGCATCCCAAGTTGTATTTTCTAAGACGTCCCAATTTGTTGAAACCGTTGTATTTAGCTCTACTGGGAATGCCCTTGCAACTACTATTGAATTTACAGACACTTCAGTGCCCCACCAGTACAGCCTTTTCCATTCGTTAGGCGCATCAAAGTCATAGATTTTTGTACGAATAAGGCAAGTAAACTCCTCAGAGCCATCGCCATCGTGATAGTGATCGCAAATTCTGTAAATATCACTAGTCATGAGATTTGATACAACCCAAGCCTCTTGAGCTTTGTCGATCGTATCTGCTGGGCTTGGTACGGTCATTGAGTAAGCAAAGCCTGTTTCTGTCTCCCAGGTGGACCAGGTACCAGTTTTCATCTGCAATACATAGATACTGCCTGAGTAGAAGACAATCAACCTTGCACCCAGTACCGACAAAGCGTATGGGACTTGCAAAGTAGATGGATCTATGGCGTTCTCAAATCTAACCTTTTGGTCATTTAACGAAGTGAATATACCGTTGTAGTAGCTAAAAACTTGGTCAGCTGAAAGAACAAAAATTGCGTTCTCGTATCTGACGATACAGCGCTGATTCTCAGCTCCGATGCCTTCTTGGATCTTAGCCATCGTGCCAAGCTCTGGAAGCGAGGAAAATGTATAGCGGTAAGTAGAGTCATTGCGGAAAACGGTTAGATCGTTGTAACCAGCAACCAGCCCTGTGATCCATTGTCCGTCACCGCTATTTACCGATGCGAAGGACGTTGCCACATCCCAGTAGCGCCAGTCTTTCTGTGGCTGTCCATCAACTTCACCGGTAATATTTGACCAGTACATAATTGATTGTGTTGCTGTGCCTCTTGGGCCAAATGCAAATAGACGCTCTTGATGAAGCTCTAAACCGCCGGCAGCAGGAAGGGTTGCAATGGTTTCGGTGGGGTTGCCAGTAACCCATGCGGTACCATTCCAAACTTGTGCGCCATTAGGCCCCCAATAGGCACCAGCGCCATTTGTACGGCACATAATGATGTAGCCCTGGTATTGAACAAAGTCGACTGCTTTATGAGTCCAGATCTGCGTCCAGGTCGTGTTTAGATCGTAAATATAAGTTTTTGTTGGGGAGCTGTACACAGCAAAACGATCACCGTCTTCGGCTACATAAAAACCAAGAAGATCAAAATGAGTGTCAGCTTCAGGGAAAGAATCGGCTGGCTCAATCCAGATAGGCGGGCGAGAAGTTAGTGCACCACGAGGAGTAAACTCTAGGTTCTTTAGGAATGGAACTTCGTTTTCGGCGATAACGGAGGCATCCCAGAAGTTATTTAGACCTCCAGAGAAGTCCCTTAGTACCGCAGATCTTTGGCGTATAACATCAGACATAGTCGTTTACGTCCGGCGAGATGGATGGGTACATGTCGATCTGGGAAATGTTCTCCTTGTAGTTCAATCGATCCAATCCGTCTCTAAACTGGGCCTGCTTGTATTGTGCTGCTGCATAGTTTTCGTCGTACTCTAGTGCTTGCATCATGCAGTAATTAACCAAGTGGTTAAGGTATCTGTCAGGAATGCCCAGAGTGGACGAAGTGTTAGTTACCGGAGTAGGCATCTTGACGTACTCAAGTTTTAGCCCATTTGTAAAGCTTTCGTTTGGCGTTGGGTAGAAGGTGATAACACCTGCACGCTCGTACCAGATGTCTGGGTACTTAGCATTAGCTACACGAGTAGGGTCATCTGCAAGGATAAAGTCCCTAAAGCTTTGAGGTGAGAGGTTCTTTACTGGACGGCCCTGGATATAGACAGCCTCAATAAACTGAACCTTATCCTCTGGGAAAGTGTACTCAGACTGGCCGGCAACCACGTTAGAGAACTTTGTATCCTTGAGAATGGGGTTATTGTTAACGATTTCTTGCTGTCCATCGTTGATCCATCTAAGGATCACTGGGTCAGTAATCTGTGCGCCAGACTGGTCACCAAACTGAGTCTTGACTCGGGTGATTACGTCTAGGGCCGTATAAGTAAAGCTTTCTGCTGGCATTATCGCTTAAGCACCTTTCCGTCGTGCTTGTACTCGTGTTTCTTAGACTTCATGATCGACTTCATGACGTCACGCCGCTCCTCCATCCATTCTAGCTCACGTTTGGCATTTACGGCCTGCTCTGCCATCTCTAAAATGTGAAGTCGGTTAACTTTCGAGTTTGGATCAGCGGTGTTATTGTCTACCAGCCAAGCAACTAGGCGATGGTCGATCTCTGATTCTGGGAGTGTCCTGATTACGTAAGAAGGTAGCATGTGCGGCTCGTCAATAAGAGCGAATGGTCGCTCTGGGGTAAAACTCGGGTGTAAGGCGTCCAAGCGGATTAGCCTAACGGTAGGAAAGATGTCTTTGATTACAGCGGCTACTCTGCGCTGGTAATCACTGTATAGTCCGTCAACTTTGTCAAATTCTATGTATCCCATGATGTCTCCTATCTGCCTCTAATTCTAGTAAGAAAAAACCCGCTGAGCCAGGTGAGACGGCCCTGGCCCAGCGGGCAGTTTTTCGCTTCTTACAGCTCTGCGATGTTAGATAGTACCGCGTGTGCGTTTCTGCGGTAGGTACCTAGCTGGCTGTACTGGAAGTAACGAGCCTCGTATGCGTCAGTGTCAGCGACCTTTGACCACATTGAGCCGTCACGGTCCATCCATGCCCAGTCGCGCTTACGGTTAAGCACGATTTCCTTGGAGGATAGAGCGTAAAGGGTGCCCTTAGGTGCTGCATAGTCAGATACGAACTTGATTGGCTTGCCCAATGCGTCGAATGAGAATGCACGCTGTCCACCGGCAAGTGTTGCACCGTTGGTGAACTGGCGTAGACCCTGTAGCAGGTTCCAGTATGCGTTGAATACACCTGGGCTTGCTAGCATTACGTCAACGTCGCCACCCTGCTTGTCAACGCTCTGTACGAGGTTGATCAGGTTTAGCTCAGTCAAAGTACCTGGGGTTCCTACAGATCCGAGAGTTCTCTCAGTAGCTGCCCATACTGGGTAGTCTGCTGGGTCGATCTCGTGTAGTTCGCCAGTTGCCTTAACGATAGCTGCTAGACCAGTCCACTCCTTGCCGAAGTTGTTTACTCCGTTTGAAGAGCGAACTAGCAAGTCGCCAGCGCTGATGTTGGTGTTGAAGGTTCCTAGAAC
>CAZKLA010000117.1:0-3692 GCA_964553455.1 uncultured Aquiluna sp. | reverse complement strand
AAAGTAATATTCAATTGAATCAAAAGTTCGATATGACGTATTATTTGTTTGAGCGGATGCAATGAATGGAAGTAATAATACAAATAGCTTTTTCATGTCTCTTATTTTTATACTATAATAATAAGGAATCTTTTTCTAATATCCAAATATTTATTAGAAAGAAAATAACCTTAAAAAGGAAATAATGAAAAATACATTAGCAGAAAACATGCTTCGATTCGGAGTAAAGAATCTAAAAGAATCTGATTTAAAAAATCTTAAAAAAACAATATTATCAGAGGCTAATATTAATTTAGCAAAAGATCCTAATTTAGCAAAAGCATTTGCATCTATCAAAGCTCAATTTGCAAAAGGCATTAAACAACCAATGGCATTAATGGGCTTTTATTTGATTATGTTCCCCGAACCGCAAACTTTCGATCAAGCTAATCAAGTTAATGGGAAAGTTTTAGCATTTCAATCAATGCCTTGGCCTAAAATAGGAAACTTACCTTGTTTACCTAATTATACAGCCGGCTTCGGTGGCAACTTCAGTTGGCAAACAACGTCGCCTGTTCCATATTCTATAGAAATGGATTATACATTGCCAGTAATGAATGATCCAAATGGATTATCACCACAAGCTATTGCTAGCATAATAAATGAAACAATGGCAACTATACCGTTAGCTACATTACAAGCAATGTATAATGCACATCCAAATAAAGCAAAATATGATGCTGCTATTGCTACATTTAAAGCATCCCAGCCTGGTAAACAAGTATTAGCTGGATTAACAGGTAATGCAAAAGCATTTTATGGAGTATAATTTTTAAAATTGATATAAATGTTAAAAAGGGAGCTAATAACTCCCTTTTTTTTTTACTATTCAATCGGACATTGCCCACATAAAATCATTCCCTTAAAATCTTCAGGGGTGACTAATTTCGAAAATCCACTAAAATCTTCAATAAAAATTGCATGATTAATATTTCGAGTACCTGCATCATTAATTTCAATAATTTCTATGCTTCGAATATCATTTTCTGAATCATTTACATCTTTTTTATAGAATCCTACAATTAATCTACTATCACCACAAATTAGTTTTGTAAAATTATCACAATCTTTATTTTCAATGTATTGAGTACCTGTAAATAAAATAAAACTGCTACTAGTAGGTACTGTTTGAAAATAATTTTTATTAAATTTTACAAAATTATCATATGCAACTCGCATTGCATTTTTAGTAGAATTGTCATCTAAATTATTAACTTCTCTAGATTCAATCATATATCTAACATGAGGTCCAGTATAGTCAATTTTATAACGATCTAAAATAAAATTTTCATACTCATTAAGCATAGTATAATTATACTCTTGAGCATTGCTAGAAAATGCTACCGTTGCAAAGATTGTGGAAAGGATTAGGTTTTTCATATCTCTTATTTTAATTAGTTAAATGGTTAATTTATTTTCTATATAATAAGAAATAAAAGACATGAATCCAACCTAATGATATTATTTTTTTCGGTTTATAACTAGATTTGTGTTATATAGAATCAATCCTAACAAACTGCTAACCATAACAATATTATATGTTAGACTTGGTGAGAAGAACCATTCTGGCTTCGTAATCATGAATCCAATGGTGTGATTGAACGGATTGAATAATTCCAAAAAGGTAACTAGCAATGTAAGATTAATAACAATTGCAGTTGCAATAGAAAATAAACGTTTCATGACTTAATATTTTTTAAATTCAACAACATTGGTGCGACGATTTAATATTCCAAACACATTAATAACATCAATTGATTTTACATCATATTCAAGAGTGCCATCATTAAAATTAACATCATAATTTCTATCATACCCATCTTCGGTAATTACAAATACTCGATAAGGAAGATTTTCAATTTCTGGGTGATATGTATCGTGACACAAATAGAAAGATACAATATTATCCGTAAAACGTTTTCCATTTACTACACGAGTAAGAGTTGAATCCGTAAAGTTAAAATCAAATGTTTCTTTTGATTTAGTAAACCCAACTAATCTTTCAACAGGTTCCATATCATAAAAATAATAACCGGTGGTAGTATCAGGCCCAAATAATTCATCAAAATTATAAAGATCTTGGGTAAATTTATTTAACACCATTGTTAATGAATCAAATGGAGACCAAGTACTATCTTTATATAGATAATCAACTGTCTCATAGCTTCGATAAGAATCAGTTTTGATTCGAACATTTGGGAGTTTCACATCTTGAGAAAACCCTGCTGTTGACAATGCAACTGCAACAAAAAGCATTAACTTTTTCATGATAAATAATTTAATTGGTTTATATTGGCATAATAAGAAATAACAATACATTATCCAAATCTTTTTACCTGATATTTATTAATATGAATAAAGAATTGGCAAATCGTATTACAGAGCGCGTATTAAGTGAGCAAATTGCACCTAATATGCGTCGCGTAGATTTTGATCAGCCTAAAGCTGTCATACAAGCGGATCCGTTTAGTTTATTATCACGCGATGAATATATCGAAAAATACGGCAAAGAGCAATATTATAAAAAATTAAATAAACTTACCACTCGTATTGCTCAGCAAATTTATAATTCTAAACAGTCATGGGAATCATGGGCTGGTGCTTTATTAAAAGGAACTACATTAGGTGATCAACCAGATTCTGCACTCAAAGCAATTAGACAAATTAGAAACGCTCGTCATTTTGAACAAGTTCAATCTAAATTTAAAGAATTATCCGGAGGTGCTGGTATAGGACAATGGATAGCTTCATATTTAGGATACAAATGGAGTGCATTTCAAAATATCGAAGGTACCGATTGGAATCCTGAACAAACAATAAAATACGGCAATGCTATTATTAATCATTTGAAAAAAATAGGTGCAGATCCAGAGACTATTGATGCAATTAATACACGCGTAACTGATTCAAAATTTTCTATAGAATATGGGGGTGATGCGTATAAAACTAGTACCGAAATTATTAGTGGTGAATTTTTTAAAAAATATAAACATGAAATTGCATTAGCAGTTGAAATAGCAGGAATGTTAGCCGGCGGGCCATTTGGTTTAGCAATTGCCGGTGTCGCAGCTTTTGCTGATGCTAAAATGTATTGGGATGATGGCGATCGATATATGGCTACATTAATGGCGGTATTATCTTTATTACCTGGTACGAAATTAGGGTTTAAACTAATAAAAGGCACGCGTTTAGGAAGAAAAGCTATTATTGCATTAGCTAAAAAGATAAAACAAATCAAAGCAGGTGCTAAACCTATTTTAACAAAAATTGAACAACTATATATTAGAGCATTAGGTCAGCCTGGCATTGGAAGTGAACTTTCGGAATTAATTAAACGAGCGGCTAAAACTAAAGCAGCAAAAGTAGCAGGCAAAGGTGCAAAAGCTGTTGCTACTGGTACTGGTCGTTTAGCAAAAGCAGCTACAGGAGTTGCAGCGCCTTTATATGTAACAGATAAAATATATCAAGGTATGGGTTGGGAAGAAGCTGATATTGAACAACAAGTAAACTCAGATGCTATATTTGCGGAACTTAAATAAAGATAAAATATGAATACGTCAATAACATTACAACGAATTATTTGGGAAGAGGTTAGAAATTATCGTTTAGCAAAAAAAGCTCAACAGTTAAGTGAACAGATAACATTCACTCCT
>CAZKLA010000116.1:0-3775 GCA_964553455.1 uncultured Aquiluna sp. | reverse complement strand
GGCCACCGCCCTTGTAGCCCTTCACCGCGCCGCCGCGCTTGAAGCCTTCGACCGGCTCGCCGGTGTCGGAGTAGACCATCTCACCGGTGACGGGATCGCGCTCGATCTCGCGCCCGTCAACCGACATGCCCGACACGCCTGTATCGAGCGGCGTCTCCGCGCCCTCTACGGGGCCGTACTCCGGTTGAAAGCCCCCGAGAGAGATGCCCTCGTACTTCGGCGCGAGATCCTGCAACGTCACGTCGCCGACCATCGCACCGGTGAGCTCCGGCGGGGCGGCCTGATACTCGGCGGCGAGTTTCTCGATCGGCGTCGGCTGCGACACGTCTGCCGGATCGACCTGCGGCTGCACGAGGGCCGGGTTGATGATGGTCGTGCCGAGGCGCGTCGGCGGCGCGTATTGCTTCACCAGAGCGCCCAGACGAACGGCCCCGGGCAAGCTGGCCGCAGCCTGACGGAGCTTGTCCACTTGGCCCATGCCCTGCCCGTAACGATACGCCAGCATCCCCAGCGCGCGAGGCGATGCAGCAGAAGCGGCCAGCAGGGTGGGGTCTGCTGTGCCCACGGCACCCACAGCGCCCATCGACGCGCCGAAGCCACCCGGCTCGGTGCCCGAGAGGTTCTGCGCCGCGAGGAGATCGCCGAGGCCTTTGCCGGACTGCGTCCCTTCCAGAATGTCCAGCACCGTGCGCCCACGAGGGCCGCGTTCACCCGCTGAGCGGCGCAGCTTCATGAGCGTGGTATCGGCGCTCTTGGCTCCGAGCGACAAGCTCGACTTGACATCGGCCAACGTATCGCTGGCCGCGCGGTAGTCGGCCATGATGTTCGCGTAGATAGGAGCCTTGGCGGTGATCGTCTGGTTGATCGCATTCGCGACATCCCCGGCGACCTTATATTCGGGCGTGCCCTTCTGGTACTTGTCGCGGATGTTCCCGATTGCACGCTTCATCGCGTCGAAGTCTTCGATGGAGTTCAGCCCCTTGTCGAAGAACTCCATGACCTTGTTATCGACCTCGTCCCAGACGCCGCCAGCGCCGCTGATGTCGATACCCTTGTGACGCCCCACAGTGCGCACACCCTCGATCGCCTTTTCGACATCCGCGAAGTCAAGCGTCTCGGGGTTCTTCTTGAGGCGGTTCATGCGCCGCGTGTAGTCCGCGCTGCGGCGCTGGTAGAGTTCGCTGATGGCGCTGTCCGCTTTGACCAAGGCGTCCTCGATCGGCGCGCGCCCCTCAAGTTGCTCGAGGAACTCGGTCGAGCCGCGCCGACCAGCTTCAGCCGCCTGCTTTACGTCCGCGCTCTGAACGCCAAGCAGCTTGGCCGGGAGCGAAACGCCAACGTTCTCGGCGGTGCGTGCGCCGAGCTTCAGACCGGCCTTAGAGAGTTGCGCGGCGGTGTTAAGAGGGTCGAGGCGGGCTGCGGCGGTGGCGAAGCCCTCGGCAGCCTTGGCCGCGTCTGCCAGCTTGGCGATGTTGCCGAACTTGCTCGCGGTGGCCGCGCCCTTCGCGGCCAGCAGACCGCCACCGGTGGCGATCCCCGCGACGTCAGCCGCGATCGACGCGGGATCTTCGCGCAGGGCGCGCTTGAAGCCAGCGTAGGAGCCGTAGCGATCTGCGAAGTAATCCTTCACCGCGTTCCACTGATCGGGCTCCGTCAGGCCGACGGCACCACCAATGATCTGCGCGGTGCCTTCTAGGGTAGTCGGCAGGTCGACGGTAAGGCCCTTGACCGTGTCAAAAGCAAGCTCGAAGGTGCTCGGGATGAAGTTGATAGCAGCGCCGCCCAGAGCGGTGCCCAGACCGAGCTCTGCGGGTTCGAGCGTGCTACCAACGCCCGTCAGACGGCTGCGCGCGTTTTCGTCTGCCGTGCCGTAGGACATCCGCCCCTCGGCGGGCGCTTCGCCCGTGCTGATGCGGTAGCCGGTATCGAGGGCGTTGTTGATGAACGTCTCTTCGGGCTCGTTGCCCGTGGCGTTGTAATACGCCTGCCCCACCAGCGCGGCATAGTCCGAGGGGTCGAACGTGCCGTTCTCCGTGCTCGTCTTGACGTACTTGTCGAGGGCCGCCTCGTCGTCCTCGCGGAGGCGATACGCCGAGAACTTGGGCGCAAACTGCGCCACGTTGTCGGGGCCGAGGGCCTGCGCCAGATCGTCAGGATAGACGCCCATCTTGCTCAGGAGAGCGACGCGAGGCTCGATCAGGTCGTCGATGCCGCGCTGGAAGTCCTCGTCGCCCGCCGTCGGGGGCACGTAGCCGCCGGATGATTGCAGCAGGCCGAGTTCCTTGTCCGAGACAGCGCCAAGCGCGCCGCCGGTGGGACTAGCCGCCTTTATCTCTTGCAGCTTGCCGAAGGCTTCGCCCGCCAAGATCGGGCGCAGAATACCCTCGACCGTGGCGGCGGGCGAACCGCTTACGCCCTCAAGCATGCTGTAGCCGATGCCGCTGGCGCTGAACATCGACTGGCTCAGCTCCTTGACGCGCACAAGTTTGCGGATTTCGTCAAGCAACACTTCTCGCGCTTGCGGCACCCTCGAGCCTACAGGCAGGCTCGACATCAGACGCCGGGCTTTGTCAAGGGCGATCTTGGCCTGCTCGGCCTTGATCTCCGCGCTGATAGCTTCCGCGTCAGCCTTGCGCTTGCGCGAGGGGTACAGGCCGCGCTTCTCTTCCGCCGTCGCCTCGGAAGACGAGGCTGCGGCGCGCGATGCGGTTGCGCCCGCCTGCGAGCGTTCGATGCCAGCCTGAGCCGCGCGCTCCTTGACCGTTGGAGCGTCAAACTGGTCGAAATCTACAAGACTTTGCGCCATTAGCGGAGCCCCTCGATGAACGTTTCGGCGGACACTTTGTACTTACGCTCAAACGCAGCGATGGTATCTGCCTTCTGCTGCTCGGTGGCACCGGGCGTCTGGAGAGCATATAGCAGCGCGTTTACAGCGGCAACGGGCACCGCGAAGTTCTTGTACGTCTCCACACCCGTGATGGGGTTCGCGGAGACGGCAAAACGTCCCGCGCCCGCCGGTGGCTTAGCCAACGGCCCGAGGACCCGCATCTGCTCGGAAATCGCCTTGCGCTCGCCCTCAAGGCCAGCAAGCAAGGACTCCTCGCCCGCGACCTCGTACTGCTCGCGAAGCTGGCGCAGCGCCGCCTCGCGCTGAGACTCCGCCCCGCTCTGGAGTTGGGCCATCTTGCTGAGGGTGGGTACGAGATTGTTGAGCGTGCCCGCGATCCCCGGCATGCGGCGCGGGGACAGCAGAGCGGCGGACAGGGCGTAGAGCTTTTCGCTGGTGCTCGGAGCGCCAAAACGCTGCTGCTTGATGGCTTCTTCGGCGGCCTTGAAGCGGGCAGCGCGAGCGGCCTCGGCCTTCTCGCGGGCGGCCTTCTGCTCGCCCATGAGACCACTATACCGCTGCGACAGTGAGGCGAGGGTGGCCTGCGGATCGAGGGTCGTTGCCGCGAGGGCTTCCGCCTCCCCCGTGGTTTCGGGGGTCTCGTCGTCCATGTTGAGATCGTCTTCCATGCCGCCCTACTTCTTGGGAATTACGCCAAAGTCGCCGAGGAGGCCCGCGACCGCGCCGAGGCCACCCAAGATCGTTGAGGCCGTAGAGGGCTTGCCCTCGTAGTCCACCGGCACGATGCCGAACTCCTGCGCGCCCTTCGGGATGCCCGGCTCCACGCCCTTGAACGTCTGCAACATGGCGTTGATCTGCTCTTGCGGGTAGTTCTGCTGGCGGAGGAAGTCCTCGTAGGCCACGTCGAGGTTGCGCTGCGCCTGCGAC
>CAZKLA010000115.1:0-3781 GCA_964553455.1 uncultured Aquiluna sp. | reverse complement strand
CCGAGGCAGTTTGCGCTTTCAACGCGCTGAGCCCTGCGGGTGCTACGCCAGCGCCGTCACCGGCGGGTGCAACGCGCTCGGTACCGGGTTTACCCTGAGACGCAGCGGCAGCTGCTGGAGGCAAAGCGGCAGAAATACCACTCAAACCGGGGCGTTTGCCTTGGAACTTAGCCAGCTCACGCGCCATATCGGAGGAAGCCGCTGCGGCTGCCGGGGTTGCTACTGGCACAGGTGTACGCGTAGCGGGTGTTTCCAACAGCGCTTTCAGCTCGGCTTTACCTTCTGCTTCCGTTTCAGGGGAGCCGAACAAGTAATTGGAGAAGCTGGCTTTTTGACGCGCAGCGTCGATTGCAGCGCGTCGTTCTTGTGCTTGTTTTGCTTCGGCGGCTCTGCGTTCATCTTCCTCGCGGGCACGCGCTTTCATTTCGTCGAAACGGCGGGGTATGCTGTACACATCCTGCATGAACTGTGAGGTACCGCCACCTGCTTGAAACGCCACAATACCGCCACCGGCCATGGTGGCCTCGTCCATACCTTCTAAATTGCCTGCGGGCAAACCGGGCAGTCCAGCCAGTTCTTCCTCGGCAAGCGCTTCTTCGGCCACCGTTTTATTGGGTCGGGGAGCCGCCATGGCTTGTTGCTCTGCCATGTCTTCGCGCAGCGCTTGGCGACGCAGGATTTCCTCGGCCACAATCGCAGCCGTCAATGGGGGCTCTTGGCCTTCCTGTATTTGTCCGAGCTGCGCGTCGCTTAATTTACCCACGTTGTTCAGCAAAGTGCCGATACCAACACCACCACCCGCAGCGTAACCCTTGACCTCACCGCCGGCAGCGGCACCTTTCCCGCCTGCATACGCACCATACGCGCCTGCGGCAGCGGTACCCAGACCAATGAGCTGAGACGTTGTGCTCGCTGGAGGCTGGTACAGGGTCGTGGTCTGGCCCATGGGGGTGCCACGAATGATGCTCGACATGAACGACAACTGGTCGTAGGGTGCACGCTGCTGGTTCAGGAAGTCCTGATACTGCTGGCTCAAAATGTCCTGCGTGGCTTGACGCTGGATGCCGCCAAACTGCTGCTGCTGGCCCGTGATGTCCATCTGCTGGCCAAACTGCTGCTGACCCAACTGCCCCAAAGCCTGAGCTGCAGCCAAACGGTTTGCCTGCTCTGCATTGAACTGGGCCTGTCCGCGCTCGAACGCTGACTGCAAGCCCTGTGCCTGAATCTGACCCTTCTGGGAGGCCAAAGCACGAGCAGCTTCTGCGTTCTCAATGGCCTGACGGGAGCCGCCAAAAGCACCAGCACGCACAGCCTGAGCCCCGCGTTGGGTAGCTGCAATATCTGCCTGACGCTGAGCCGACTCCATCTGTTGGTCAACTACAGCCTGCATGTAGGGTGACATGAAACCCTGTGCCGTGCCGGGGTCTTGGAAAGAACTGATGCCCGACAGTGTGGCCAGACCAGAACCCAAACCGACTTGGCCTGCAACTTGCTGCTGACCGGCTTGCTGGAATGCTTGCTTCTGCAGGGGGCTGAACTGCGCAATGCGCTCACCACCGTAGGCTTGGTATGGGGTACTCGTCAGAGCTGAGGCTTTGCCCAGAGATTCTTTGGCATACGGCTTGGCCCAGTCAGGGATGTCGACGACTGTGGTTTGTTTCTCAGGGGTGTCCTCACCCATGTCAATATAAACGCGGCGGATGGCGTCACGGGTGTAGCCGTTATGCTTGCTTGGGATGATCATCTAAATGCTCCTTGCGGTAGTCGTCGAACCGCTCGTAAAAAACTGTCTTCCACATGTCGGGCAGAAACTTCTTCGCCTCTTCTGGACCAACGCAAACATAGATGGCGTAGGCCACGATGTTACCAGCCGCGTACCGTAAAGAGTGCGCAATTTCAACGCCGTGTGGGTCTTTTTCCTGCTCAAACTGATTCGCGGTTTCAAACGAAGAAACGACCACCAGCCACATGGGCATGATCGCATCCTGAATCATCCGGTAAAACGGGTTGGCTGGCAGGTACACAAGGCACGTCAGAAAAGCTTGGTTGATCTGGTCTTGCGAAACCGGTTGGTCACGGTCAACAAGATCATCCCAAACGTGAGACAAGCTCACAAACGCCCGATACATGTTCAGGGCGTCTTGGTTCCCACCGAACCATTCGAGCTTGCCTTTTTCGTTGTTCATGCCATCACTTTAGCAGGGTTGACTGGGCGCTGTTGGCTGGTTTTGCCGTGGGCTTGGGCACGAATCTTGTCCATCATGGCGTAGAGCTTTTTGGCACCACCCACACGCTTGACCGTCTTGGGGTCGATGTAGGCTTCGCCGTCTGCCACGCGTGCAGGCTGCTTGCCGTCGATGCTGGTCTTGATGGAGTCGGACAGGCCGTCGCCTTTACCCTTGATCGGCTTGATCTTGCCCAGCATGGCGTAGAGCTTACGCAGGCCAGCATCGGTGCTGCCGTTGCCCAGAGCGCTGACTACATCGGCAGGGACCACAAAGCCACCGCTGGCCATGCCACCTTTGGCGAGGGATGTGATGCCGCCTTGCTTCCAGCCATAAGCGCTCTCGAACGAATTGGAGTCGGAACCAAAGTCGCTCATATCTGGAGCACTGTCGCTGTAGCCGTAGTCAGAGTACCCGGCGTCAGAAAGCGCTGTGTCCATAGCCGAAGTAGAGTATCCGCTGAGATCGCTGCCCGAGGCAATACCGTAAGTGATGTCTCTCTGTCGCTGTGCAAACCCGGGGTCCATGTATTCTTGTGCGGCAAGTGCGGCGCTTGCACCGGGCAAGTACCCGAACACAGTTTGAGCGCCTCGCGTGATCGCGCCCATGGTTGGGTTTTCGGCGTAGTACGCAGCTTTCTGGGCGTCAGACATGTTCGTCCAAGCGGGATTTGGGTCCACGTAATCGCTACCACCGCTGCCAGCAAAAGATGTGCCGACACGCCCCTGAACCGCAGGAGAATTAGCACCCGCCACGTATGGGTTACGCAAGAAGGTGCCAGTAGCTGGGTCGAACGCATACATGTTGTCGCCACCAACGCCGATGTTGGACGTAGGGGAGGCAGGTGCTTGTGCAGCCAAAGCAGGCAGGCCAGCCGAAGAGCTGGCGCGCTCACCCATCAGATAAGACAACGCGACTTCCGAGGCAGAAGGAGCTGGAGCAGCATCGGCAACAGCCTCACCGCCTTCAGCAAAGCCGTACTCGCTTGCACGAATCTTACGCACTGGAGAGTAGCGGCCATCAAAATACTTGCGCTCAGCACTGGTAGCCAATGGGCTGCGCTCGGCACCGGTACGGCCCACGTCGTAGGTGTAAGAATAAATCTCATCATCCGCAGGGGTGTCCGCTTGCTTGCGCTCTTCGGCGAGCATCAGAGGGGCGGCTGCCATACCAGCGGTCTTCATACCAACTTGGCCAAGGAATGCGTCCCGACCGGGTTGCCCAGCCAGTGCTTTTATCCCACCGCCGATGCGGTCAAAAGCCCCTTTAGAGGCGAAGTCCTGTGCAGCTTGTGCCCGAGCTTGCTCAATAGCCTGTGCTTTTGCTTCTTGCTGTAGAGCGAGTTGAGCTGCGTTTTGCTGTGCGGCTATCACTTGTTGTGCTGCTGCCTCGCCGGCAATACCTTCAGCACCGGCACCGACAAAACCGCTAGGAATGGCAGTGGGGGTTGCGCTCGCTACATTTGATGCAGTATTGGCCATAGCCGTGTCCGCTGCAGTTCGCATAGCGCCAGCTTGGGCTGCCGTAGAACCCGCTGCTTTAAGCCCCGCGCCCAG
>CAZKLA010000114.1:0-3793 GCA_964553455.1 uncultured Aquiluna sp. | reverse complement strand
ATCTAGTGGTGAGTGGCACCCTGCGACCTCGCCCAAATGCGATCTCGGTGGTTTTGGTACCAATGGCACCCTGAGACCTCTTCCATTCGGAAGTTCGAACCATGCCGTCGATTCTGGTCACGGTTGCCAAGTCGAAACCGGCTGCCACAATCTGAGCAACAGTCTGTTTTCCCTCAATCAATAGCGCCAGCACTGAATCCAGGAGCTGGTAGTCGGGAAGTGAGTCCTGGTCAAGTTGGCCAGGCCGCAGCTCGGCGCTTGGTGGCTTGGAGATTGAATTCTGAGGGATAACACTGCTGCCCTTGACCCTGTTGTAGGTCTCAGCAAGCTTCCACACGTCGGTCTTGTAAACATCTTTGATCGGCGCAAAACCACCAGCGGCATCACCATACATAGTCGAGTAGCCAACTGCGACCTCAGACTTGTTTCCAGTGCTCAAAAGCAGATGCCCCTCGGTGTTTGAGATGCCCATGAGGATTACCGCACGAATGCGTGCCTGAATGTTTTCCTGAGCAAGGTCGCTCAGCGTCAGCGATGATTCGAAGGCCTGATGCGCGGGGTCAATTGGAATCGTTCGATACTCGATTCCAAGGTTTTTCGCCAATGCTTCAGCATCGGCAAGTGAGTGGTCGGATGAGTACCTAGACGGCAAAAGCACTCCGGTGACATTCTCTGCCCCAACAGCTTCCTTCGCGATTGCCGCACATAAAGCAGAGTCGATGCCACCGCTCAGTCCAAGCACAACCTTGCTTTGGCCAGTCTTCCTGAGGTAGTCACGCAACCCGACAGCCAGCACGTCAAAAAGCGTTTCGAGATCATCCTTGGCTGCTGTGCTGTGATCTCCAACGACATAGAGGCCAGGTTCAAGGTCAGCCGACGCCACTTCTTGTCCATTGGCATCGAGCATGAAGCTGCCGCCATCAAACACCAGCTCGTCTTGGCCACCACTGAGGTTCGTGTATGCGATGCTCATGCCCTTAGCGAATTGACGGGCTGCCGTGCGGCGCTGATTTCTTTTGTCGCGGGTAAATGGTGAGCCATTCGGCACGACAATGAGTTCGACGCCTGCCTGCTTGAGTTCGCTGGTTCTGGGCGAATCCTGTTCCCAGATGTCCTCGCAAATAGCAACAGCACACTTGGTGCCCGCAACCTCAAAGATTAATTCTTGATCGCCGGGGATGAAGTTTCTCCAGTCGTCGAACACGTCGTAGTTTGGGAGCCGCTGCTTGTGATACCGGCCAATAATGTTTCCCGCCCGAAAGACCGTGACGCTGTTGTGTGCGATTGCGTCAGAGGATTGGAGTGTCGGTTTGGGGGAGTGAGCGAGTGAGGCGTGTCCAAGAACAACAGTTAGATCGGGATAGCTCTTGGACTCGTAGATTACTTGCGCAAGCTTCGCCTCACCGGTTTCGATGACATCGGCTCGGTAGCTCAAATCGCCTAGTGGATAGCCGTTGAGAGCAAGTTCTCCGAAGACGAGTAATTGGACGCCTGCGTCATGGGCTTCGCGCATCAAGCGCACGATTTCGAGCGCGTTGTTTTGATAGTCGCCGACCACCGGGTTCGTCTGCGCTAAACCCACTTTTATCTCTGGCACAACCACTAGCCTATTAGCTAGTAGGAGGAGCCCTAATGGACAAGCAGCAAGAGTTCGTACTTCGCACGATTGAAGAGCGAGGCGTGAAGTTCATTCGACTTTGGTTTACCGACGTTGCAGGGACTCTCAAGTCGGTGGCAGTAGCCCCTGCTGAGATAGAAGGAGCCTTCGCAGAAGGTATTGGTTTCGATGGTTCTGCCATCGAAGGGCTCGCTCGTACCAGCGAGGCAGACATGCTCGCAATGCCCGACCCTTCAACCTTCCAGATTCTTCCATGGCGCGGCACCGTTGACCCCGCAGCTCGAATGTTCTGCGATGTTGCCACCCCAGACGGCAAGCCAGCTGCGGCTGACCCGCGCAATGTGCTTCGCAGAGCCTTGGATAAAGCCGCGAAGATGGGCTTCAGCTTCTACGTTCACCCTGAGATTGAGTTCTACCTACTCAAGAGCCCAGAGCTCGGTGAGAACGGTCAGCCAGTTCCGGTTGACAACGCTGGCTATTTCGACAACGTCCCAGGCGGCACTGCCCACGACTTCCGTCGCCGCGCGGTGACCATGTTGGAGCAGCTCGGCATCTCGGTCGAGTTCAGCCACCACGAAGGTGGCCCAGGTCAGAACGAGATTGATCTTCGCTATGCCGATGCGCTTTCAATGGCGGATAACATCATGACCTTCAGAACCGTGGTGAAGGAAGTTGCTATCGAGCAGGGCGTTTATGCGACCTTCATGCCAAAGCCATTCACCAACCACCCAGGTAGTGGCATGCACACCCACTTCTCGCTGTTTGAGGGAGACCGCAACGCCTTCTTTGATCCAGCGGCCAAGTATCACCTGAGCATTGTTGCCAGACAGTTCATCGCCGGAATCCTGCGTCACGCTCCGGAGCTAACCCTGGTAACCAACCAGTACGTTAACAGCTACAAGCGCCTCTGGGGTGGCGGTGAAGCACCTAGCTACGTCAGCTGGGGCCACAACAACCGTTCCGCGCTGATTCGAGTTCCACTGCACAAGCCAGAGAAGAGTCAGAGCACCAGAATCGAGTACCGCGCCATGGACTCGGCAGCGAATCCTTATCTTGCTTATGCGCTGCTGCTTTCGGCTGGCCTGAAGGGTATTGAGGAGGGCTACGAGCTATCTCCTGAGACTGAAGATGACGTCTGGTCGCTAAGCGACATGGAGCGACGAGCCATGGGCATTGAGCCGTTGCCTCAATCTCTTGACCACGCGATCCGCAAGCTGGAGTCTTCTGAGCTTGCCGCCGAGGTGCTGGGTGAGTCGGTGTTTAGCTACGTGCTTGCCAACAAGCGCAATGAATGGGCTCAGTATCGCTCGCAGGTCACGCTGTTTGAACTCGAGCAAAACCTCCGCACGCTGTAGATGGCGGATTCCAGGAGCTCTTCACTAAGCGAGCTTGCTCGTTTAGGTTTTGAAGCCCTGTCCGAGACCGTCTCAAAACTGGAGCAGCTGGTAAAGCTTGTCGGCGATAGCGGACATGGAGCACTTGCGGCTATCTCGTCGAGTTCTTCACCCGATCGAGCACTAGATGCTTTGATTCGCCTGGCGGAGGTGGACCCTAAGTCTCTAAAGAAGCTTTTGGCAAAGCATGAGCAGGCCGAGCGGTTGTGCCGGGTGCTTGGCGCCAGTAATGGACTAGCTGACTTTCTCTTGCGCCATCCAGCTCAGATTTCCATCTTCTCAAGCCCCAGCGGCATCCCAAAGGGCGAGGAACTTGCCAATCTGGATAACACTTCGCAAGACGTCCTAAAGGTCTCCTATTTATCTCAGTTGATAAGAATTGCGGACTTTGACCTAGGTCACGCTGATTTCAAGGCTCCGATTCAAGCGGTTACTGCAGCGCTGAGCGATCTGGCGGCTGGAGCACTAAATGCTGCCCTTGAGATTGCCCGCAGAGATCTAATCTCCGAGCAGCGCTACTCCGAATCCGAGATAGCCGAGACTAAGTTGGCAATCATCGCCATGGGCAAGTGTGGGGCGCGCGAACTGAACTATGTCTCAGATGTCGATGTCATCTATGTGGTCGGCGGAGACGGCGAGAATGTTTTGGAGATCGGCACGAAACTAGCCACCAAGTTAGCGAGGGTAATTTCCGAGCCAAGTCTGGAGCCAGCTCTTTGGGAAGTAGACCCTAACTTGCGACCCGAAGGCAAGTCTGGTGCTCTGGTCAGACGACTGGATT
>CAZKLA010000113.1:0-4059 GCA_964553455.1 uncultured Aquiluna sp. | reverse complement strand
ACTCAACAACGAGCTGAACTTCACAGGTAACTGGAACTTCAGCACGCTTTGGGCGGCGAACTAGGGTGGCCTGGAGCTTGTCTAGGTCAACGCTTAGGTACTCAGGAGTCTTGTTTAGAACGTCTGAGTTACCGCCGGCAGCAGCAACCTGGAATGGCTCGACCTTCTCGCTCTTGGCGTGAACGTGGATCATCTGGCCAGGCTTTACGCGGAAGGATGGGCGGTCAACGCGCTCGCCATCAACAAGGATGTGGCGGTGAACAACCATCTGACGTGCCTGAGCCATGGTGCGAGCAAAGCCAGATCGAAGTACTAGTGCGTCAAGACGCATTTCTAGTAGCTCAACTAGGTTCTCACCGGTTAGACCCTCAGTGCGCTTTGCTTCCTGGAAGGTCTTGCGAAGCTGTGCCTCGCGGATACCGTACTGAGCCCTGAGGCGCTGCTTCTCACGAAGACGAACTGCGTAGTCTGAGTCAGACTTGCGCTTGGTGCGGCCGTGCTGGCCCGGTGCGTACGGGCGCTTTTCCATGTACTTAGCAGCTTTAGGAGTAAGTGCGATGCCCAGGGCACGCGACAAACGAGTCTTGCTGCGGGTTCTAGTTGTCTTTGACAAAAAGTTACCTTTCGAATTTCTATGTGGGATCTTGCTCTACGTCCCAGCCGCTGGAGCAGAGCAACCCTGAGAGCTTAGCAGTTTAGGTTCGCGCTGTCACTAACCTTCTAGGATTTCGCCAATCGCACGGAGTCGCTCAGAGATGGTCTTTTCAAATCCGTGATTAGAGGGCTCGTAGTAACGCTCAGTTAGCTCCGAATACTTTTGCTTGATGATTCCCCTTGGGTCATCGTGCGGGTAAAGGTACCCAACAGCTCCGGTGGATCTGAGGGGAGCTGGGACTGGCGGCACAGGGCCGCTCTCCAAGTCCGCAAGTGCCTTATTGATCGCAAGGTAGGCGCGGTTCGACTTTGGAGCGGTCGCAAGGTAGATGGTCACCTCGGCCAGTGGGATTCTGCCCTCGGGCATGCCGATTCTCTCAACTATGTCTGCCCCGGCACTTGCTATTACAAGCGCATTGGGATCAGCCAATCCAATATCTTCGGCCGCCAAGATCATCAGCCTTCGAGCGATAAATCGAGGGTCCTCTCCCCCAGCAATCATCCGAGCGAGATAGTGGATTGCGGAATCAACATCGGAGCCGCGAACTGACTTTATAAACGCGCTAATTGTGTCGTAGTGTGCGTCTCCGTTGGCGTCGTAAGCAATAGCTACCTCACTGGCAGATTTGGCCACCTCAAGGGAGATCACATCTTCGGGCTGGGCGGAGGCGGCCTCAAGCAATGTCAGGGCTCTGCGAGCATCCCCCGACGAAACCTTTGCTAGGAACTCGATAGCCGCAGGCTCAACTAACTTGCCGTTCCAGTCGCTTCTCTGGATGGCCCTGGAGAGCAATGTCTTAATCTCGGACTCATTCAAAGGGTCGAGTTTTAGCACCAAGCATCGAGACACCAGTGGCTTGATGATGCTTAAGGAGGGATTCTCGGTGGTAGCGGCGATCAATGTGACCAGTCCGGATTCGACTGCGGCTAGCAGCGAATCTTGCTGACTCTTAGAAAATCTATGAATCTCGTCCAGAAACAGAATGGTTGGGCGGTCATACACTTCACGCAGCTTCTTAGCGCCATCGATCACTTCACGCACATTTGCGACCGTTGCCGATATTGCGCTGAGCTCAACGAAGTTTGCGTCTCTGGTTTGGGAGATTAGTCGAGCAAGCGTGGTTTTACCGGAACCCGGTGGTCCCCAGAGGATGATTGAACTCAAGGCGGAGCTTGGATCTGAAGCGATCAGGCGGCTAAGTGCTGAGCCAGGCTTGGTTATTCGAGCTTGGCCGACCACCTCCTCAATAGAGGTTGGTCGCATGCGAGATGCCAAAGGAATGGATACCACTTGTCGATTGTATGCAACGCCTAGAATTACTACCGGCTGATAGACAAGGGTGTTATGAAGAACAACGACAAGCTCGCAAGCTTCCAAGCAAAACAGGGCATCAAGGTTGAGCGCGAAGCAGCTCGACGCAAGGACAACCGCCTAGCCTTGATCATCTCGGGCGCAGCGGTAGCTTTGGCCGTAGTTGGGCAAGTTCTCTACTTCTCGGTAGGACCTGGCTCTACACCACCCATTGACGAGATCGCCGAAAGCGAGCCAACCCCAACCCCTACTCAGACCAACTCTGAATTGGTTCCAGACCCAGCACTGGCTGAGGGCCGCAGCTGGACCGGCTCTCTAAATGTAAACGACCAAACCCTTGGGTTTGAGCTCTTTGGGGACCTAGCGCCGCAGGCAACAGCAAACTTTATCTCGCTAGCCAAGGATGGCTTCTTCGAAGGCGTTAGCTGTCACCGCCTTACCACTGCAGGAATCTTTGTACTGCAGTGTGGTGACCCAACCGGAACTGGAACCGGTGGACCGGGATACGACTTTGGGCCGATCGAGAACGCTCCGATGGATGATATGTACGGCGAAGGCGTACTGGCCATGGCACGAGTCGGCCAGGACGGTTACTCGATGGGAAGTCAGTTCTTTATCGTCTACGGAGAATCCCAGATTCTGAGCGACTCGGCAGGTGGCTACACCGTGTTTGGAAAGATCACCTCTGGGCTTGACGGCGTGAAGGAGATTGCCGCCGCAGGCACCGCCAACGGTTCCAGCGATGGCGCTCCAATTAATCCCGTTTCCCTCAGTGGTATTTCGGTAGAGTAAAACCTCACACCTTAGGAGATCCCCGTGACCAGCAACGCATTCGGCCGCGTCGACAGCGAAAACAACGTATTCGTTATCGATGCCGGCGTCGAAAGACTCGTTGGCCAGTACCCAAACGTCAGCGAAGCTGACGCACTTGCCTACTTTGTCCGCAAATATCAAGACCTAGAGGCACAGGTGCGCATTCTTGAGCAGCGCTTGGCATCCGGAATCACGGACGCTAAGAGCCTCAAGTCGGCATATGACCACCTTGTAACTGAGCTTAAGGAGCCTAAGGCCGTTGGCAACCTGGCTTCGCTCAGGGAGCGTCTAGCTAAGACCGAGGACTCGATTAGCAAGGCAGCAGAGAAGATCTCCGCAGAGCGCGAAGAGAACATGGTCGCAGCTCTCGCTCAAAGGGAAGAGATTGCGGCAAAGGCCGAAGCTCTAGTAGCAAAGCTTGACAACATCAACTGGAAGAAGTCTGCCGAGCAGATGAATTCGCTGTTCGAGCAGTGGCAACAGCTTCAGAAGGAAGGCCCAAAGCTCCCTAAGGCAAAGACCGATCCGATCTGGAAGCGATTCTCACAGGCTCGTGCCAAGTTTGAAAGTGGCCGTCGTGCTTACTTCGCAACCCTAGATTCCAAGTTTAAAGAGGCTAAGTCCGCCAAGTCCAAGCTCGTTGAGGCGGCAGAAGCACTTGTAGCCAAGGGCGGAGACGCGGCGCTTAGCTACCGAAAGCTCCAGGACGAGTGGAAGCTGGCCCCTAGAGCTGGCAAGGCGGAGGACGCGCTCTGGGCTCGTTTCCGTGCAGCTGGCGATGCGATCTTTGCCGCCAAGAAGGAGAAGGATTCAGAGCTTGCCGTTGAGCACGCCGAGAACTTGAAGCTAAAGCTTGAACTCATCAAAGAGGCCGAGAAGATTGACGTTAAGGACCTCGAGGCAGCCAAGAAGGCAATGTCTGACATCCAGGCTCGCTGGGTAAAAATCGGACACGTTCCAAAGGACAAAGTTCGTGAGGTCGAGGACAAGCTTCGCAAGGTTGAGAAGACCATCTCGGAGGCTCAAGCCGATGCTTGGAAGCGCTCCGACCCAGCCGCTAAGGCTCGAAGCAGCTCACTAGTGGTGCAGCTGGAAGCCGCAATTGCTGAGCTGGAAGCTGAGCTTGCGTCTGCACCAGCAGCGAAGAAGAAGGACATTCAGGCCTCGATCGATGCCCGTAAGTCCTGGCTCGAGGCTGCTATCAAAGCTGTCGACTAAGAGCTTTTCACCCTAGAAACTTCGTATACCGCCTCGATTTTGCGCACCTGGTTCAAGAGGTG
>CAZKLA010000112.1:0-4076 GCA_964553455.1 uncultured Aquiluna sp. | reverse complement strand
ACAGCTAAACCTGCTAGATATAACATTTGTCCATTGTCTAATGTATCAACATTGTTGATCCATGCGAACAATACAATGTATAATATAAATACTACTCATGCTAGAAAGAAATAACTAGCAACTAATCTAATGTTTCTCATAATAAATATATTTAATAGTTTGGAACTTGTTTTGCAATAACTAACATTCTAACATGATCTACATCAATGTCTACACCTAGTGTTTGGCATAAATCAACCCAAACAACAGAAGGTAATTCATCTTGATATAGTTTAATGTACATTGGATTGAGAATTACATCCCATTGTATCTCTTCCAGTTTAGAGATTTGTTCTTTACTAAGAAATGTCTTTTCCATATGATAATGGGTTAAATGATGAAAATGAGCAGTTTAATGTGTTGCTTAGCACAATTGTAATTAAACTATTGCTTTACAGGATGAATAGTTTTGCCTGGAACATATTACAATATCATTGATGCAGATAATCAGGTATCATAGGAACCTCTCTCCAATTCCAAGAACCATACATCATTTCGTAATCATAGCCATATTTTGACCATGTACCATCTGCATACCAAACAGTACCCTTAAGTGCGTATCTTGAAGATTCATCATCATGCTCAAAGTCTAGCTTATTTAAGAACTGATTCCATTGTTCTTCAGACTCTTCATTGATGCGATGAAATACATGTATATCATCTCCATCAGTCTCCATAAAGATATCAGCACAACAGATCATTGTCCAATCTATAATGTGTGCATTTTTATCTTCTTGTAGTTTATACATATTGATATTATGTATATGTGTTAGTAATTCTTGTTTGATAGTTATCATGTCTTTAATTGATTGTGTGTGAATAAATATCCCTCTGCATTCAAACACACGTTGCCCATCACCACAATAGGCTATTCTATGGAGGTACATGTGTTTGCTATCCCTTGGGAAGATAGAATGATGCATTACCAAAGAGGTTTAACTTTATCTAATAGATCTTTATAGTGAGAAACACAATAAGTGTGATAAGGAATCCAATAATCTCTATTCTCTGATTCTTCATCATCTATATATCCTCGTAAGATATCTGTATGTGTATCTATCATATCTTCTACAATATCAATAAGATAATATCCATCCTCTATAGGAAAGTTTAATGTAATCATTTCATAACTCATATATACTTATTGTTTATAGTTATTGCTATATATTTTCACTGTCTAGTGTATTTCAACACCACCTATTACACCCTTGATATCCTGTAACTGTTTCCACGTGCACTCTTTTATGTACATTGAACATATAATTCTGATGCAATATTATCCCAAAAGTTTATTCTCTCGCTTAGACGAATGTTAAAATAGCATCAGAATGGTGATTAACAATAAATATCCCACCCTTCAAGCTGTACATCGTACTGCACCCACCCATATATATAGGAATATGCTTTTGTAATCCCTGCCCCACTAAGAGACAAGGATTACATTAGCAATGCAACCTGCCGATTGCACCTATTAAAGAGAGATTGTGTTCTCTCAATTAAATGATTGTAACAACAACATAGACTCGTTCTTATGGTATAGAGCATAATGCTTTCGGTTCTGCATTTATGTGAGCGTCTTCCTATTTACAATTAGAGGAGAGAGAGTTTCCCCTCCCTCCAATGTTTTACTAGATTGTTACTGATAGTAAGCTATCGATTGCTGATTGGCTTAAGCCTGACTTACTAGCTTGTTCTGCTACTGCTTGCTTAACCTCAATGTCCAATGATGCTGAATCAGCGTGTGCTTGCTTAATCTCATCACGTGTCTTGAATGCTGACATTGCTGTTAATCGTTGGTCTGTTGCTGTAACAACACCATTAGCATCAATTGTATCAATGTCTACACTCTTTGCAATAACAAAGAATGGTGTCTTTACCTCTTCGTCCTTTGTCCAGCCTAATGCTTCCATCTGACGTTTGTAGATGTGAACTCTGTCGCCCAATGCTGTGTAGCCTGAGAAATTGCCTGCTTGTGTGAACTTTCCGTTGTTAATTACTAAGTTTTTCATTTTGTTTTTGTTTTGATTGTGACTACGGGGGATTACCCAATCCCCTAATTTCCCCACGGGGTTGCGATGTGATGTGGTCTCCTCCCCTATCTACACAACACCTGCCCCTATTTGGAAAAAAATTTTATCTTCTCCCCACTCGCACGTTTGGATTGTAAAATTATTCTCTCGATATTTGGGGGGGATAAAGGGGGGGCTCCATCTAAATCCATTTGTTATGATATTATTACAACTTAACTCATACAAGAACTTTGGTCTTGGTATTAAGTATAAAGCTAGATATCTGTCCAATTATATCATTAGGGAGTTTACCATTGATGTGTTATTATTCTCTGTTTCTCTTGTATATACAAAAATTAATGCATAATATAGCATTGGAATTATCTAGTGATGATTGAAATTCCAAACATTATACATATATTTGCCACAAACTAAATATGGAAACTAGTAGTAAGAAGATAATTGTCCAGAAGTTTCTACGTAATGTAGGGGATGATTATGCTATGGCAGAGAAGTATTACTCTATGTTATCGACAATTAATGATCTCAAGCTTACGACAAGAGAGATACAGTTGGTAGCATTTACAGCCATAAGAGGAAACATTTCTTATTCGTCTATTAGAGAGGATTTCTGCAAGAAGTATAACTCCACCTCACCCACCATCAATAACATAATAAGTAAGTTAAAGCGTATTGGTGTGTTTGTAAAGGATGGAACGAAGATTAAGGTGAATCCAGTGATTCTTCTTCCGTTCAGTGAGAACATTACGTTGGAATTAAAGATGGAGCACAATGGGTAGACCAATGACAGACAAGGAGTTTATCATTAGGACAATAGCTAGTAAGTTGTTGTTTGCTGAGAAGACTATTGAGGCTGTTATTAATCATCAGTTTGCTTCTGCTAACAGTGCCATGGACACAAACAAAAGTGTTGAAATTAGTGGATTTGGCAAGTTCATGTTCAATGAGAAAAAAGCAGCTAGGAGATTGAAGAGTTATTTGATGAAAAAGCATGATATGCACACCATCATCAATCACCCAACATCAACCAGTGAACAGATAAGAAAGGCCACGCTCATATATAATGACATGGTCGATAACATAGCTTTACTTAAACCAAACATAAGCGATGAATTTCTCAGAGATTTACGAGGGCTGGAGGAACAAGTTGATTCCGCCTTCCAAGATGAAGGAGACAATTAAGTTAGTCTCAGAAGAACGTATACAGATTTGCAGGGATTGTCCTTTCCATTCTAGTAAACATGCGTCTATACGTATAGATGAACATTGTACAGATTGTGGATGTCCATTGTCAGCAAAGACTAAGTGTATGTCATGTGATTGTCCTAAGAGTTATTGGACAGCTCATGTGACAGATGATGAAAACGAAGAGCTACGTAAGCTATGAACAGACCTATTATAAAGAAGATTCCTCTTAATGAGTTAATAGACATCCTTTCTGACCTATATAATAGGGGAGTGGATTTCATTGATATATTGGCTCCTGAGAATCCTTCTGAAGATGATAGGATGACGATTAAGTTTACAAAAGAATACATGTCTCCAGAAGCGGAGCTTGAGGAGGGGGAAGCATTAGAAGATGACGAAGAGGATGTGTTGGATATTCACATTATTCCTGACACCAAGTTGTCTGACGAAGATTTAAACCAATTGCTATGAAACCAACGTCCTACGAGCAGATCCTTTCTGTACTAGTGGAACTCAAAGAAGCTTTCCCTAGTTACAATTTAGGCAGGCATTTAGATACAGCCCTGAGTGAATACAAAGACATTTGGGGAATGACAGATAAAGAGATGCTATACGCTCTCAATAGATACAAATCACAACTCACCCTTGATATTCCTCACCCCGATGATTCAGAGATAGATAAGATAGTGAAAGATGCAATGAATTTGCACACTATTTTGCAGGAGGATGAAGAGGACGAAGACTAAGCTATTATGGCACTGAACAAAACTACATACATTAACACTGAGCTCGAATGGGCAGAACAACAATTAGCTTCAT
>CAZKLA010000111.1:0-4247 GCA_964553455.1 uncultured Aquiluna sp. | reverse complement strand
TTTTGGATATGGGAGCTGCGAAATGGTCGGCAGTGAAAGTTCGCGTTCGGTCCAAGGGTCATTCAGCAGGTTTGATAGGCCATTCTTGGGCACCAATCGCGTTGCAGCGATCAAGGCATTACCGGTGACGCAAGTGACATAGCTCTCGGTATCGAGGTCATCGCACCTTGGATAGAACAGCCCGCCATCTTTCCAAGTCGGGTTCATCTTGGCATCGGAGTGTGCAAGCAGACCAGTTTTAGTCTCTTCGTCGCCCATTTCCGCGGCGAGTAAACCAAGCATGCCGTGAGTGTGAACACCTAGCATCATGGGATCCACCAGATCGGTTGATGGTTTCTCTTGATATTGCAGATGAGTTCTGTGGAATTGCTCGAGGCTAACTCCAAAGCCCGCGCTGGTCTGAACTCTGACATCGCGCACCACATTTGGGTAGAGGCCCTCTACATACTCTGGTTCCCAGATGTGCAACATCGGACCCCACGAAACAACCGATGCCGCCTCTTTGTTGTCGGGGCCACCTTCGGTAATGACTTCATCTTGACGAACGGCGTAAAACACCGGGAGCGAACCGCTACCGGCAGGCTTGAACAAGCTGGACTTCTTTCCCCAAGCAGCCTTGAACTGCTTGAAAAGCTGGGCTGATCGGTTTGTCCCAAACACATGGTCGTAGAGCTTTAGGCCCATCAGCGCGAACTGGTTGCAATAGACGAAGACGCCATTCGGTTCACATTCGCAACCCATTCCATGGGAGGAGGCGAATCCGGCTTCGATGACCGAAGAAAGTTTGTGGAAGTCGTATGGAAAATCCTGCGGCCCCAGGCCCCTGAACGGCGGGCGGCACATGAATGTCAAGTGACCCTCTTGGTTGTAACGACCATCTCGATAGAGCATCTCGTACAGACCCACCATCATCAGCAGGTGGCCGCTGTACATCACATTCTTGCCTACGACCGGATCTACCCAACCCTCGACCAAGGCCTCTAGATCTGGGTCCATGACCTTGCTGCCCTTGCTAGTCAGTTCCCAGTAGCCCCAGACATCGTGGCGCATCATCTTTTCGATTAGATTCTGGAAGGTCTCTTTGAACAGCTCGCGGTATCCGGGCAGATAGTGCTGTTGAACGACGGCCAGGGTGTATGCCATGTAAGCCAGCTGGTAACGATAGGCATCGTCACCCTCGTTGGTTGGATCAAACGGACCCATATCCGACCAGTCACCTGGAGCTTGACGGCTCAGGCGAATGATGTGCCGGATGTGGCCCCACTGTTTGGTATCCAGGGTAGGGATGGGCTCAACCGAACTAGAACTTTGCATAATTGCCGAACCCATCCTTACCGCAGACGAACACTAAGAGTTGCTCGCCAGGATTTGCTTCTTTCTTGCCGAGTAGGCCAAGACTCCAACCAGTGAAACGATTGAAACGATAATTACAACGCCGTACTGGATGTACCAAGGCGAGAGGGTGTCACGCGGCCAAGCAATATTGACCAGCTCGAAAAGCACCCAAACCGCTGCTACGTAGGTGATTGGCTTGCTCCACTTTCCGAGGTTGAACTCGCCAGCCTTGAAGCTGCCATCGGATAGACGCTTGGCGAGCCCCAACACCGGGAAGGCAAACGAGATGTAGAAGCCTGCGATTGCGAACAGCACGAGCACCTGGTAACCGGCACCTAGCAGCGAGGTCGAGACCACAAGAATCGGAACGATTGCGGTAATCAAGATCGCATTAGCAGGAACCTTGGCGCCTGAGGATAGCTTGCTGAGAGACTTGCTTCCAGGAAGCATGTTGTCGCGAGCGTAGCTCCAGATAACTCTGGAGGCTGCTGCCTGAGCAGTCACGAAGGTAGCCAGGAATGCCAGCACAAACATTCCAAATAGCGGCGCAACAACTTCGGCTCCGAGGTGGAAGATGATGGTGTCTGCCACTGGATCCATAGATTCACCAGTCACGGCGGCTTCAATGTTTGGCATGGCCAAGATTACGGCTAGAGCGGAAATCAACACGACGACTCCAACGGTCAAGATCGAGAGGATCATCGCCTTTGGAACGGCACGCTCCGGGTTCTTGACCTCTTCAGCGATGTCTCCCGCGCTTTCGAATCCAACGAATGCCCAACCTACGAATGCCACCGCGGCCAACAAGCCGCTCCAGATCCATGGCCCTTCACCATATCCGGAACCGAAGCTCTCGAAAATGACGCTGATTGGCTGAGTCTGCTTGAAAAGCAATAGGTAAACGCTTAGGCCGATGCTGCCGATGACCTCAATGATCACAGCTCCAATTGCAACTGCCTTTAGTGCCTTGGTACCAAGCAAGTTGAGACTGGTTCCCACGAGGATAAACACAACTGCCCAGAGGACCTGCGACATCGGATCGAATGCCTCGATACCTAGGACTGCCGGCACAAACAACATAGCTATGTAGGCGGCGGAGCCAATGGCGATCATTTGAGTCCAGATATATGCCCAGCCCGAGAACCAGCCGGCGGTAGCGCCAAGCAGTCGTTTCGTCCAGGCATAAACGCCACCGGAGATGGGCCACTTGGATGCCAGCTGACCAAAGACCATAGCAACCAAGATTTGAGCGACCAAAACAATCACAAACGCCCACCAGGAAGCTGGGCCAGCCGCTAGGAACACGAGGAAGAAGATTCCATAGAGTGCAACTATCGGAGAGATAAAAGCGAAAGCAACGCTAAATGCGCTCTTCCAATCGAAAACTCTTGGTGCGACAGCGGTTGAAGTGCTACCGCCATGTGAAGCACCAGAAGATGAGACATCTGACATACAGACTCCTTCGTCTATTGATAAAGCACTAGAGGTGCTTTGTGTCATTCTGTCAAAAATCAAGGTATTTCTAAGATTTTTAGATAAATAGTCCCAAAATTTATAATTTTGTTATCAAAAAACGGAATTTACGAGATTGGTAAGAAAAACCAGTTGGAGCAAGGAGGCAGATGCCCGGGCTAGAGCTGCCTTACCAGTCCATCCCAGGATTGCGGCAACTTCACTACTCGAAGGTAGATGTTTGTCTCAGTGGAAACTACGCCCTTGATGGAAGGTAAAACTTCGCCGACCAGATTGGCTAGGTGTTGGTGGTCTCGACAGGCAACCTCAAGCATTAGATCAAAAGAGCCTGTCGTAAGTACTGCAATCTCTACCTCATCAAGCTTGGCGAGCTCTTTTGCAATAGCTGGGATCGGTCCACTTGTTCTCAAGTTGACACCAGCGATAACTGCGGATCCCTCGACCAAGCGATTGGTCAAGATCTGAGGCCTAACCACTCCACTTTCAAGCAGGTGTCTCGCACGTCTGCGGGTGGTTTGATATGGGACACCAATTCTTTCGGCAAGATCCTGGAAGCTCACCCGGCCGTCTAGTTGCAGTTCCGCGATAATCGCGTGGTCAATCTCGTCGAGTCCAACATAGACATGCCCGTCCAGAGGAACACTTGCATCGGATCCCCCAGATTGAAACTTGAGGACATCCAGATAGCTAAAGCAAACCAGACTCAACACATCAGACCGAGATCGCAGCTTTGAATCAATTAGCTGGAGCAGCTGAGAGTCGCTCTTGCAGACGACCTCAACAAGAATGTCGTATTCACCAGCGGTGCAGGTTACAAAGTCAAACTCCGTAACCAGCGCTAGCTCCTCCGCAATTGGCTCGGCTGGCCCGGTAACTTTCACGCCCACCAAAGTGATAGAGGTGTACCCCAAGACCTTGGGGTCGAGTGAGCAGGTGACCTTCACAATACCCAGTCGAGTCAAACGTTCAAGACGATCCTTGGCTGAGTCTCCCGAGAGCCCTATGGCAGATCCCAGGCTAGCCAGGCTCTGTCTACCGTCTGCCTTCAGCTCTGCAATCAGGGCTCTATCGAGCTCATCGATGCTCAAGCGGGATTCGTTGGTACCTGAATTTACGTCCACAGACAAAATATAGAGCAGTTAAGGTCGTCCTCAGGATCACCTCAACTGGTTCAGAGAATCACATTTGTGTAAATGCCACTCTGGCATTGATAAAAATCCGCGTAAAGTGTTGTATGAATGTAAATAAATCAATTTGATTGCCTGTCAATCGACTCTTTTGGAGAGATAAGTGAACTTTCAGCCGCTAGCGGGCATCAAGGTAGTTGACCTCACGTCAAACATCGCTGCGCCATTCTCAGGGGCGATTCTGGCGGATCTCGGGGCCGAAGTGGTTCACGTCGAGAGCCTGGCAGGCGATGACAGCCGTCGAATGGCGCC
>CAZKLA010000110.1:0-4281 GCA_964553455.1 uncultured Aquiluna sp. | reverse complement strand
TGCGGAGTGGATTTGAGCTTGTCCAGATTCAACTGGAAGCTGGTTGGGTTCTGGACCAGCATGAGTCGAACCGACCGGTCTCGAATGACAGCAAGCTCATCGCGAGCAAACACTGGCGGCAGAGCTTCGATGGTCTGAACCACTAGGTCCCGATCCACTTCAATCAGCGCATCGATTGCAAGGATTGCACCAGACACATTCATAGCCTGGGTGATGTTCTCGTAGTTGCCGGCAATCTCAAGATCGATGCCCTTGATCATCACAAGTAACCGTTCAGCTGTGGCTGCCTTGATCAAGGCAGAAGCCGATAGCTCAGGCTTCTCTCCAAAGTTGATGGCGTAGCTGGGAGAAGAGTCAGCCAGGTCGGCAGAAAGCCCAAATCCAAAGCAGTCATCGTGCTTATGTGCTATCTGCGCGACATTGATATCGTCTCGGTTGGCAATAACGGTCTGTGAGTTCTCGATAATCTCGGAGAGTTTCTGCTGCACAAAGACCGGATCCACAAAGCGGTCAAGCTGATCCGAGAGCACGTTGGTGATAACGCTGAGTCTTGGCTTGAGCTCCTTGGCCATTGCCGCGCCGTGCCCTTCGTCCCACTCCAGGACCACAATGTCGGCGTTGATTCGCCCAGATAGATTGCCAAACTGCAGAATTGAGGCGTAGTAGCCCTGCTTAATGTTGGCGGTCGAGGGATTGGTAAAAACTTTGAGGCCATGCGCTCGCAAGAGAGCGACAATCAGGCTCGTGGTGCTGGACTTCCCTGCCGTGCCGCTAACCACCACAAGACCCATAGGCGCAGACTGAATTGCGCGCTCTAGAAGCTTGGGCTGAATTATGGCCGCGATGGTACCGGGAAGGGCAGAGCCTCCGCCGCGCCTAACAAGACGCAGAAGAAAACGTGCCGTTTTCCCAAGCGCCATCGCTAGGAAGGTGCGCATTAGCTATCTAGGTAGTCGCGCAGCAGTTGAGAGCGGGATGGGTGGCGGAGCTTCGACATGGTCTTGGACTCAATCTGACGGATACGCTCTCGAGTCACGCCGAACTTCTCGCCGATCTGGTCGAGAGTCATCTGAACGCCATCGCCCAGACCAAATCTTGAGCGAATCACGCCCGCTTCGCGGGGGTGTAGCGAGTCAAGAACGCGCTCAAGCTCCTGCTGCAGCATGGTGAAACCGACGGCGTCCGCTGGCACAACCGCCTCGGTGTCCTCAATGAGGTCTCCAAATTCGCTGTCACCATCTTCTCCAAGTGGAGTGGAAAGCGAGATCGGCTCGCGACCGTACTTCTGAACCTCGACTACCTTTTCCGGAGTCATGTCCAGCTCGGCAGCGAGCTCCTCTGGGGTCGGCTCACGTCCAAGGTCCTGAAGCAGCTGACGCTGAACACGAGCAAGCTTGTTGATTACCTCAACCATGTGAACCGGGATACGAATGGTTCTTGCCTGGTCTGCCATGGCTCGAGTGATTGCCTGACGAATCCACCAGGTTGCGTAGGTGGAGAACTTATATCCCTTGGTGTAGTCGAACTTCTCTACGGCTCGAATAAGGCCGAGGTTTCCCTCTTGAATCAGGTCAAGGAACTGCATTCCACGGCCGGTGTAGCGCTTAGCCAATGAAACTACCAAGCGGAGGTTCGCCTCTAGCAGGTGGCTCTTGGCACGAGCTCCGTCCTTGACCACCCAGCTCAAATCGCGGCGCTCAGCAGGAGCAAGGTTCTTGGCGGTAGCCAGCTTCTCTTCGGCAAATAGTCCTGCCTCAATGCGCTTCGCTAGCTCTACTTCGAGCTCAGCGTTTAGTAGGGCAACCTTTCCAATCTGCTTTAGGTAGTCCTTCACCGGGTCAGCGGTTGCGCCCGAAATGGTCAGGTTCTGAGCAGGAATGTCGTCATCATCGTCGCTGAGAACTAGCACATCTGCAGGAAGTGCGGCTAGGTCGACGGCCGGCTCAGCATCCTCGTCCTTGTGGTCTTCTGCGACTACCTCTGCGACCTCTTGAACCTCGGTAGCAATCTCGTCTACAGATTCAATCAAGATCTCGTCGTCAAGTTCTTCCTCTTCATCGTCAGCCACGGCAGCCTTGGCCTTGCTCGCTTTAGCGGCAGGCTTGGTCGACTTGGCTTTGGCCTTGGATACGGTAGCGATAATGAACCTCGTTTTTGGGCAGACTTTAAACCCTTGTCAAGTCGAAGGACCTGAAAGGGTTTGGATGCCAATTATGCCACGAAAAGTGGCGCTTGGGTATCAATAACGCCGAAAACCTGGTAATTATTCCGAAGCTGGATCTTCCTTGGACATGTTCGCAAGATATTTCTCAAGCTCCTCAGCAATTTGATCGGCACTTGGCGGCACTGCCTGGGGCTTTCCAATGGGTGATCTGGAAGGTCCAGTCCCCGAACTGTAGCTCTGCTCCAGAGTGGCTACCAGTTTGGCGAGTTCCGCATTGTCTTCAAGCTGGGCGTTCACCTTGGCCTCAAACTTGAGGGATCGCTCTCGGATCTCATCGGTTGGGAAAACCAGACCGGTGGCCGCGGTGATCAGCTCTAGGCCCGCCAAAGCAGCGGCTGGCACCTCATTGTCCGCGAGGTAGTGCGGCACCAGTAAAACGAAGCCGGTTGTGCTTAGTCCGGTCTTGCTTAGTTTGTACTCGAGAAGGTGAATGACGTTTCCAGGTACTTGAGTCTGAGGCTTCCACTCCGAGAAACGCTCTATCAAATCAGACCGATTACCAGAGACAGTGATGCCCACCTCCCTGGTGTGCGGAATTGGGAAAGGAATTGAGTGAACCCAGGTCAACGACGAGATCTCAAAACGTTCAACCAGATCCGAGATTGCTTCGGCAAATGCTTCCCACTTGAAATCAGGCTCATAACCCTCGAGCAAAAGAAATGGGCTTCCGGCTTCGTCGTAAACCAGGTACAACCCGAGCACCGGTGGCTCATATGAGTCGATGTGGTCCTTCTCGAAGTAGAGCAGCGGCCGTCTTGACCGGTAATCCAACAACTCGTCGTTACTAAAACGAACCAGCAATTCATTGTCGAGATGTGCGAAGAGGTGCTCTGAGAGTTGTGAAATGGTCTGACCGGAATCAGTGAATCCAGAAAGCATGGCCAACATCGGTAACCCAGAAATCTGAGCGTCAGATTCGTAAATTCGATACAGCTCTGCCATAGCCCGATACTAACTCACCTAAGCTTGAAGAATGATCAAAGTCTCAGTAACCACCTCCATTCCAGCAACCCCCCACCAGTTAGCCATCGCCCTTGGCGATTCTGGACTGCTAACCCCAGAACCAAGCCTCACTCAGCAGGTTCTTGATCTGCACAAGGCGGACAAGAAGGCCGGCGCTGTAGCGCGAGTTCTGCTGGGACAGAACCTGGCACTGGTTATCGGCGTTGGAGCCAACTATCAGCCAAAGGATTTCGCAGCGGCAGCTGTCAGAGGCGCTAGCGACAAGGCCAACCTCGTGCTCAAGGCCAGCAATGCGGCCGAGGCAAAAGCTTTTGCCGAAGGAGCAGTTCTTGGCCAAAAGACTCCGAGTCGCTTCAAGAAGGATTCAGACACCAAAGTCGAGGTGATCATCGTCTGCTCTGAAGTGGTTGACGTCTCGCTAGAGGTAAAGGTTGCTCAGACCATCGTCGCGATTCGCGAACTCATCAATCTGCCAGCCAATGAACTTTGGCCGGACAAGCTGGCTCAAGAGGCAAAGGCTTTGGCTAAGGGCCTTCCGATCGATGTCGAGATCTGGGATGAGAAAAAGCTTGAGAAAGAGCGTTGCGGTGGAATTCTTGGTGTCGGAAAGGGCTCGGTAAGACCACCTCGCCTTGTAAAGCTCACTTACCGTGGCGGTGGCAAGCACATCGCACTAGTTGGCAAGGGCATCACCTTCGATACCGGTGGACTCTCCTTGAAGCCTGCAGATTCAATGGTCGGCATGAAGTACGACATGGCCGGCGCGGCGTCTGTTCTCGGTGCGGTCATCGGAGCTGCTCAGCTGGGCGTAAAGGCAGACATCACCGGCTTTATGTGTTTGGCGGAGAACATGCCAAGCGGTGAGGCCACTCGCCCCGGAGACGTGCTAACCCTTCGTAACGGAAAGACCGTTGAGGTTCTGAATACAGACGCTGAGGGACGCTTGGTGCTGGGTGACGGCTTGGCCCTTGCTACTGAGATGGCCCCGGATCACATCGTTGACATCGCGACCCTTACGGGAGCTGCGACTATCGCCCTCGGTCACCGCTATGCCGGCCTGATGGGAACCGGTGCCGCAGTTGAGCTGGCCGAGA
>CAZKLA010000109.1:2828-4463 GCA_964553455.1 uncultured Aquiluna sp. | reverse complement strand
TCGTCAAAGCGAGATCCGTATTGAGTCTCGGTGTATGCGGTGTTAGGTGAGTAGCCGTGCGGACCAGAATGCACATCACCCTCATTCATGGTGCTGTTAACCGGCTTGCTAGGTGACACTGGTGGCGTAACCGCCTGGGCTCCAAATAGCCACTTTAGGAACTTGAACATAAGTAACCCCCTCTTTCGCTTGCGACGTTAGCCGAACCATCTGACATCTATAGATGTCAGATGGTTAGACCACCATTGGCTTCAACGATTGGGGGAAGATGGCCAAGCAGTCATTTGGTGGTTTCATCGCAGCACTTCTGGGGCAGATTGGATTTGCGGCATACCGGGGATATAAAGAGAAGAAGCAGCGGTTGGAAGGTGAATACCGCAGTGCATTTAGATCTGCTCAGCAAGAGCATGCCGCTGCGCAAGCCGACTACGAGGCTTATGTTGCTACCTTGCCCAAAGTCCTCGGAGATGAGTCATTTGGTTTGGTGGCAGACACGTCTACCGGGGATAAGTTCGCTCTAGAGTCCTTTACTCATTTCTTGGACATCATGCACCCCGGAGAGCAGGTGTTGACCGCGATTCTGATTGCAGAGACCAGCAATACTCCTCCCTTTGTTGCGGTAGAACTGAGCCAGGCACACGTGGGTTTGGTGAGCCCAGCAGATTCAGAGCCACTTCTTGAGGCAATGGCTCAAACTGCGGGCAAGGTTACCTGCCATGCGAAACTGCGCAGACTTAACTACGGTGATACATATCAGTTACTGCTGGATGTAAAGCTGCCGGTTCAATTCGAGGGGGATTAGCGATGTGTGGGTTCATACTTGGATTCATCTTTCTCCTGATGTTTGTGGCATCGGCTGGAGGCTGGCTGGAGCAAAACCCAGAGGGTTGGATTGTTGTATTCCTGGCTATCGCAGTATTTGTAGCGATCTGGTACTTCCTGAGAAAGAGTCGGATCGAGAACAACATCGCCGCCATGGAGCGGATTGCCGATGAACTCGAGGCGATAATCAAAGACTTCGCCGGCATCGATGGCCAATTGACTCTTCGTAAAGGGGAGAAGGCCATCTACCAGCGCGGTGAGGTTCAACTTCGTGAATACAAGGAAACTGGGTCCGACTTCCAAAGTGGCAATGCCGGTGTGATTGTTCGAGCCACCGAGAACGTTGGAGTGACGCTAGGCGGTAGCCGTGGTTCGCTAACTCCTAAGCCTGAGGCCCAGGCTGTGATTGACATTGGCACCGCTATCTTTACCAACCAGAGAATCTTGTTCGCGGGACCGAATCATGCTCGCGAGTGGGAGCTGGACAAGCTCATTACTTTCTCAGCTGGCGACAATGGCTTCACTCTAGATTTGGCCGTGAGCAACAGATCTAGGGTCTCGACCCTGGCAGCAGATAGTTCGACAGGCATAACGCCTGGGATCATGGCCGCCGTCTGTATTGAGCTCTTCCAAGATGGCGAGGAATCGGCAAGAAAGTCTGCTCAAGAGTTGATTGCTGACATTCGCAAGAAGGTAACCGAGCACAGAGCCAAGTAGGTAACACGTAAGAATGTCTGGCCCAAATTCCTATTGGCATCGAAGATGTCTTTCGATTGGCATAGGTTTATAGCCACAAGGGGTATCTGGGGGAAA
>CAZKLA010000109.1:0-2728 GCA_964553455.1 uncultured Aquiluna sp. | reverse complement strand
AGTGGTTCTGAGTCTGTGTCCACCTCTCCAGTTACCGAGTCGGATCTTGATGACTCCTCATCCAGTGGAGTGACTAGCTCCTCTTCCGTTGCGGTGCTTCCGCTGGATCCAACGCCTGGCGATTCTGTCTACAGAGGTAGCGGCTACCCATACACCCAAGTGGTTGATGGCCAGGTTGGTGTGACGGGCTGTCCAGCCGGCTTCCAAGCTGCCAATGGCTTGATTGTTGATGTGGGGACACGCAAGGTCTACACCGAGTGCTGGCCAGAGCGAGCCTGGATTGCCTATCGACTTGGCGGAGAAGCTTGGGAGCTCTACAAGGCATCGGGCGGCAGTTATGACCCAAGTGTGGAGATTGACCGCAGAAACAAAGTTCTACTGATCAGGTCTAGAGCTAAGGCGATAGCCGAGGCTGCTGCCCTGCTCACCCCTGGTGTCGAGCGCTGCAGCGCCTGGAGTGGGTTTGGTGAATCTGGCAGGGAATGTGCCTATGCCTTTATCGTGCCTAACGGACAGACCGTTTCCAGTTCGGCCTCGATCTCCAACTCAGTGAGCTCAACTATTTCTTCTGAGACCTCGACCAGCACCGCGACCTCCAGCCCGAACTCAATCTCGGTTGGTCTTGCGTCCTCGACAATCTCAGGCAACTCAACCAATGTCGCAAGCTGGTCGCTACTAATTACTCCAGACTCTCAAGAAGCTGCGAGCATCTCACAACTTGCCACCAGCATTACCAAACTGAGCACCGTTCAAAGGACTCTGGTCAAGGCACTGCCCAAAGACAAGAGCTTGAACTACAGAGTGACAAGTTTGACTCCAAAGATCTGCCAGGCATCGTCGGTTAGGGTCAGGATTTCTAGAGCTGGTCTTTGCAAGATTGGCTTCGCAATTGTTGACTCCGCCGGCAATAGGTATCAGATCGTGAAGAAACTTCGCAGAAGCTTTTAGTCCCTTTTACGCCCATTGAATGGGGTGATCTGGATAGACCGAGCCTTGGGTGCAGTTAGCCCCGAAGTCCCATCAACACCTTGCCGGCAGCAGTTCTCACCTTGGTTGGCTTGGACTGGAACCAGGTTGACAGCGTTGGTCGCTGAGACTTGGCATAGTCACAAACAGCCTTGGCTCGCTTCAGGAACAGAACGTTCTGGGCGGCAGTGCCACCAGTCAGCCTGATTGAGGTACAGACAAACTTGTTGGCTTTGCTGTTCTTTAGAATCGTCCTGATGGCTGCCTTTTGAGCAGCGGTCAGGTTGAACGCCTTGCCAATAAATGCCGGCACATAACCCTGGGCATAGCTTGCCTTCGGACTTACCGTTGGGCTCACAGTCGGAGTCACTGTCGGAATCGCAATCGGAGACTCAGTTGCTGCCACCAGCAGTCCTGGCCTGTTGGTAGTCACCACCTCTGAAGCCAGCGACACAATCATGACGGTGTCGACTTTGGCTTCGGTAGGAGCTGCAGCCAATGCGGTTCCAGTTAGTTGAACCGAGATTGCCTGGCCGATGTCTTCTGCGGTTGGCTCATAGATCTCGCTCGTGGCACCCGAGATTGGTTGACCCTCTCTTAGCCACTGGAAGCCGACGTCTTGGGCGCTAACCAGAGTAGATCGCTGGGCCATCAATAGCTGACCAATGATTGGTGAACCGGTGATTACCACAAGTCGAGAACCGGTTGGCCACGCAGGGGTTACTGCACCGGAGATCTTGGTCGCACTCTGGAAGCCAGTCTTGCGACCGGTCACCTTCACGGTGATTGACTTACCGGCATCGATTGCCCGAATTAGGTAGCTAGATCCAACAGCGCCAGCAATAGCACTGCCATCCCTTAGCCACTCATAGTCGAAGGTGGTTCCACTATCCCAAGGACCGGGCTCAGCCACCAGGAACTGACCAACCTGGGCAATGCCCGAGACGGTCGGCGTTGGTGAGCTGGTGAAGCTTGAGATTGCTGCCCTAGGCACAGAGGAGACTGCCATCGAAAGCTGGCTGTAACCAATTACGTTGTGGGCGATGATCGCAAAGTAGTAGGTCACTCCTGGGGTCAGGTTGGTAACCACACAGCTTCTGAGTTCAGGTGCGATGTTGCCGGCACAGCTGCCAGAGGTGACAAGGGTGAATGGTCCACCTGCCTCAAGTGAAACCCAGACCTTGTAGTAGTCGATGAAAGCGCCACCGTTCCAAGGCTCAGTCCAGTTCAAGCGCACCTCATTGGTGAGGGCGGTTGCGGTTGGCTGTTCTGGCTTGCTCGGAGTTCCTGGCATTACAACCGCAATGGTTGCGCTCTGCGAAGCTGCGAAGGTAGCCCTGGTAACGCGAGCGGAATCTAGCGGGTGCGAGACAATCCAGGTGTAGTTGTTGTCCCCAACCAAAGACGATCCAAGCAGTGCCACGGAAACTTCACCGCTGGAGTTGGTCCTTGGCGCTGCGTGGGAGTATCCACCAGGCCAGCTGGTGCAGAAGCCACCGGTTGCACCTGGGAACGGGGTGTAGCTTCCAGCTCGACAGGTCTTGGTGAAGCCGGAGAATTCCACATTGGCATTCGCGACTGCCTCGTTAGAGGCCCACTCCTTGACCGAGAACTTAACCACGCTCTGGGCAGGCAGCACGATGTTGACGGTGCGGCTCTGAGTGAAAGTTGTATTGCCACCAGCCTCAAGACCCCAAGGGATTAGCGGCGAGGTTGGGGTTGCGCTGTTTGGCCTGCGAGAGGTGTTTACAAACAACTTACC
>CAZKLA010000108.1:0-4522 GCA_964553455.1 uncultured Aquiluna sp. | reverse complement strand
TGCGACCGATGCCGTAGATGTAGGTAAGGGAGATAACCACGCGCTTGTCGCGAGGAATATCTACTCCAGCAATACGTGCCATTTTGGATTTTCTCCTGGGGTAATTAGAAGGTCTGCAGCAACCACTTCCCAACCTGGCAGTTGAGCCCCGGCCTTCTTCCGAGGGTTAGTCCCAAAGGACTCGTGATTGCTTTGGTATTTAGTTATGGGTTAGGGCAATTAGCCCTGGCGCTGCTTGTGGCGAGGGTTCTCGCAAATCACCATCACGCGACCGTGACGGCGAATGACCTTGCACTTGTCGCAGATCTTCTTAACGCTCGGGTTAACCTTCATGCTCTTACTTTCTACTTGTAGCGGTAGATGATGCGGCCGCGGGTCAGGTCGTATGTGGACAGCTCTACAATCACGCGGTCTCCGGGGAGAATGCGGATGTAGTGCTGACGCATCTTGCCCGAGATGTGGGCTAGGACTAGGTGTCCGTTGGTCAACTCAACACGGAACATTGCGTTCGGTAGAGCTTCAACGACCGATCCCTCGATCTCGATTACGCCGTCTTTATTGGCCATGCACTCACTTATTCACTACTTTTGTGACGTCACAAACACGCAAAAAACAGCCGAGAAATTCAGAAGGTTTTCACGCAGAAACGCCAAGGGAAAATCCTAGGGGATATCAGAGGCGAATGCTAGTGGTTAATCCAAAGAAACTGGCGTAATGCCATAGGGTGCCAAACCAGCCACTCCGCCATCGAAAGCGGTCAACACCCAAATGCCCCTCGAGTGCACTGCGACCGAATGCTCCCAGTGTGCTCCATCGGAGCCGTCCGAAGTCTCAACAGTCCAATCATCGTCTTGAATAAATGTCTTTTGATCTCCAGCAGTGATCATCGGTTCAATCGCCACACATAAACCAGGCTGCACCTTCGGACCAGCATCGCGAACCGCGTAGTTGAAAACTGCGGGATCCTCGTGCATGGTCCGACCAATGCCGTGGCCGACATACTGCTCCAAAATCCCATATGGCCCTCGGTCCAAGATGTACTTCTCGATCTGAACCCCAACTTCATTTAGTCGCTTGGCCTTGGCGAGAGCGGCAATGCCCGCCCACAGCGACCCCTCGCAAACATCGCTCTGCACTTGGCGCTGCTTAGTTAGGTCATTTTCTAGTCCTGGGACAACGATTGAGAAGGCGCTATCTCCATTCCATCCATCAACTTCCGCTCCGCAGTCCACTGAGAGTAGATCGCCCGGTTGCAAGACTCGATTAGAGGGGATGCCGTGGACAACAGCAGAGTTTATGGATGCGCAAATGGTGTGGTGATAACCGGGAACCAGCTGGAAGTTAGGCCTGCCTCCGCCATCTCGAATTACCTTCTCAGCAATTTGATCTAGCTCAAGGGTTGTAATTCCGGGTCGAACGGCTTCGCGAACGGCCTTAAGTGCTTGGGCCGTTAGCAGGCCAGCGACTCGCATCTTGCGAATTTGGTCGTCAGTTTTGATTTCGTATTTACTACGCATCGCGGGTCAGGCCACGAGCCTCAAGTGCTTCGATGATTCGACCGGTGACCTCTGAGATTTCGCCAAGCCCGTCAATTCTCGCCACTAAGCCTCGAGCTGCATAAATGTCGATGAGTACAGCGGTCTGCTCGTCATAAACCTCAAGTCTGCGGCGAATTACATCTGGCGTGTCATCGGCGCGACCCTCTAGCTCTGCGCGGCCGGCAAGTCTGCGAACAAGTTCGTCAGTATCTGCGGTGAGCTGAACCACAACATCGAGCTTGCGACCCATCTCGTTGAGGATGGCATCTAGCTCCTGGACCTGGTCAACAGTTCTTGGGTAGCCGTCAAGCAAGAAACCGCTCGCTGCATCGGCTTGGGAGAGACGGTCTCGTACCAAATCATTGGTCAGTGAATCTGGCACATATTCGCCGCGATCCATAAAGGCTTTCGCCTTCACTCCAAGCTCGGTTTGGTTTTTCACGTTGTAGCGAAAAATGTCTCCGGTTGAAATTGCCGGGATGCCGAAGCTTTCAGCCAGCAAAGCCGCCTGCGTTCCCTTACCAGCCCCTGGAGGGCCAATAATCAGAAGCCGGGTCACTTCAGTAGACCCTCATAGTTGCGCTGCTGCATCTGCGCGCTGATCTGCTTGACAGTGTCCAGACCAACACCAACGATGATCAGAATCGAAGTTCCACCGAACGGGAAGTTCTGGTTGGTACCGATTGCTGTGAAGGCAACTAGAGGAATTAGCGCAATTAGACCCAGGTAAATGGCACCCGGAGCAGTGATGCGGCTGATTACATACTCTAGGTACTCGGTGGTCGGACGACCGGCACGAATACCAGGGATAAAGCCGCCGTAGCGCTTCATGTTGTCGCTGATCTCCTCTGGGTTGAGGGTGATTGCGACATAGAAATAGGTGAATCCAACAATCAAAGCGAAGTAGATCGCCATGTAGAGCGGGTTGTCGCTCTGAGTTAGGTAGGTCGAGATCCAGGTGACCCAAGGAGCAACCTGACCGTTTGCATCTGGCTGGCTGAACTGGGCTAGCAGAGCAGGCAGGTAGAGCATGGAGGAAGCGAAGATAACCGGGATAACACCAGCGGTGTTTACCTTGACCGGGATGTAGGTGGACTGGCCACTGTAAGACTTGCTGCCAACCATGCGCTTTGCATACTGCACTGGAATTCTGCGCTGAGACTGCTCAACGAGGACAACCAGACCAACCACAACGAAACCAACCGCCATAACGATGACGAAGATCTCGATGGTACGAGTCTGCAGAATCTGCAGCAAGCTCGCTGGGAAGGTCGAGGCAATCGAGGTGAAGATAAGCAGTGACATACCGTTACCAACACCACGCTCGGTGATTAGCTCACCAATCCACATGATCAGACCAGTACCTGCGGTCATGGTCATGACCATCAGGGTGATGGCTAGCGGGTCAGTGTTTACCAGAATCGGCAGAGTACAGTCCGCACCAAACAGTGCTCCCTGTCTTGCAACCGCAATCAAGGTGGTTGCCTGCAATAGACCCAAAGCGATGGTTAGGTAACGGGTGTACTGAGTTAGTTTGGCCTGGCCCTGAGGTCCCTCTTTGTGGAGGGTCTCAAAACGAGGAATAACAACTCTAAGTAGCTGCGTGATGATCGCCGCGGTGATGTAAGGCATGATGCCCAGCGCGAAGATCGACAGCTGAAGCAATGCACCACCGGAGAAGAGGTTCACCAGTTCGTAAAGACCAGAGGTTGACTCGCTCTGCGCTAGACACTGCTGGACGTTGCTGTAATCAACGTTTGGGCTCGGGATAAACGAACCCAAACGGAAGATTGCCAACATTCCGAGCGTAAACGCAAGCTTCCTGCGCAAATCCGGAGTGCGGAATGCACGAGCAATGGCTTGGAACACGGTGAACCTACTCCCCTGAAGCTATTTAGGCGCTAACGGAACCGCCAGCGGCCTCGATTTTGGTCTTCGCCGAAGCGGACACCTTGTCGACAGTGACCTCTAGCTTAACCGAGACATCGCCATTGCCTAGTACCTTGACAGGCTCGCCCTTGCGGACTGCACCCTTAGCAACTAGATCGGAAACAGTGACAGCGCCACCCTTCGGGTAGAGCTCTGAAAGCTTGTCTAGGTTGACAACCTGGTACTCAACGCGGAACGGGTTCTTGAAACCACGAAGCTTTGGTGTGCGCATAACTAGGTTGACGCCACCACCTTCGAAGCCCAAGCGGGTAGTGGTGCGAGCACCGGTTCCCTTGGTTCCACGACCAGCGGTCTTACCCTTTGAACCCTCACCAAGACCCTTACGAGTCTTCTCCTTCTTGGCTCCCTTTGCAGGACGAAGGTGGTGAAGCTTCAGGATCTGAACGCGCTCGCCCTTTTCCTCAGTCTTCTTGGCAGCTGGCTTAGCAGCGGCAGCCTTAGGTGCAGCAGCCTTTGCAGGCGCCTTCTCCTCGGCGGGCTTTGCAGCAGCCTTTGGAGCTGCAGCCTTAGCTGCAGTTGCCTTAGGTGCGGCAGCCTTGGCCGCTGGCTTTGCAGCAGCTGGCTTAGCGGCAGCCTTGGCCGCAGTTGCCTTTGGGGCAGCCTTTGCAGCTGGCTTGGCAGCAGCCTTAGCGGCTGGCTTCTTCTCTTCTGCCATTAGTCGATCTCCTCAACCTTTACAAGGTGGGCAACGGTGAGCACCAGGCCGCGAACAGACTTGTTGTCTTCCTTCACGACGATGTCACCGATGCGCTTCAGGCCCAGGGTGCGAAGTGAATCGCGCTGGTTCTGCTTGCCACCGTTTGAACTCTTGATTTGGGTAACTTTCAGACGAGCAGCCATTAGGCACCTGCCTTTTCAGTCTGAGGCAATAGGCGGCGTGGCGCTACCTCTGCCAAGGTCTTGCCACGGCGGTCAGCAACTGACTGCGGCTCTTCGAGCTGCTTCAGCGCTGCAACGGTGGCGTGAACAATGTTGATGGTGTTCGAAGATCCCAAGGACTTCGATAGCACGTCGTGAACACCAGCACACTCCAG
>CAZKLA010000107.1:3287-4526 GCA_964553455.1 uncultured Aquiluna sp. | reverse complement strand
ATTGATGTAACTGGCAAGATAAAGAAGAAGGGATCTCTTAATTACCTTTCTTGGGCTTATGCTGTGGATGAGTTGATGCTGCATGACCCTACCGCTACTTGGGAATTCCCTGATCCCAAATTCTACAATGATACTTGCATGGTTTTTTGCAATGTAACTGCATTTGGCAAAACTATGCGGATGCATCTACCAGTAATGGATCACAGGAATAATGCAATCAAGCAGCCTGATGCTAGGAAGATCTCTGATGCTCAAATGCGCTGCCTGACAAAGTGTATTGCCAGCTTCGGAATTGGACTTTTTATTTACCAAAATGAAGGCTTACCGCCTGATGAAGAAGAAGATCCTCAAGAAGAAGCAGCCTTGTATATACAAAAAATTCAGGCAAGCTCTACCCCTGCCGAGTTGCGAACTGCCTTCTCTGAAGGTTACACAAAACTCAAGAAATTTAAAAGTCTTGCAAATAATCTAAAGGATGCTTATGACCTTAAAAAGGGGCAGATGAATGCGACTAGCTGATGAGCAGCCTGACAATGTATGTCATGAATGCGGAACTCAATGGGGAACTCAAAAACCAAAGCACCATGAATATAGATGCTGGATTGATACCTGTGATGTATGCAAGAAATTGAGTGCTGTTATAGATGCTAGTGAATGGGGCTATTTAAAAGATGGATGGAATAAAAAAGAAGTTTTGTAGTAGTTGCCAAGCAATGCGCAATGAAGATGGCTTTAAATTAGTAGAAACAGGAAGCAAGATCAGAAGATGGAAATGCGAATTCTGCCTTGCTAGACAATCTCAACAAAGATATAGGAGTAAGACCAAATGAAAGATGATTATATTTACACACCTAGCACCACAGATATTACTATCAGATGGCGCAAACTGTATAACTACATCCCTGCAAGTGAGCAGCCTTTCTACCAAAATAAATGGAAGGAGTTTAGAGATTTGGTAGGAAGAACTTTAGAAGATGTCAATCCTGAAAAACCAATGGAAGTATTCCCTTTCAAATGGAAGCGAAAAAATGATAGATAATAGACTTTGCTTAGAAGCATTCAATAATCTTGATACCCCAGTAGAGAAGCCTGAAGATTTCTTTGCCCTTGGATGGAAAGCAGCAGTTGAAGCTATGAGCAAAGAGCTACAAAAACAATTTGAAAAGGATGGGGAAACTCAACTGATTCAAGTAAATCAATTTGAACCAATACCAGAAGATGATAAGGAATGAAATGAGA
>CAZKLA010000107.1:2067-3187 GCA_964553455.1 uncultured Aquiluna sp. | reverse complement strand
GCATGGAAGGCGCTTAGAGCAGGCAAGGTTACAGCTTCTAGAGTTGCGGATGTGATGTCTAAGATCAAATCAGGCGAATCAGCAGGGCGCAAGAATTACAGGATGGATCTTGTAGCTGAAAGATTAACTGGCAAGCCTGTGGATTCTTTTACTAACTCTGCAATGCAATGGGGAACTGAGCAAGAGCCTTTTGCTAGGATTGCTTATGAAACCCATAAAGGGATATTTGTAGAGCAAGTGCCTTTTGTGGATCATCCTACTATTGAATGGTTTGGCTGCTCTCCTGATGGTTTAGTAGGGGAAGATGGGCTACTGGAGATCAAATCACCCAATACTACAACTCATCTTGAGTATATAGAAATAGGCAAACCGCCTGCTCGCTATATACCTCAAATGATGTGCCAAATGGCTTGCACAGGGCGCAAATGGTGTGATTTTGTTTCTTATGACCCCCGCTTGCCTGATGATCTTCAATTATTTGTAGTGCGCTTGGATAGAGATGATTCATATATTCAAGAGATGGAAGCAGAAGTAAAGCAGTTCTTAAATGAAGTAGAAGCAACACTTTCACAGTTAAAAAGGAAACTAAATGCCAATTAAATATGAATTGATAGCTAAAAGCGGAACTTACAAAGATCCTAAGTCTGGAGAAGAAAAGACTAGATGGGTTAAATGTGGAGTTGTAATGGATACAAGACAAGGCGGAATGTCCGCTAAGATTGAATCTCTCCCTATTGAATGGGATGGCTGGCTTAACTTCTCTGAGCCAAAGCAGAAGGATAACTTCAAAGCTAGGGGAGATGATGAAATGCCAAAAGAAAAGCAAAACAGCATTGAAGATGACCAAATCCCATTTTAAGGATAGCTATGGAAAAAGATCTTCAGGAATTGATTGCTAAATGGTTAAGGCAAGGCAATGATATTGATCTAATCAGAGCAGTATTGATGGATCAGATTGAAGTAATTAATCTTGCAGAGCCTTTGATTAAAGCTAAAGAAGAAGCTAATTTAGCGCCATGAAATCTAGAGAGATAAGCTCTATCCTTCACAGGGTTTTGACCAGTTCTCCGCTTATCAAACTGGCATGAAAAATATTGCATCTTTCCTAGATCGGCAAAAG
>CAZKLA010000107.1:0-1967 GCA_964553455.1 uncultured Aquiluna sp. | reverse complement strand
CCAAAAATGACCAGCAGCTAGGCAAGCATATAAAGGAACTACTGCAAGCTCTGGAAAGCCCTCTAAATCCACTCCTATAGCCCTTCCTGTATTCCTGTAGTTCTCCCGCCCTGTAAGCTGGATAATTCCTCTGCCCCTGTATTTCCAGCCATCTCCATCATCTATATTGCCCATGCGCCCACCATATACCTTATTGGCGATCTTCTCAGGGTTTCTTGCATACATTTGAGCTACTTCTAAAGTAGGAAATCTAGAACCCCAAATAGCCATCAAGCCATTGGCAGAGTAGTTTAGATTTTCCTCTAGGGTTTTGAACCAGTTGCTCTCATGGGCGCATTGCCCTATGAAATGAGCCTGCCTTTTGATGGTGTTGATCTCATACTTATTAAAGGTGTGTTGCAATGCATCATACCAGTTAGGATGAATGCCAAGCGCTATTAAATGCTCAGAGTTCATTTCTTAGAAAGATTAGCCATGATTCTGCTTCCAAATAGGAAACCGAATGCAATATTGGCAGCTTCCAAGCCTATGCGCTGGATGTATGGATCTACAGGCAGATAAAGAGTGCTGATGCCCAAAGCAATCACCACTAATGCGCCAATATACCTAGCAGAAGCCCTTAGATCTATTACCCATTGGCTAGGCTGCCCAAAAGGATTATCTAGCTTTGCAATGGCTTCCATGCGGGAGATCTCAGATTTATCTAGCTCAATCTGCTCTGCAATAGTAGTAGGGCGAACTCCACCAGCAAACTTGCCAATAACTTGCTTAATGCCCTCTATGCCTACAGGAACTAAAGCGCCAATGATGGTTTCTAAGATCATAATTATTCCTGATTCTTAATTAAAAGTAGCTGAAAGTAGCAAGAAACTCTTTCATTATCTGAAGATGAAACAGCAGTAGCAGATATGCATCCGCCACTCTCTACTCTAATAGGATAGTCAAAAGCAAAATCTGCTTTGCCTGTGTTAAAAACTACTATAGCTGCTGTGTGGATGATGTCGCTTGCAGTCCTATATTTAAGCCTTGCAGTAATATTTTTAGCAGCCTGAGTTGCGCCTGTGGATACAGATCCAGCAATAAGATAGCCTGTGTAATCTAGGGGAACTGTGTAATGACCCATAAGTGAGCCATTTTCTGTAGCAAGAATATGCCCATAAATTACCGCAGGAACTCCTGCTGTTACTGTGCCTGTGCCAATAGAAATATTGCCTACATTATGCCTAGTAGAGCCTACAGAAGTTACTAATGCATATTGAATCTCTGTGTAGGTATGAAAAGTATTTACAGCAGTTTGCCCATTTAGGGTAACTATCTCATTTACTTCATTGCCTGTAGAGTTAATGCCAAGAATATAGATCTGCCTAGCGCCTACTCCAGCAGCAGTATCAGAAGCGCTAGTAGAGCTTACTGTCATTATTGTGGGCGAACTGGCATGGGTGTATAGACCGCCAGCAGTCCAAATGGTTTCTTCTACTCCTGAATCAATATCAGGGTTATAGCCAAAAATATGCCGAATGCTATGCCCTCTGATTTGGCTTCTAGCTACTTGTAGTTTGAATTCCTCTGTCTTATTCCATTTGGATAAGGAATCATTTACTTGGAGATTCATTTTTTGATGAAGAATTCAGCAATATAGGTAATGACCCCACCGCCTACAGAAGCTACACCCATAAGCGCCCACAGAGATCCCTTAGATCTTTCTGCCATAGCAAGTAGCTTTTTAATATCAGATTCCATTGCATCTACTTTTTTTTCCATCTGTTCAAATTGAGCTACTAGCTTGCCATACTTATATGGATCTAAGAAATCATCTGCCATGACTACACCTTCTTGCGGACTGTCTTTTTAGTTGCTGTTTTCTTAGCTGGCTTTTTAGCAGCAGGCTTGCGCTTTGGTTTTTCTTCTTCAAAGTCATAGCCGATTAAGAAATCAGTCCAGCTTACTTTTTTGGTATAGCCTAATTT
>CAZKLA010000106.1:0-4562 GCA_964553455.1 uncultured Aquiluna sp. | reverse complement strand
GCGAGGTTGGGGTTGCGCTGTTTGGCCTGCGAGAGGTGTTTACAAACAACTTACCTGGGCTGCCGTTAGGCACGGTAATTGAATACTCACCGCTGGCGTTGGTAACCACCGTGATGGCATTCTGGTTGTCGGATCCTCCATTTTGGCCATCGTTTAGCCACTTAACCGGAGCACCGGAAACCGGGGTGGTGCCATCCGCCATAAAGACCTTGCCGGTGACTGTCACCGGCTGGTTCATCACAACGTTCTGGGTCATATCCGCGGAAGGGGTGACGCTCACGTTAGTGGCGCGCGAGGTGTCGCTCGGGTCGCGCACAACGAAGTCGTGCTTCAAAGCGCTGGTTGCCAGGTGCTGCGGAGCAAAGACGGCAATTCTCACGACGCCGGAGGAGTTTGCCCTCGGAGCGGAGTGAGAGTAACCAGCTGGCCAAGAGGTACAGGCTGGGCTGGTCGCACCTGGGAATGGTGTGTAAGTGCCAGCCCTACAGGTCTTGGTGAAGCCAGAGAACTCCAAGATCGCTCCAGACATAGAAGCTCCGGTTGAACCGTTGGTGATGTTGAAGGTCACCATGTTCTGAGCTGGCATAACCAGGTTGATCTCTCGGCTCACAGTCGAGCTAGTCATACCGCCTGCTTCAAGACCCCAAGGTAGCTGTGGGTTGGTTGGCGATGTGTTTCTTGGGGAGCGGCTGGTAGATACAAACAGGCGTCCCAGCGTTCCGGATGGCACCGAAAGCGAGTACTGACCACTGCTGTTGGTGGTTGCCTTTAGCGAGTTGGAGTTCTCCAAGCCTGCGTACTGGCCATCGTTGAGCCAGTTCACCACAGCGCCCGCGACCGGAGTCACGCCGTCGGACATCAAGACCTTGCCCGAGAAGACCACCGGTGGGTTCATGATTACGGTGACGTTCGCACTTGAGGTTGGCGTCAGCGTGAACAGGGTGCTCTTTGCCTCGTTCTGAGGGTCAAGGACCATGAATTCATGGGTTGGATCGGCAAGGTGCTGGGTGTCGAATAGCGACAGCGTTACTTTTCCTTGCGAGTTCGTTACTGGGCCGGAGTGTGCATATCCAGCTGGCCAGGTCAAACAGCGTGGCTGGGTGGCACCGGTGAATGGGGTGTAGCTGCCATTGATACAGCTCTTGGTGTAACCCGAGTACTGCACCTTGCCACCAACCACTGGCTGGTTGGTGCCGTGCTGTAGCACGGTGACCGTGACGGTCTTGATGCTTGGCACTCGAATATCAACAACGGTGTCCTGAGTGATGGTGAGCTTGCCACCGGCCTCCATGCCCCAAGGGGTTGGTGGAATAGTGTCAAGGCCTCGGTTGGCCCAGCGTGGGGTGTTGATAAACAGCTCACCTTCGGTGCCGTTTGGCACCTGAAGAACATACTCACCCGCGAGGTTGGTGTAGGCCAAAAGTGTGTTCTGGTTGTCAGAACCAGGGTTCGCACCATTGGCGATCCAGCGCACCGGCATCTTCGCAACCGGAGTCACGCCATCTGCCAAGGTCACCTTTCCGGTGATGTATGGCAGATTGCTGGTCCAGGTGATTGCAACGTTGGACTTATTCCACGCGGTGGTGGCCGCATCTCGAATGCCGCGGACCTGGAAGCAGTAGAACTGAGCTTCCTGCAGGTTGAACACTGGGAGTGCGGTGAGTCCTGGGCCGATGTAACCGAAGTGCGAGAAAGGCCCAGCACAACCGTTTGGTCCAACCGAGATCTGTAGCTCCTGCTCGAAGTCACCAGCAACGGTGTCATCCCAGTCGACACGCATGCGGTCGGTGTAAAGCGCAGACAACTTGGTGTTTGTGATTGCGCCAGAAAGCGCGGTGCTCTCTGCCGCACAGCTGTCAACAAGTGCTGAGGCATTTAGGCGTCCACCGGTGGCAACCTTGCCGGCCAAAGTGCCCATAGCAGTCGTTGTGGACTTGACCTTCGCAATAGCTTGCTCGGCGGTCACTCCACGGAAAGCGCCCAAGCAAAGTGCGATTGCTCCGGTGACGTGTGGGGTTGCCATCGAAGTTCCACTCAAGGTGGCGTAACCGTCACCGGAGGTGGAAAGAATGTTGGTTCCAGGTGCCGCTAGGTCAACTCTGGTTGAGGAAAAGTTTGAGTAGCTGGCTAGGTTGCCGGCCTGATCGATAGCTGCCACCGAAACCACGCAGTCAAATGGGCGGTGTGGGGTGGTGCAGTCGTAGGCCGCTGGGTACTGGGCAGTGGTTCCGATGTCAGTGGCATCGTTTCCTGCTGCAGCAACGAAGATGATTCCAACATCGCCACCGCGCTTGATGGCGTTCTCGAGAGCACGTGAGTAAGCAGTGCCACCCCAAGAGTTATTGGTCGCGATGATATCTAGACCTTTTTTCATGCGAAGCATGGTGATGTAGTCGATAGCTGAAATCGCATTTGCGATGGAAGCCTGGCCCTGAGAGTTCACAATCTTCGCGGAGATCATGGTTACGCCCCATGCGACACCGGTGACTCCGATGCCATTGCCGCCAACAGCACCAATGGTTCCAGCAACGTGAGTGCCGTGTGGGTGCTCGTTGACGTCAAAGACACTGCCGTCGTTGTTTAGAAAGTCGTAGCCGTTGATGTCGTCAATGAAGCCGTTGTTGTCGTTGTCGATGCCATCGCCTGGAACTTCTTGGGCATTGGTCCAAATGTTGGCGGCAAGGTCAGAGTGAGAAACATTAATTCCTGAGTCGATGACCGCGACATAAACCTGGCGAGATCCGGTGTGGCCTTTGGCCCATGCGCCGGCGGCATCTACACCGTTTGAACTGGTTGGGCTGGTGGTTGAACTAGAGGTAGAGCCATAGAGACCCCACATCTCGCCACTGGTATATCTCGCATCATTGCTGGTGTTCTGCAGCTCAACTTCGTAGTTGGGCTCGGCGAATTCAACGCCATCGAGAGCCTCAATACGAGACAGGTTGGTGGAGAGTGAGTCAAAAGGGTTTACTTTGACCAGGTAGGTGCCAGCACCATCCAGGCCAATCGCTGAGTAGCTGAGAACAGAGCCACTGTCGAAGACTTCCTGCGCAGCAGGGGCATCCTTCTCAAGCTGAACGATCAGCTGATTGGCGATAATCTCTTCGCCCTGGAAGGACTGCTCATTGGCAGCCATGGCAATCGTGCCCTGCCCTAACAGCATCAATACTGTTGCTGTGGCGACTGCTAGAACCCTTGAAAAACTCTTGCTCATTTTTACCCCAATCGACAGGCGCAACAAGCACCTGTCACCCAAGAATCAAGGTAACACTAAGGGGTGACATTATCGATAGGGCAATGTCACGATTTAGCTATGGGCTAGGGTCTCTAGACCTTTACGGGGACTTTGGAAGTCTTAGGCCCAGGCTTGATTCGCTCGCGTTGCTCGGGTTGTGGATTCAGGTGATAGTCGGCTGTGCTACCCTCCCCTCATGCGCAAATCAAGGGTGATTACAGGTATTGCTGCCGGTCTAGTGCTACTGGTTGCTGGCGGCGGTCTAGCGGTTGGTGACTACATCTACACCACCGGCACCAAGGTGAATTGCGCAGTAAACGCTGACGATGTGAGCCACACTCCAGCTGAGTTCTACACCGCGGGGAAAGACAATGGTCCATTCCCAGGTGAGGGTTGGAACAAATGGGTGGATTACGACCTAAGCGACTGGTGGCTAACTGACGTTGCCTATGAAGATGTAAGAATCCCGGTTGCCGATGGCGTTGAGTTGGCCGCCTGGTGGATCGCACCACACTTCGACGAAACCAAAAAGACGGTAATCGTTACCCACGGCATCGGCACTAGCAAGCAAGACTTCAACACCCTGCTACCAACCGCAATGTTGGTAAAGGGTGGCTACAACGTGCTGCTGGTTGACCAACGCGATGCGGGTGAGTCAACCTGCGTTGATGGTCGTCACTCGGCTGGCCAGGAGGAATCATCTGACTTTGCCGCGGTTGCCAAATGGCTAAACACCGAGAAGGGCATTCCGGCAACCGCCCTTGGCATGTTTGGTGTGTCAGGTGGAGCAATCGCAACCTCGATGGTGCCGGCCAAGTCCGATTTGGTTTCTGCTTTTGCCATGGAGGGCACAATCTTTGACTTCAACGCTGCCGCAACCCAGGAGGTTGAGTTCCAGGGCTTCCCTGGCTTCCTGTGGCAGTTTGCTCAGGGTGCCGCACTGGTTTTCCACGGTGTAAACCTCGCGGAAACATCGGTTAAAACTTCAATCGAGAAGGCTGGTGACAGGCCGATGCTGATCCTGCACGGTGACGCCGATCAGCGTTTGAAGTATCAGTCCTCAGTTGACTTTTATGAATACGCCAAGTCGGTTGGCGCCGATATCAAACTTGAGACTTTCGTCGGTGCCGATCACACCGAGGGCATGCTCTCGGAGACCGAGCGCTACGCCACCGCTTTGGTGGGCTTCTTCGACGCCAGCCTCAGGTAGCTTCAGCCGCAAGTTTTCGCGAACCGGCTTAGAGTTGCCATCTCGATTTGGTCGACAGTTAGACCCCAGCGAATCTTTACCTTGACCCAATTGGTGATATAGCGGCAGTGGTATCCG
>CAZKLA010000105.1:0-4609 GCA_964553455.1 uncultured Aquiluna sp. | reverse complement strand
CAGATATGGTTTCTGCGCTAGAAGTAAGGGTTATCCCTGATATTTGTATAGAATCAGAAACAATTTCAGCAATATTGCCTGCTGAAGCAGTTAATTGGATGCCAGTTAAAGTAGCAGTTGCGCTATTTAACCCGCCATCATCAAAATTATTTAGTGCGGAATCAAAAAGTCCAAAGCCATCATCAAATAAAACTGAAGGCTCTGTCCAATCATCAAAATTATTAGGCTGATTGTCAAAATCTCCTAATACACTATCAAAGAGTGCCATCAGGCAATTCTAATGAGTGCGCTTGCCCCTGCTGCTGGAAGATCAATGGTAAAAGTTCCGCTTACAGAGATAACATCTGACCCAAAGTCAAAGCAAGCTACAGCTTTATTAGATTTGCTTGAGTTATAAATCAGGCATCCTCTAGCTGTGATTGTGGAAGAAGTCCAAGATGGATCATCAAAAGTAATATAAGCTGTGCCAGTTGATAATCCGCTTACAAAGCCTGTAAGGGTTTTCCCGCCTGCATCATAGCCAGCGCCACTAACCTCATTAGTAGCTGAGTAGGCTGTAGTGCTTGCGCCCAAAGTAGCCGAAGAAGTGTAAAGAGCAATCTTATAAGTATCAGTAGAAGCATGAACTCCCTCTAAGATCTCTTGCTTGTATGAGTTACAAATTGCTGTAGTGATTGCCATAATTATTCCTCTGTGCTTTCTGCGCCTGTTACATTACCTTTTTCATCTCTAACTAACTTAATCTTCTTTTTTGATGGCTTTCCATCAGATTCTTGCTTCAAAGTTAGGTTAATTGGAGTGCTTTCTACTGTGATATTTGGGTTTAAATCCACCTTCAAAGGCTCTTTTTCATTCTTCAAAGATGAAATTTCTGCCTTTAATTCCCTGTCCATATTACTCATTGCACCCAAAATCTGCTCAGTTTGTGCTGGCTGTGGGTTAGAAAGAGTAGTAATTGGTGTCATTTGAGCCTGTAAATATGCCACATCTCCGCCTGTAATTGGCTCTAATCCTTCTCTCTGCCTGCATTCATTGATGGTTTTGAAGCCTGACATAATGGCTTCTTTGTAGGTTTGATAGCGGGTTTGCTCATCACCCCGCAAGAGTGCGCCAAAATCAAACTCAAATTCATAGTTGCGCTTATCTTCAATGGAAAGCAGGCTATTGCGGATGGCTGATTCATATCTCTCAAGATATGGGCGCAGTCCTAGCTTGTAAAAGCCCTCTACTATCTGCTGGATACCTGATCCCCATGTGGTGCTTGCTGCTGTGTCATTAATCAACACAGAAGGCACACCAAAGAAGCGAGCAATATCTTCAATTTGGAATCTGCGGGTTTCTAGAAGCTGAACATCTTTAGGATTCATAGAAACTTGCTGATAAGTCATTCCTGCTTCTAAAACTCTTAGCGGATCTCCTGAACCTTGCTGCAAATCTGCGAAGGCTGCTCTGATCTGCTCTCTCTGCTCAGGCTTTAAGAGCTTATCAATGGTCAAAACTCCAGTAGGCTTGAAGCCATTGGATGCCAAAGTCTTAACCCTATCATCTCCAGCAATGCCGATTCCAATAGAGTTGCGGGCATAAGCAAGGGGCGATAGACCGACAATGCCATTGCTCATTAGCTTAATATGCCAAATGCTATCAGCGCTGTAAACTGAAACATTAGTTCCTGAGTTATATCTATAAGTAACTGTGCCATCTTTAAGCAAGGCTACTTCCATTTGCTCTGCCATCAATGGCAAAAGGCTCACAATCCGCTTACCAGTTCCCCTAGTAATGTGCGCATAGGCATTGCCATGCAAGGCAAGCTGCATGGTCATAGTTTCAAAGAACTCTAAGCGGTTTTGATATTTATTTGGCTTATTGGAAAAGAGTTCAGCAAGCGGATGGCTGTTATCTAATACCCTAGTGCCATCATCTTGAATTCTGTAGCAGTTGATGGGCAATCCGCCAACTGTTTCAGAGAGTAATCTTACACAAGCCCAAACTGCCGAGAGCTTTAGAGAAGTATCTTCATTAACTGTAACATTTGCGACCTGATATGATCCTGCATTGGCTTGCTGCAAACCAGCCTGTCTATTGCCAGCCCTGCCGAAGCCAAATAATAAAGTTGAATACCATGCCATATTAGAGCCTTATTGGATTAGCTAGGAAATCATCAAGAGTTCCTACCTCATTACTATTTGCAATAGCCCTGCTCAATGCCATAATCAAAGCTACCACTCCATCAATCTTATTCTCATGCCTTTCCTTCCTTGGATAGATATTGTCCTTTGCATCCATATGACATACTACATTGCTCACCATCCAAGTAAGAACTGGATCGCCATTGTGATGAAACTTCTTATCTAAGACCAATGCTTCTAATTGCTTCATTGGCTCAGAAAAATTCAACACAGTAGGGCGAACCTCAACCATATTTATTCCTTGATTGAGCAACCTCATAGATAATTGAGTAGCCTGAAATGGATCATAGGGAACTTCAATTACTGAAAAGCGCTTGCAATCTTCTAGAATTTTATTCTCTATAACCATAAAGTCAATGATTGCGCCATCAGTAACAGTAAGTAAGCCTAGGGATTCCCATCCTGAGTATTGAGAGTTCTCCCCTTTATCTACAGTTTCTCTAGGCAGATAGTAATCACCAAATGCATAGTAATGACCACCTCTCTCAAAAAGTTTGATTTGTGCTGCAATATCAGTTTTAGAAGCCAAGTCCAAAGCCAAGAAGCAAGGCTCTCCTTCAAAATCTTCTACAGAAAGCGAAGGATCTGCGCAGGCATCCCAAGCTCTCATATCCATCCAGCTTACATCCGCATTCACCCATTCATTTAGATGCTTAGTCCTGAAGTTATTGGCAGCGCTAGGCATACTCATGGCTTTTGCCTGTAGGGGAAGTAAAACTTCAGGCATGACCGAAACCCCCCAATTAGGATTAGCCTTTTTTAGCGCTTCCTCTGTAGTCCAATCATCATCTTTTTCATCTAGTCCATAAATAATGCCAAATTGGGTTTCATCTGTGCCAGTTTTCTCTAAAACTTTGCGGACAAAGCCCCTAACTTCATAGCAAATACCCGCCCTATTTGTGCCTGCTGTAGTGATAACCCACAGCATAGACTGAGTTCTTTTACCTATAGAAGTTTCTACAACATCATAAACTGCCCTAGTCTTATGAGCATGAAGCTCATCAATGATGGCAAAGTGTGTATTTAGACCATCTAAAGTAGAGCCTTCAGCGCTTAGAGCTTCAAATTTAGATGCGGTTTTTAGCTGATTGATATTATGCGCATTTACCTCAATGCCAAAATGCGACCTCAAGCCAGCAGTTCTCCTAGCCATCTGCTGCGCATCACCGAAAACAATCTTAGCCTGATCCCTAGTAGTTGCGAAGCTATAGACTTCAGCGCCACCTTCATTATCTGCGCAGAGCATATAAAGCCCAATGGCTGAACTCATGGCGGACTTGCCATTGCCCCTAGGAACTTCAATATAAACCCTGCGGAATCTCCTATAGCCTGTGTCCTTATGAACCCAAGAGAAAGCAGTCATTAGGATAAAGACTTGCCAAGGCTCTAGCTTGATCTTTTCCCCTGCGAGCTTGCCCTTGATGTGCGGGAGTTGCTCTACAAACTGACAAACCCTAGTGCCTTTGGCTGGATCATATACATAGGGAAAACCCGAAGTTCCCTCATTCATCAAATCATCAAGCTGCCTTCTACAGGCTAACTTAACATATTTGTTACTTAAGACCTTATTTTGCAACACATCTGTTACATAATCAGATGCGATCTGATGATAATCAGGCATTTATTCTACTTTTAGCAATTTCAAAATAATTGGCATCTTTTTCTATACCAATAAAATTTCTATTCAAATTCTTACAAGCAACTCCTGTGCTACCGCTACCCATGCAATTATCTAATACTGTATCACCTTCATTAGTATAGGTTTTTACAAGATATTCTAATAAATCTACAGGCTTTTGAGTTGGGTGCAACCTTATAGAACTATGATCTTTATTAAATTTAAGTATGCTTTTTGGATAGCTTTGTGTATAAGTTTTTTTTAAAGCTACCATGGAGTTTTTATTAAGCAAATCGGATACAGATGGTTTTCCACCGCTTTTGCTAGGTTTTTCTCTATCAACCATAATTGGATAATAATTCATATTTAATTTTGCACCATTCGCTGTTTTTGCTTTAGAAAAAACACAAATATCTTCTACTGTATTTAATGGCTGCAATTTAGCTAATTGAAAATTTCCACCTTGCTCTTTTTCCCAAATCCATCTATATCTAAACATATTAAGATTTGAAATAATTAAAATACTTGTAAATGGCTGACTAGCAAATAAAACAATAGCCCCACTATCTTTAATAACTCGGCTGTATTGTTCCCATAATGGCTCAAAAGGAATTATAGAATCCCACTTGCAGGCAGTAGTGCCATAAGGCAAATCACAAATAATGGCATCTACAGATTTATCTGGAATCTGTTTCATTACCTCTAAGCAATCTCCTAAATGTAGATCAACCATTGGCGAGCTTTGCCCATGGATCATCTTCTATTTCTTCTTCTGCCAATACAATGCGGGATCTACTTGTAGGAG
>CAZKLA010000104.1:0-4648 GCA_964553455.1 uncultured Aquiluna sp. | reverse complement strand
AAGATAATCCATCCAACAACTGGGAGCGCTAGCCACCAGAAATTGTGCATCGACAATCCAGCATCACGCAATCTTCTTGCTGCCGCAGCCAGAGCGGGAACCAGCGTTAGAACTGTCAAAACGTTGGCCAGATCATCCCAAATGATTGACAGCGCGGCGTTCGCAATAACCAAGGTCAGGATGAAGTACCAGTAGTCCGGTCTTGATGAGCGACCTGTGAAAGTGGCGTATTGCTTGAGTGCGAGCTTTGTTGCTTCCCATAGTTCCATGCCTTTAGCCTAACTCCCTAAAAGTGCGAGATACTAGAGCGTGTGATGACAACGAGGTTAGAGCACGATCTTCTTGGGGAGCGCGAAATCCCCGCCAACGCCTACTGGGGAATTCATACCCTTAGAGCCATTGAAAACTTTCCAATTACCGGAGTCCCCATCGGGCACTATCGCTCCCTAGTGCGCGGTCTGGGCTTCATCAAGGAAGCATCTGCGAGGGCAAACCTAGAGCTTGATGTAATCACCAAGGAAGTCGCCGATCCAATCATCGCCGCCTCGATTGAGGTGCGGGATGGGTTGTGGGATGCCGAGTTTACGGTGGACGCTATTCAAGGTGGTGCCGGCACCTCCACCAACATGAATGCCAACGAGGTAATCGCCAACCGAGCTCTAGAGATTGCTGGATTCAGCAAGGGTGAATACGACAAGATTCATCCGCTGAATCACGTAAACGCTTCCCAGTCAACAAATGACGTTTACCCAACGGCCATCAAGGTCTCGCTGATCATCGAGAGCTTGGCCCTTATGAAGCAGGTGGATTACCTGCGCAAGGCAATCGATGCCAAGGCAGTTGAATTCAAAGACGTTATAAAGATGGGTCGCACCCAGCTGCAAGATGCGGTGCCAATGACCCTCGGCCAGGAGTTCACCGCTTGGTCGCTCACCTTGGGTGAGGACCAAAGCCGGCTTCGCGAAATCATCCCGCTGCTCAGCGAGCTCAACCTTGGTGGCACTGCTATCGGCACCAGGCTCAATACGCCAGATGGCTATGCCGAGCTGGTGGTGGATATCTTGAGTGAGATTTGCGAGCACCCGTTTAGGTTGGCTGAGAACCTAATTGAGGCCACCAGCGACACCGGTGTCTTCATCTCCATATCCAGCGTGCTAAAGCGCTTGGCCACCAAGATGTCAAAGATCTCTAATGACCTCAGACTGCTCTCTTCGGGCCCAAGGGCCGGTTTCGGCGAGATCAATCTGCCGGCCCGCCAAGCCGGATCTTCAATCATGCCGGGCAAGGTGAACCCGGTTATCCCTGAGGCGGTAAATCAAATTGCTTTCCAGGTGATTGGCAATGACCTAACCGTAACCATGGCATCAGAGGCTGGGCAGTTGCAGCTCAATGCCTTCGAGCCAATCATCGCTAGGTCGCTAATGATGAACCTGGTATACCTGCGCAAGGCCTGCCAGATTCTTGCGGACTTCTGCATCGATGGAATCACCGCCAATGTTGAATACCTGAAATACACGGTTGAGAACTCGATCGGTCTTGTTACCGCACTAGCCCCAACTCTGGGCTACGAGGCTGCCTCGCTAATTGCCAAGCATGCGCAGGAGCACAAGTTGTCTGTAAAGCAATCCGCCGCTCAGCTTGGATTGATGACCGAAGCGGAGTTTGATGCGATTTTGGGAGACGTTGCTCGAATTACTGGCCGAGGGTAGTGGCTAGCACCAAGGTAATCACCGGAGCAAAAACGAGCGCTGGCAAAAGATCCGCCACTGAAACCATGCGAATCTGAAGCACGCGCAAGCCAGTTCCAAGAAGCAAAATCCCACCGGTTGCGGTGATCGAAGCAACCGCAGCCTGGGAAAGCACAGAGCCAACGCTCGCAGAAAGAATCGTTAGTAGCCCCTGCCATAGCCCCACTGGAATCGCAGAGAAGGCAACTCCCCAGCCCATGGTCGCCGAGAATGCCACCGAGGTGAAGCCGTCCAGCGTGGACTTGAGCGCCAGAATGTCAAAACCCTCTCCCAGACCATCCTGCAGGGCGCCGAGGATTGCCATCGGTCCAATGGTGAACAGCAGCGCCGCATTTACAAAGCCCTGGATAAAGAGGTCTTTGTCGCCCTTGCCTTTGGTCTTGGCTTGAAGCCAGACCCCAAACTGCTCCAAGCGTTCCTCAATCTTGAGAAGCGATCCGGTAACTCCACCAAGAATCAGTGCTGCCAGCACCACGAGGATGGTTGGGAAGATTCCGGTGGCATTGGCGAATGCTTCATCGCTAAGGTCCGCGAGGTTTAGGGCACCGATCACCAGAACAATAAGCCCCATGGCATCGGTGAGGGTGCGACTCATCTTTTCTGAAAGTCGATTGCCCAAAAGCACGCCGAGTGCTGACCCCAGCACAATGGCTACAACGTTTAGCAGCGTGCCCAAGAGGCTAAGCGCCTAAAGAATTTAGAAGTTCATAAACCAAGAACGCTGGCCAAACCAATGCCTTCAGAAATCCCAACAATCCCATCCAGAAGTCGGTTGCGGTTGAGATGTAGTAGATCACCGCACCAATAAAGCCAAACCCATAAATTGAGCCAGTGCCAGCAGAAACTTTAGCCATGGCTCAACTCTACTGAGCTGGTTTGAAAGTGATGCTCACAGAGTTAATGCAGTAGCGATCTCCGGTTGGAGTCTGGGGGGCATCATCAAAAACGTGTCCCAGGTGACCACCGCACTTTGAGCAGCGCACCTCGGTCCGAACCATTCCGTGAGCGCGGTCCTCGACGTATTCAATAGCGTCGTTGTCTTGCGGCTTGTAGAAACTTGGCCAACCACAGTGCGAGTCAAACTTGGTGTCTGCCTCAAACAAAAAGGCATCACAACCGCGGCAGTGATAGCTTCCAGCCCGCTTTTCATCCAGTAGCTCACCGGTGTAAGCGCGCTCGGTTCCAGCCATGCGAAGCACGTGATATTCGAACTCGGTCAGCTCAGATTTCCACTGCTCATCGGTTTTATAGACTTCGTACATCAATCCAACTTTCGCTAACTGGCTTTATAACCCTTTAGTAACACAATAAATAGGTTATTCAATTCCTTTGCTTTTCCAGCATTTGTGCGTAAAGTGGGGATGTCGGAGTGGGACCTAGGTTGAAGCCCGATGCATTCGTGAAGTACTCGAATGCCGGAATTGCATCAGGAGCATCAACATGGCACAAGGAACCGTAAAGTGGTTCAACTCTGAAAAGGGTTTTGGTTTCATCACTCAGGACGGCGGTCCAGACGTATTCGTACACTTCTCCGCTATCCAGACCGATGGTTACCGCGAATTGAAGGAAAACCAGCGAGTCGAGTTCGACGTAAAGACCGGTGACAAGGGCCCTCAGGCCGAGAACGTCAACGTTATCTAGTAGAACAAAGATCTCAAGTCAGGCCGGTGTGCGAAAGCACATCGGCCTTTCACTTGCACTCTTGTCCTGAGAGTGCTAAAAATGTATTAGCACTCAACTATGCCGAGTGCTAAATCAAATCTTTAACTGCAAACGGGAGAAACCCAAATGGCAAAAAACATTCACTTCAATGAAGATGCTCGTCGCGGACTAGAGCGCGGCCTAAACATTCTGGCAGACACCGTAAAGGTGACCCTTGGACCTCGTGGACGCAACGTCGTTCTCGAGAAGAAGTGGGGCGCACCTACCATCACCAACGATGGTGTATCGATCGCCAAGGAAATCGAGCTAAGCGACCCACTAGAGAAGATCGGCGCTGAGCTGGTCAAGGAAGTTGCTAAGAAGACTGACGATGTTGCCGGTGACGGAACCACCACCGCAACCGTGCTAGCCCAGGCGCTAGTAAAGGAAGGCCTTCGCAACGTAGCTGCTGGCGCAGACCCAATCTCGCTAAAGCGCGGTATCGACAAGGCGTCTGCCGCGGTTACCGAGGCTCTTTTGAAGATGGCTGTACCAGTGGAGACCAAGGAGCAGATTGCTGCTACCGCTTCGATCTCTGCGGGTGACTCGGTCATCGGTGAGATCATCGCCGAGGCAATCGACAAGGTTGGCAAGGAGGGTGTTGTAACCGTTGAGGAGTCAAACACCTTCGGCATCCAGCTAGAGCTAACCGAGGGTATGCGCTTTGACAAGGGCTATGTCTCTGCCTACATGGTGAGCGACCCAGAGCGCCAGGAGGCAATCCTGGAGGATGCTTACATCCTGATCGCCAACAACAAGATCTCCAACATGAAGGACCTACTCCCAATTGTTGACAAGGTTATGCAGGCAGGCAAGCCACTGCTAATCATTGCCGAGGACATCGAGGGCGAAGCCCTAGCGACCTTGGTTGTAAACAAAATCCGCGGCATCTTCAAGTCGGTAGCTGTCAAGGCTCCAGGCTTTGGTGACCGTCGCAAGGCAATGCTGCAGGACATCGCAATCTTGACCGGTGGAACTGTCATCGCCGAAGAGGTTGGCCTAAAGCTTGAGAACACCGAACTAGCAATGCTGGGACGCGCTCGCAAGGTGGTAATCACCAAGGACGAGACCACCATCGTTGAGGGTGCTGGCGACTCTGAGCAGATCAAGGGCCGCGTTGAGCAGATTCGTCGCGAGATCTCGAACACTGACTCTGACTACGACCGTGAGAAGCTACAGGAGCGTCTAGCCAAGCTAGC